>JAEURG010000280.1 GCA_016789345.1 Anaerolineales bacterium | reverse complement strand
GCGAGACCAATTGGAAGACCAAAATCTAAACCTTGAAGGAGAGTAAACCATGTTGAGAATAGTGACCGACGGTGCCGCTGATATTCTTCCAGAGTGGGCGAAAGAGTATGGCATAGATATGATTCCCGTGAACATTTTGTTCGGGGAAAAATCTTATTTGCAAGGGGTTGAGTTAGATAACGAAGGCTTTTATAAGTTAGTAGAAGAAAGCAAACGCATTCCCAAAACTTCACAACCTTCACCACATCAATTTGTTGAGTTTTATCGCAAGATTGCACAAAAGGGTGACACGATTCTTTCCATTCACATCACAGCCAAACTTTCAGGTACCTATGCTTCGGCAGTTGCCGCCGCCGAAGAATTAAAAGGTGAATTCAATATTATTCCAATTGACTCAGCGGTTGGTTCGTTGGGTATTGGTTTATTATGCCGTGAAGCCCGCAAAATGGAACGCGCCGGCAAAAGCGTGGATGATATTGTTAAGTATGTTGAAAACATAAAATCAAAAATCCGCGTGATTCTTACATTAGATACTTTGGAATACGCAAAGATGTCAGGGCGTGTGAAAGCATTGCAAGCGGCGTTGGCTTCTGTGCTTAACGTCAAACCCATTGCTATTTTGAGCGATGGCGTGCTTAACATGGCTGAACGTGTGCGTACTCGCAAAGCTTCTTTAGAACGCGTGCTTGCAATCGGTAAAGAAGAATTTGGCGATAAACCTGTCTATTTAGGCGTTGTTCATGCCCGTGATTTGAAATCAGGTCAAGCCTTGTTAGAAGATGCCAAAAAACATTTCAATGCCAAAGAAACCATGATTAGCGAATTGGCAATTTCCATCGCCGCTAATTTAGGACCCGGCACCGTTGGCTTAATTTTGTATCCTGCTGAATAACTTTGGAGTCAAACTGCTTGCTGTTTGACAGTCAAGTATCAAGATACTTGACTCCATAATAAGGAAATATATGACAGACCAGATAGACCAAGAAAATTTTGATGAAATTGAAGCGCATCTTGCCGGGACGTTGAAGCCTGTTACTGCTCCGTCAGGCTTGTTCCAAAGCCTGTACGAAAGGATTCAATTTCCATCGCCAAGTGAAATTACCTTACGCCTAAGCGATTGGCGCAAATTGATTTTTGTGTTCGGTGGTGTGCTATCTGGTATGTTGTTATTGATTACGCTAGCACGTGCTTTGTATCATATTGTGGGGCGTAAAGGGATAATGTAAACACTTCCCGCGGTAATAGAGGTGACAGTCACTTTTAAAGTGACTGTCACCTTTTAGTTTTTAACAAGCCACTCGCATAACTGACGAGACTCGGCAATCAAATCTACGTCAATAGGGAGTTTGAAGTCTTCGGTCACGCGCAAGGTCAAATGGTCAGCAACCAGTTTCAGGTCAGCGGGAAGAAGCGGTTCTTCTTTAATAGCATTCAACAAATCTAAAGCACTTGTACTCGGAGGTTGAATCCCTTTGCGAGTCAAATAATCTTTAATGGCAATGCCAGCCGCACGCCGCGCACAAACACGTGCCTGACCTTCTTTGCCTTGTTCTCTGGCTTTTTGCGCTTGCTCAAGTTCGCTGATGTAATCTTTCATGCACGGGATTATAATATTGAAAAACTTGGAGGAAGCCCTATGAAAATAAGAATTGCACGTGTATTTTCTTTGTTTGTGATTTTAGGTTTAATTCTTTCGGCTTGTGCGCCAAAAGGGGATGCAACTTCAGAAGCACCAACTGCTGAAGGTGCTGAGCCTGTCCAAATTCAAGGTGAGTATTCGATTACTAATGATTTTGTTTTTACTTATTATGTTGAAAATGCCGTTGCGTTAATTGATATGTATGGCTTTGTGATTCGCGATGAAGAATGGGAAATCCCTGTTGATTCGCAAATATTGGGATACATGACTTATGACCCCGAAACCTTAAGTGGCACATTTGATTTGAATTTGCCTGCTGCTCCAGAAGGTCAATTCAATGATGTGGATAACAATGGCGAAGCCAATACAGGTGTGCAAATTTTTGCACTTAGTTATTCTCCTAATTTGTATGGTAGTCCATTTGCTGTAGGTGATGACCGTTGGACGGGTTGGCCCTCTTATCTTGCATCTATCCGAACGGATAGAGAGAATAAAGATGAAGTGATTGGTGGGAAGTTAATTGTTTGGTCACCAGATGCCGAGCAAGGATTTCCAACTAGCTTTGGCGATGACGGTTTACTATTTACCACTGATGACCCTGTTGCTCCAATTGGCGCAGGTTATACAATTATAGATTTAGATACCGCCCCCTTTACTTTTAGCAAAGAGTCAATTGCCGAAATGACTTTATACGAGCCAAGCGACGTGGTACTCAAAGATTTTTCAGGCGACTCTTACACCGAAGCCTTTGACAAAATGTTTGAAATTATCCGCAAGGAATATGCTTTCAATGGCGTTGAAGGCAAACAACCTGACTGGGATGCTTTGTATGCAGAATTAAAACCGCGCGTTCAAAAAGCAGAAACAACAAGAGACCCCAATGCCTTTTACTTAGCGTTGCGCGATTTTACATGGGCGTTCAAAGATGGGCATGTCGGTTTAGATGGTGGAGAGTATGCCAACAAAGATTTCACGCAAGCAACAGATGGTGGTTATGGCTTCACCATTCGTGAATTAGATGATGGGCGTGTGCTGGTCATTTATGTTTTAGAAAATGGACCCGCCGCCTTGGCAGGTATTGAAGTTGGTGCTGAAATCCTGACTTTCAACGGCGAACCGATTCAAGATGCAATAGGTAAAACACAGACTTATGTTATTCAATCTTCTGATTTTGCTATTCGCTATCAACAAGCGCGTTATTTGCTCCGTGCAAAAGTGAAAGACACCGCTGAAGTTACATTTAAGAATCCGAACAGTAATGAACAAACCGTAACACTCACAGCCGTAGCGGAGCGTCAATCATTTAGTCGCACATCTATTTACTTTGGCGCGCCGTCTGATACATTATTACCTGTAGATACTCAAATCATTACACAAGGCAACGCGCAAATTGGTTATATTCGCATTAATAGTAATTTTGACGACCTCAATCTCATTATCCGTTTGTTTGAACGTGCTTTACAACAATTTGAAGCACGCGAAGTAGCGGGCATCATTATTGATATGCGTTATAACGGCGGCGGTGCCAATTTAGGTTTGGCAGGTTTACTTACCGACCAAGAGATTCCGATGGGGCAATTAGAATACTATAGCGATTCCACTGGCAAATTTGAACCCGAAGGTCTGCCAGAAAAAATCATCCCGAATGAAAATCAATATCGCTTCGATAAAATGGTTTTGTTAGTGGGGCAAGCGTGTGCCAGCGCGTGTGAACTTGAATCGTATGGATTCAGTCAAGTGCCAGGCATGATTACTATTGGTCAATACCCAACGAGTGGCGTAGAAGCCGAAGTAGCACGCGGACAATTTAGACTACCTGAAGGATTCTTTATTCAAGTGCCGACAGGACGCTTCACCCTTGCCGACGGCAGTATCTTCCTCGAAGGGCAGGGGGTTCAGCCCACGCTTCGGGTGCCAGTAGATGAAACCAATATCTATCGCACTGATGATTTCGTTTTAGAAGCAGGTATCCGTGCTGTGTTAGAGCCGCTTGGGGCAGGCATCACGCCGAGTGCATCACCCAAGATTGCATCCGTAGGTGAGGCGCGGTCAGCCTTTAGTGGTGGTGCAGAATTCCTGTGGGATTTAGTCCGCGAGCAAGATAACGAAGAACATTTTGAACCTATCGCTTTAACTTACACGGTTGCGCTTTCAGAATCCAAAACAACGTTGTGGGCGTATGCTTGGTGCGCCAAAGATAAAGCCACCCTTGACCAAAACTTTAGCCAAATTGATTTGAAATTTAATCTCAATGGCGAAGATGTGCCAGTAGAAGAATTGGCTGTTTTCAACACGCCCTCTGGCGATTTAGAATGCCGCCTGATTTATACCGCTTTATCAGATTGGAAGCCGGGCGAACATCATGCCACTATTACGGCAACCTTTAAGTCTAAAATTAATGATGGCTCGGGTGAATACGCCGCAGGTGATTATGTGTATGATTATGTGGTGTATGTAAAGCCGTAAGGTTGGTAAGTAGTAAATTGATAATTAGTTACTGAAATGAAAAAGCATCCCATAGAAATTTCTATGGGATGCTTTTGATTCGGTCTGTTGTCTTCGGTCTTAATCCACAAACCGATACTTAATCAACGCCCACACTGCTTCAAACGCATCGTGCAATTTGATTTTCTTTCCCTGCGAATAATCTCGCGGATTAAACGTAATCGGCACTTCAAAGATTCTATATTTTCGTTTTAGTATTTTCGCAGTAAATTCGGGCTCAAAGTTAAAACTATTGGCGCGAATGGTCATGCCTTGAATCACTTCTTTGCGGAAAACTTTGTAGCCAGTTTCCATATCGGTCAAAATCGTATCGTATAAAATGTTTGTCATCAAAGTCAATGACTTGTTAGCAACCATGTGCCAAAACATCGTGACGCGATGCGCTCTTCCTAAAAATCTTGACCCATACACTACATCAGCAATCCCTTCTTCAATTGGCTTGAGCAATTCAGGATAGTCACGTGGGTCATATTCAAGGTCAGCATCTTGGATTAAGAGAACATCACCTTTTGCCGCCGCCATACCTGTGCGTACCGCCGCGCCCTTGCCTTGATTTTTTTCATGTAAAATAACTTTCAAGCCTTTTTTGCCATCAAGTTTTTTCAAAATATCGCGTGTGCCATCCTTTGAGCCATCATCAACCAAAATGATTTCATTGGCGCGTTTGGTGGCTTGTACACGTTTCAAAATTGTTTGGATACTTTCAACTTCGTTATAAACAGGGATAATTACAGATAGTTTCATAGCGGCTGGATTATAAACGAAAAGAAGTATAATTGGCTCAACTTAAAATGCTGGAAATTGGTGACACATGGTAACAAGACAAACAGGACAAATTGGCGGCGCAACCGATAGCGGATTTTCCCCGCCACAAATCAACAGCCTAGATGATACAGGGCTTTCGCCTCTTTGGTTGCAAGATTTAATTCTTAAAGTATTATATTTTCGCGGATATTTAACTGGCTTCAAAATTGCCGAAGAAATCACGCTTCCTTTTGCTGGTGTGGTTGACCAATTACTTTTCACACTTAAACAAGAAAAAACCATCGAAGTTAAATCATCACAAGGTGGCTTGGGGGATGGTGCATACACATATGGCATCACTAGTGCGGGCATTATCCGTGCGCGTGAAGCATTAGACCGTAGTCAATATGCCGGACCTGCGCCAGTTCCATTTGAAGTCTATAACGAATCGATTCGTCGTCAAAAAAGTGGAAAGTTAACCGTTACTACTCGTACCATGCGACAGATTCTTTCTCAAATGGTGATATCTGAAACAACATTTCAAAAACTAGGACCCGCATTAAATTCAGGCACATCCATTTTTATGTATGGACCGCCCGGTAATGGTAAAACCAGCATTGCGCGTGCGTTTGGCAATCTTGTCCTCAGCCAAAATATGTATATTCCGTATGCATTGTATTTAGATGGTCAAGTTATCAAAGTGTACGACGCAGTTAGTCATAGCCTTGCACCAGATACAGAAGGGAGCGGCAGTTCAACTGGAAACTTACGTTCCAACACACGCCGCGACCCACGTTGGGTAAAAATTCGCAGACCCTTTATTGTGGTTGGTGGTGAATTAAACCTTGAAGGTCTTGATTTAGTTTTTGATGACACTACAAAATTTTACGAAGCCCCGTTTCAAGTCAAAGCCAATGGTGGTATTCTATTAATTGACGACTTTGGTCGCCAACAAGTTCGTCCGCGTGATTTGTTAAATCGCTGGATTGTGCCACTTGAAAATCGTTTAGATTATTTGCGTTTGCATACAGGTCGCAAGGTTGAAGTTCCATTTGATGTTCTGATTGTTTTTTCAACCAACCTGCCACCAAAAGATTTAGTCGATGAAGCCTTCTTGCGTCGTCTTCGCCATAAAATAGAAATCGGCGACCCATCCTTTGAAGAGTTTCGTGAAATTTTCAAACGCGTTTCTCAAGACAAACGTGTTGAATATAACGACCAAGGTCTCGCGTATCTCTTGCAAGAATGGTATATCAAACGCAATCGCAAAATGCGTGCTTCACATCCGCGTGATTTGCTAGACCAAATTCTCGACATCTCATCTTACCTTGCCGTTCCGCCAACCATGTCACGTGATATGTTAGACCGTGCCGCCAAAGCCTATTTTGTGGATATATAATGAGATGTCATTGCGAGGACGCTCTTGTTCTTCGTCCGAAGCAATCTCCTTTTTATTTCCGCCTCATTTTTGACCATCTACCTGACTCTGATGCTTCAACATTTTCCTAGCCCCATCATCCTTGCGCATCGTGGCGACCTTGCTCACGCACCAGAAAATACTTTGCCATCTTTTTCGCAAGCCATACAAAAAGGTGCCGATGGTGTTGAATTAGATGCAAAATTAACTGCCGATGGTCATGTGATTGTATTTCACGACATGATAGTAGATAGAACAACAAATGGCAAAGGCAAAGTTGCTTCATTTACATTAGATGAAATCCGCAAATTAGATGCAGGTGCGTGGTTTGACCCAAAGTTTGCAAATACAAAAGTCCCATTGTTAGAAGAAGTGTTTGAAACTGTTGGTAAAAATAAATTAATCAATATTGAATTAACCAATTACTCAACGCCAAAAGATGGTTTGACTCAAAAAGTTTGTGAGTTGATTAAGAAACATAACAATCAAGCACAAATTGTTTTCTCTTCGTTTTTTGCCTCGAATCTAAAAATCGCTAAGCAACTCTTGCCTGAAATTCCGCGTGGATTACTTGCCATGCCTGGCATTATCGGTTTATGGGCAAGGTCTTTTGGTTTTATGTTTGGTGATTATCAGGCTTTGCACCCGCATATTTCGAGCGTGAGTAAAGAACAAGTTCAACGCGCACATCGCATTAAAAGAAGAGTACATGTGTGGACGGCGAATACGCCCGAAGAAATCATCCGCCTCAAAGATTTTGGCGTGGACGGAATTTTTACCGACGACCCTGCCACTGCCGTAGCGATTTTGAATAGTAAATGAAAGTGTCAGAATAAAGACAATAATCTATACAGTTTGGTAAAGTAGCTTACTTTCAGATTTTCATCCGATGTTTATATAGCATCCAACCAACAACGCCGAATAACAAAGAAACAATGAGACCATCATTGGTGGGGGAGAAGATAATTGCTAAATTACCATTTGCTTCAATAAATCCATTGATGAGTAAAGGCAAACTGATTGCATTAAGTACGTTATGCAATAAGAAAACAGTCCATGTGGATTTGCTGAGTAGGCGCAATTCACCAAACAAAATTGAAGTGGGGAATTGTACGATAAAAGCGAGAACAAGAAAGACCGGAATGCTAGTTGTAATCGCACTTTCTAGAATTGCACGATCTAAAAAGTAGTAGTAATAAGGTAAATGCCAAGACCACCACAAAACGCCTGTGATGAAGTGATTCAAAATCGGGTGCATCTTGATTGCTTCAAAGCGTGGTGTGAGATAACTGCGCCATGCAAATTCTTCAAAGAAGTTTTTCATTAACGAACCAACGAATGTGATTCCCACGATTGAAAGATATGCAGAAAAACCTTGTTGAGCGAATCCATCAGCAGAGATAATGCCGAAAGCGGCACCCAAGATGAAGGTCAAGAGAGAGGCGAGTGGATAGATAAAAATTGCTAGTAGATACCACTTCCAACCCTCGCGGAAATTTAATCCGAAGCCTGCATCTTTCCAACCATCACCACCAAATGCTCGAACGAAAAATCCAGCGAGTGCGGGGGATGTAAGCCAAACCAATGCACCTAAACTTTCTAATGGAGGCGATGTGTTGCCTGTGACATTGTTTAACCAAATGCCAAGCCAACCGCCAAAGACTGTAAAAAAAGCGACAATTGAAATATTTCGAATATTTTTATTCATGAGCTTCCTGTATTGATTTTATTTTTTTGTTGTACCACATACGTTATTAAACGGTTTTAGTTTCTTTACATTGATTGTGGAAGTGTGAAGTAAAAAGTTGTTCCTTCACCTTCTTCTGATTCAACCCATATTTTCCCACCATGCACTTCAATAATTCGCTTCACTAACGCCAAGCCAATGCCCGTTCCCTCTGACTCGCTATCTAATTTATCAAATAGCCCAAAAATTCTCTCGTGAAATTCTTTTTTAATTCCAATCCCATTATCTTTGATAAAGTAAACAGTTTTATTTCCTTGTCTCTTTATGCCGATTTCGATTTCTGGGTTTTTTTGGTTTCCCATAAACTTGATGGCATTATCTACTAAATTTTGTACAACTTCTATCATTCGTTCTTTATCTACAACTACGCTTCCAAGTTTATCCGCAATTTTTATTTTTACTTTTCTTTCTCGAATTTGGTTTTCCACTCTTTCTAAAGCGTCTCTAACAATATCCGCAAAAAGCGTTTCTTCGGCTTTGTTCATGATTCTGCCTATCCGCGAGAGTTCTAATAACTCGTTCAATAGGCGGTGCATTTTTTCAGTGGCTTCACTAATGCGCCTAGTATCTTTTAACAAGCGTTGATAATTTCCAGATTTAGCATCTTTTTCAATATACCCAAGATAGCCGCGTATCGTAATTAATGGGGCTTTCAAATCATGTGAGGCTGTATAAGTGAAACGCTCTAGTTCTTCATTTTTCTTTTCAAGTTGCTGAACCAATTTTTCTTGGATGACTAATTCCTGTTGAATCGATTCTTGCAGCCGTACGTTCTCAATGGCGACTGCAAAGTTTGCCGCGATGGTTTCTAATAAGCGCACGTCATTTTCTGTGAAGGCATATTCGCGTTCGGTATTATCAATCGCAATCACACCAATGGCGCGGTCTTGAATCATCATCGGTGTAGCAATAGATGATTTCGCCATTTTCCTATTTCGATAGACCGCATTATATTTGAGTGATTCGTGCATCCAATTCTCATTAATCACCAAAGATTTTTTCATTTCCATTACTTTGCTGGTCAAGCCTCTGCCGTATTGGAGCGGAACGTCAGGCATTCTCACTCCATTATCAACGTCATACGGAAAATGAATTTGATTCGTCTGCGGATTGTAAATAGCAATGAAAATACTAGAAGCATGAAACGCTTCTCGAATGTGCTTGCCAGTTTCTTCTATTAAATCAGAAAGATTATTTTTTGCTATGATAATTTCACTGAAATCACGCACAAACTCCAGTTCTGTGATTCTTTGTTGGAGTTCTTCCTCTGCCTTTTTTCTTTCTTGAATTACTTCCCCTGCAATCACAATATTTTTATTCAAACGGCTGATAATGATATACTGGAGACCACTTATTAGGAAAATTAAAAAAGCAACTGCAAAATAATCTCTCAAAAAATTAAAGGGTGTAAATTGATTTACTAGAATCCCTTGAATTTCAAAATAGCCGAGGATAAATGTCCCCGTAATTAACAAAGCACCAATGAATAATGTTCCCTTCGTTCCACCAATTAGCCCAGCAAAAATGAGGATGACGATGAAACCTAAAATGGATGTGTCGCGGATGCCATTTTTTTGTAACATCACGAACAGATTAATAATCAGCCCGCCAAAAAGAGTCAGCCAACTTGCGGATAAATAATACCCAAGTTGATTTAAGGTTAAAGCAACCAAAAACAAGCCCGCTAACCAGAGCATTTCTGCGCGGTTTGAATTGAGTAATGCCAGAATACAAGTACATATTAAACCCGTCAACAAAACGAGGCGGATGTTTCTGCGAAACCCCAATGGCTTTTCGGATAATGATGGGTCTAGAAATTGACTCAAAAAAGACAACATAATAGAATTCAGAGATGATTCTACTGTATTTGTTAAAAGAAAAAAACCCAAAAATTGGGTTTTTGAGCCACCGACGAGAGTCGAACTCGTGACCTAACGATTACGAATCGTTTGCTCTACCAACTGAGCTACGGTGGCAAATTGGTCAGCGAGGCGAGATTATAAAGGAAAGGGATTAATATCGCAAGTTTTTGAGTTCACGCCGCGTCTATATATCATGCGAATTGCAATGCTTTCTTACCATACCTGTCCATTGGCAACGCTGGGCGGTAAAGACACGGGCGGAATGAACGTCTATGTGCGAGATTTAACCAAAGAACTCGGAAAACTTGGCATTCATGTGGATGTCTTTACACGCTCACAAGATGAACATGTGCCACATGTGTTACATGATTTAGGCTATGGCAATCGTGTGGTGCATATTCAAGCAGGTCCAGAAGAACCCAAAGGCAAAGCAGATATTGCCAAATATATTCCTGAATTTGCAGAGGGGATTAAGAAATTTGCTGAGGAAAAAGGAATCATCTACGATGCGCTTCATAGCCATTACTGGATGTCTGGTTTGGCGGCTGAGATATTGTCTAACGCTTGGGGCGGGACTCCGATTGTGCACATGTTCCACACATTGGGTGAAATGAAGAATCGAGTCGCAAGGTCTGATGAAGAGCGTGCGGGAGAAGAAAGGCTACATGGAGAGAGACAAGTTCTCCGTCAAGCGAAGCGGGTTATCGTCGCCACGATGGCAGAGTTGACTCAATTAAGATTCCTATATAAAGCAGATGCCAATAAGTTATCAATCATCCCACCTGGTGTAGATACGAGTCATTTTTATCCAATTGATTCAAGTGAAGCAAAAGAGTTCATCGGTTTGCAACCAAAAGATAGAATGATTTTGTTCGTTGGGCGGATTGAACCTTTGAAGGGTGTGGATACGTTGATTCAAGCCATGTCATATTTGAGTGATGATTTGCGAAACAAAGAAAACCCTGTGCATCTTGCTATTGTTGGTGGCGACGTGCATGTTGACCCACATGAAATGTCGGCAGAGATGAAGCGCTTGCAAAAAATGTCGGATGATTTGTGTATGGGTAGCACAATTTTGTTTTTAGGAAAACGCGCGCAAGATACATTGCCATATTATTATTCGGCGGCGGAAGTGTTGGTGATGCCATCCTTATATGAATCATTTGGTATGGTGGCATTAGAAGCGATGGCTTGCGGAACGCCTGTGATTGCATCCGAAGTGGGTGGGTTAGGATATTTAGTTGAAAATGGAATTACGGGTTATACGATTCCAGATAGCGACCCTGTAATGCTTTCTGAAAAAATTTCTTTGATTTTGCGTGACCATGATTTACGCGGTGAAATGGGTTGCCATGCAGTTGCTCACGCCTCGAAATATGAGTGGGGGCTGGTTGCCAAGCAAGTGGTGGATGTTTATAAGGAAGTGATTGGTTAGGCTTACTAGTCTAATTGGTCGGTTGGTCTCTTTAGTGTTATGGAAATTTCTAACCATCCTCAATGCCATGATGTGAGATACAGACACACTGTTATGGTTTTTACCGTAATTTTTGCTCCTAACTTTCAGGATATGCATAATGTCCTGAAAGTTAGGAGGTTGAAATATAAGTATGGCAGAGTATAAAAAAACTCTAAACTTGGCTTCGAATTCGCACAGACCTAAATTTTCTGTAGATGTCTTTTGTTAGTAGCGGTTTTCTAATTTGACCATGATTGTAATTCTATGATATTGCCTTCGGGGTCAGTAACGTAGCACCAAGTTACTTTTGCTCCAGTTGCAGTCTGTAAAGTAACAATTTCACCAACCGCTTTTCCACCTGCTTGTAAAACCGATTTTTGAGCGGCTATCACATCATCAACTGTAAATGCAATATGCCCAAAACCTGGTCGATTTACAGCGGTTTTGTTACGACTTTCGAGAATATTGTAGTTAAAAATTTCTAGTGTGGGTCCGTTATCTCCATAGCCAGGCAACCGTAAATGAACACCTCGCAGGTGCGCACCAGGAATCCCTGATCCTGCCTCAAGTTTTTCTCCTTGGTAGTCGCGCTCTGGTGGAACAGGAATACATCCAAAGAATTGCTCGTAGAAATTGGCAAGGGCTTGCCAATCTTCTGCAATAAGATTTGTGTGAACATACTTTGCTGGAATTACCATGTTTTATCTCCTATAATCGTTTCGAATAAGATTATCAAATACGACTGTATCGCGTAAAAATTATTGATATCGATAATGTATAAGGCGGATTGTATAAGGCAATTTGAAATTTGTAACCTATCTAAATGGACAGGTAATACTAGGACAAAAAAGTAGCAAAAGCCAAAGAATTAGGCATTTTGCTACTCAATTTTAAACATAGTTTTACAGTTTAAAAGTGGATTTAGTTTTGCTCTTGACTTTCAAGACAGCTTTGTTCAGCTGCCTTTGCGCCATGCAACTATGATGCTATGGAATGTTTATTTCTGCTTTTCCAATAGAACATTGTGGTTTGCAATCTTTTCCTTGCGGTGCAGATACTTCAAAATTTGGGTGTAATGTTTGTGTAACAGAACCGCTATCCCAATTTATTGTAATCGTAATTTCTGTAAGACCAACTGAAATGAATGTAATTTCATCGCTGTTGCAAATAACTGGAGCCATGTTTTCACCAAAAGAGACCAATAATGCTTGTTGAGGACATTCAAAAGATGTTCCAGAAAACCCTGGGTAACTCATAGCCACTTCGTATTTGTCTAATTTTTTTCCAGACAAAGTTATGTGTAATGCTGAAACACAAATTGTGCTTGGAAGGGCACTACAACTTTCGGCAGTTGCAACAATTGTAGGGTCAACCGAATAGAAGGCGAGTGTGGAAATTGCAGTGGGTGTTAAAGTTGGCGATGGAGTTTTGGTAGACGTTGGCTCTGGCGTATTTGTTTTTGTTGAAAGTTGAGTTGGCTCAATAGTTGGAGACAATTGAGGCGTTGAACCACAACCACTTAATAAGTATGAAAATACCAAAATAATGCCTAACGCCAAAATATTTTTTTTCATCGTCCCTTTACTCCTTTTGCAATATTGAGAATATGGATTTTTACACTGACTTGGCAGCCCAACGGCTTGCGTGAGCGGTGGAGGGTGAATAACTTTGACTAATTATAACCTTTCAACCCGAACATCCGCTCCACGCTTTGTTGGGCGTTTTGTGGGATGTATTATTTTTTTTTCACATCCAATTTTTACAATTTATTTTTTTATTTTCTCCGCCAAAGGTATCTCCGCCCAGCCGATGTTTTTTTATTGCCTGTCACGGGGTCGCCATGTCAAGTGTGACCGAACTCATGCCCATCGGTTGCGCTTTCAATGCGGGTCGGGCATGATTTTTTTTCGCAGAAAAAAAATATGCCCCCGCATTGAGCAACGGGCATGAGGGCGGAGCGGTAAACGCTTGACATGAGCGGTGGCAGGCAATACCATCGGCTGGTCTGGGCGGAGCATACAAAAATTATCCTCGATGTATATTTTGGGATTATTTTTGATTAGAGTTTTCTTAGTAGGGGAGTGGGGGAGTTGAAAAAGAATTTTTTTGTGATAAATTTTTTCATAGAAATTGCTTACATTTTTTTTCATTTTTTTTTCGACCATTACACAATAAGCAATTTTTTACAATCAGATATAAAACATCTGTTGAAAATTCAAAGATGGTTTGTATCGTGACAGTCGGCTATCCGCGTGATAATAATTTTTTTTGAATTATTACGCAAACCATGTTGTGATTGCACACTGGCGGCGTGGACGCATGACGGCGAGATTTATATCTGTAAATTACTTAAGTAAAAAAACTTCGACAAGTAAAAGCGAGTGCTTTCACTTGTCGCACTCGCTTTTAATATATGCAGTGCAAATTATATTTTTGATGGGGAAAGTTTTTTGGATTAGCCCGTGTACGCCCAACGGTTTGCGTTACCCGCGCTGGGGCGGGCGGCGGAACGCCGTCCGACTGGGAAAATGCTGAGGCGTAGAAAAAGGCTTGGAATCGCGCCAGAATCCCCAGCGTCGGGTGCACGCTTTGTTAGCCCGCTCTTTGCCTTTAGAAGGCTATACACCATTGCCAGAAGTTTCTGAACGGGGGATAGTTGTTGTAAAGATACCAATACAAAAGTAAAGCCAAGCCTAATGTATTTGTGACGGTGAGCAAAAGAACAAACAATATCGCCAATCTCAAAATCCCATACAAAATTCTTTCCATCGTAATCTCCTGTGATAGTTTGTTTAGTGATAGCCGTTGCTATCACTTTTGTTTTCTTATTACGTTAACCCATGCGGGCGTATTTGCTTGTGCATTTACATAAAATCTTCGGACTTGCCCTTTCCAAAGGATTTTTATGAAATTTAGGCTCATGCTTCCGAATAAGAATTTTTCCGAAAATTCACTCACTTCAGTTACATCTTTTAGTGGGTAAATCATTTCGTAAGGAGTTATTTTGAATTTTGTATCACAGCCCAAGAAAACCAATTTCTTGTTTGTGAGATACAACTCGCCAATTGCGTCCTCAATATTCTTGTCTCCGTTGTAATACTTAATGTTGCTTTCTTTTTTGACCACATACTCATCTATTGTAAGTGTGTATCGAGCGTCATCATCTGTTGCCGTGAGATGGTCAATCGGATTAATGGGATTGATTGCCTTACTTCTGAATTTATAAACTAACTCTCGTGTTGTCCCCCGCTTCTGTTCGGCTTCTTTGATGCGTTTAGCAATTGCCGTGAATTCATCTCCGCACCCTGAACAAAACTTCGCCCCTAAATATGTCTTGCTTTCGCAAATAGGACATTGAGTTAATAGAGGCGTGCCACATTCGGGACAAAATTCTGTGCGAGGCGGATTTTCATTTTCGCACTTTGGGCAAATTACAGGTTTTGTGCCAAAAGTAACTTTTTGGATAACTTCAGCAACAACCTGATTTGTTACTCTTTGCCTTTGCATGTTGTAGTTGCTCATAGAAAAAGACTCCCTGCAATTTTTGCGGCTGTCATCAATGCGGAAACGAGTTTAGATGCGGAAGTTACTCCATCAAGAAGGCTTTTTGCACCTTCGATGTTTTCAATAACCACACTCTTTTTGGGTTTAGATTTTTCAGTTTCGGCAATGGCTTTTTTGATGTATGCCTTAACTTCGTCTGAAACATCTTTTATTACAATGCCTTCTTGCGTTGCCTTGTTAATTTCAGAAATCAAATTTCTTAATTCGGTTGTAAGTTCATCTCTATTTTGCACCTTCCCAAAATTCACAACTCCAATGGTTTCGGCAACTACTTGATTTTCTATCTTTGCTTTACTGAAATCGAATTTTGCCATTACTCATCTCCTTTTTTTCAAAGTCCCATGTTGTGCAAGGGGCGGGCTAACGGTTTGCGTTACCTGCGCTGGGGCAGGGACGGCGAAGCCGTCCAACTGGAAAAATGCTCAGGCGTAGAAAACTGCTTGGGATGTGCGCAGAATCCCCAGCGTCAGGTGCACGCTTTGTTAGGTGCGCTCTTGACTTTAGAGTAATCTATCTTGAGCAACCTTCTTCTTTTCAGTCTTCGCCTTTTTGAAATTATACACGCCAGAAGATATATCGGGATATTTCGGTCTGTTTGTTTCAGATAATAAATCTTCGATTGTTAGAATCTGTATTTTTTGAAAATCGCCAAAAGGTGATTTATAAAAACCTGCGCTCACTGCTTCAATAATCATTGGTTGTGTGGGTTTTGAAAGCGTAACAAATAAACCAATTGTTGCCTTTTCCCTTTCAACGGTGGCAATTAAATCTTTCACCATCGTTACATTAACGTGTTCACCACCTTTTACAGAAACAATGATTTTCTTTGCGCCTGTTGATTTCATACCCGCTTCATCATCTTGAAAGAAAATTAGCCCGTCAATGCCGCCATCTGAAC
>JAEURG010000279.1 GCA_016789345.1 Anaerolineales bacterium | reverse complement strand
GATAATGCCAAATAAGAACACGTACATCCAAAAGACATAGTAAATACTCATCATAGGGTTTGCTCTCCTGCCAGTTCAACCAACTGGCTGGCGATTAAATCTGCCGCGTTGGGGGTTGATAATTTTTTCATAGCGGCTTTCATGGTTTGACGTTTGTTTTCGTTCAAGAGTATATCTTTGATTATGAAAAAAAGTTGGTCTTGCAATAATTCATCTTGCAAAATGACAGCCGCATTTTGATTGGCTAAATAATCGGCATTGACTTTTTGATAACGCCAGGCATACGGATACGGCACAAGTATGGCAGGTAATTCAAAATACGGATATTCACCTAAAGAAGATGCACCTGCACGTGATAAAACTAAATCTGCAGATGCTAATGCCGCACCCATATCATGTAAATAAGGCATGATGTGATAATGCTTGGTCAAATCTTTTGATAAAGAATTTTGCACTGTCTTTTCTATCACTTCAAAATCAGTTTCGCCAGTGATATGAATCACCTGAGCAATTTCAAGGATTTGTTTCAAATGTTTGACGACTGCTGTGTTAATCGAACGTGCGCCTTTGCTTCCACCTGTCACCAACAAGACGGGTTTAGTAGAATCAAGTTTCAGATAAGATAAGGCTGAGGCGCGAGACCAAGTTGAAAGTCCAGAACGAAGCGGATAACTTGTGACGACAAGTTTCTTCGATGGTGAAAAATATTTTTTCGAGTCATCGGCAGTTAATGTAATCACATCTGCAAAGTTGGCTAAAAATTTAAGCGCGAGTCCAGGTTCAATATCTGGCACATATAAAACGATGGGAATGTTTCTGCCAGCAAATGCCATCGGCGCGGCAACATATCCGCCAGTAAAAAATAAAACATCTGGCTTGAATTCATTTAATATTTTTTTAGATGCAACAACGCCACGCATTAACTTAAACATATTTTGCGGTAAAGCACGCAAACCAACACCATGCACACCAGCGGCAGGAATTGAACGATATGAAATACCAGCACGATTCACAAGTGCCTCTTCCATACCGCCTTCACCACCAACCCAGAGAGTTTCAAGGTTTGAAGGTTTGAAGGTTGAAGGTTGAAGGTTTGAACTTTCAACTTGTAACATGCTAACCTGTAACCTATTTCTTAGCGCTTCGTAAACGGACAGCGCGGGGTACACCCCTCCGCCCGTTCCACCAGCGCAAATGAGTAACCGCACTGTATGTTCTCCATTCATCATCCGATGTGTTGGTTGCCAAACTTGCTTGACGTGAAATGTTAAATAAAATTCCTAACGCCGCAAGTGTTGTTACTAAGTTTGAACCTCCAGAACTAATAAATGGAAGCGCGTTACCAGCAAATGGTAATAAGCCAACCATTACTGTCATGTTGATTAATGCTTCCATGCCAACCCATAACACCAATCCAGATGCTAACAATGTGCCAAGCATATCTGGTGCGCGGCGTGCAATCACAAATCCGCGCCAGACTAATAAACCATATAACGTGATTAAAGCAACTGCGCCGAACCAACCTAATTCTTCAACCACAACTGCAAAGATACTATCAGTTGGTGGAACTGGTAAACCCGTTACTTTGGATAATGATTTGCCAATGCCGACTCCAAACCAGCCGCCGTTTACAATCGCTTCAAACGACCGACGGACATGGTACGACGCTTGAAGCGGGTCTTTAATCCCAGCTACAAAATCTGCAACACGTTCTTGACCTGTAAGACTTATCGAAGCCACAACCCACGCGGCGACTGTTGCAATTAGCAACAAGACTCCAATTTGTTTTAAGTCACCACCTGCTAAGAAGAATAGCAAACCGCCGAGCATTAAAACTGTGCCTGCCGCACTTAAATCAGGTTGCTGATAAATCAAGCCACCAACGATTCCTAAAATCACACCTAATGGAATTAATCCCAATGAAATATCTTGTAACAAATCTCGTTTGGCATATAACCAAACTGCAAGATACATAATCGAAACTAATTTCGCCAATTCAGAAGGTTGTACCGAACCAGCAAAAATGGCGCGTTTGGCATTGAAGCGAATTTCGCTCATCAACAACACGGTGATTAACATCAAAATTGTAAAAACCATGACAGGCACTGCTAACCTGCGCCAATGATGATAATCAAAGAATGCTAAAAACAAAGCAATCGCAGAGCCAAGCCCAAGCCACATCAATTGGCGGTTGAACATATACATGGCATCGCCATCATAAGCCGCGCGCGAAAAATCCCACGAGGCTGAGTACAACATCACCAAACCAAATACAACCAATGCTATCAACACCACCAACAATGGCATGTCAAAACCGCGTACGAAGCGTGCCGCGTTTGGAAATGAATTTTCTTTTATGAAAGTTCTTGCACCCATGTTCGAAACCTCTCTCCTCGTTCAGCAAAATCTGCGAACTCATCAAAACTTGTGCAACCTGGTGATAACAAAACCACATCACCTGATTTCGCAACTTGATTGGCTTTCAAGATTGCTTCTTGTAAATTTTTAACAAGATGAACATCCACGCCTCTGCCTATGGTGATGCTTGCTACTACATCCTCAATCATTTCTCTCGCTTCACCAAACGCGACCACATGCTCTACGCGCTGATGAATCAATTTTGCTAAATCATTCCATGGAAGATTCTTATCTCTACCACCAAGCATTAACACAATCGGCTCAGTAAAAGCATTGATTGCCGCCATGCTTCGTTCTGGAGCAGTAGCAATTGAGTCGTTGTACCAACGCACGCCATTCAACTCACGCACAAATTCCAAACGATGAGCCACACCGCGAAATTCTTGTGCTACTTGAATCATGGAGTCCATATCAAAGCCTGCGGCGTAACCGATGGTGAAAGCCGCCAACACATTGCTGACATTATGTTCGCCACGCAGTTGTATTTTTTCTTTGGGCATGATTTCGATAATTTTTTTACCATCACGAATATATAAAAAGTTATCTTTCACATACGCGCCATTTAAATCTTTTTGTAATTCAAGCAAACTAAAAGTAAACAATTTACCTTTGACTTTATTTCTTAAATTCCATGCGCCTGTATTATCAAAACCGAGGATAGCAATATCGTCTTTCGATTGAAAATCTAAAATGCGGGCTTTGGCTTTGGTATAGGCTTCCATCGTGCCGTGACGGTCTAAATGATTCGGTGTGATGTTCAAAATGGCAGAGATGTTTGGTGAACGAGTCATTTGTTCTAGTTGAAAAGATGATAATTCCAAAACGGCTAAGTCATCTTCTTGCATTTCATCTACATAATTAATCAATGGGTCGCCGATGTTTCCACCCACATACGCACGCGGACGGCGTACCGTAGCCCATGATTGTTTTTGAATAGGTTGTATTTTGATAGCAGACTTTGCCATTTCGCCAACCAAAGTTGTGGTTGTTGTTTTTCCAGCAGAGCCTGTAATGCCAATCGTTTTGCATGGAACAACTTCCATAAAAATTTGAGAGTCATTAGAAAGCGGAATGCCTCTTTGAATTGCTTCTTGAACAATCGGCAAATCTAATGGCACACCGCCAGAAATACAAAGCAAATCAATATCATCTAACAATTCAATGGGATGAGAACCAGTCACCCATTTGACTTTTGAGTCTTTCAACGAGGCTTGGGCGGAGTCTAATGCCTCCGCTTGGCGAGCATCATTCAAAGTCACAGATGAGGCGCGTGTGGAGAGCCAGCGTGCAAGGGCGAGACCTTGTCGGGCAGCTCCAAGAATAAGAATGCGTTTTCCAAAAAAATTTGTCATAATTGTTTTCGTAATGCGTAATCCGTAATTCGTAATCCGTAATGCGTAATGCGTAATGTGTAATTTGCTCTTTACGCATTACGAGTTACGCATTACGCACTTAAACCTGCGAAAGTCCTATACCAATCAACGCAGCCATCAAACCGATAAGCCAAAAGCGTTGCACAACTTGTGTTTCGCTCCATCCGAGCAATTCAAAATGCAAATGAATCGGCGCCATTTTGAAAAAGCGTTTGCCGCCTGTCCAACGGAAATATGCAATTTGAATCACGACGCTTAACATTTCGGCTAATGGAATAATGCCGATGATTAACAACATGGGCCATTGACCGGTCATCAACGCGATGACTGCTAACACAGAACCTAACGCCATTGAACCTGTATCGCCCATGATTAATTGCGCGGGATGCACATTGAACCAAAGAAAACCAAATAATGCACCAACGAGAATAAAACAAAATCTTGCTAAGTACACTTGTTCTTGCATTAAGGCAATGCCACCAAATGCCGCAATGGCTGTTGCAGAAATTAAACCAGCGAGTCCGTCTAACCCATCGGTAAAATTAACGGCATTGGATTCGGCAATAATAATGAAAGCGGCAATCGGCACATATAACCAACCAAGTTCAATTTCAAAGAAAAAGCCTGGCAAATATAAATCTGGCGCGTCAATGATGTATTTCAAAGCATAGGCGGTGGCTAAAGCAAGAACCACTTGAATCATAAACTTTGTGCGTGCGCGCATTCCATCACCTTTACGCTTGCCATGAATACCTTCCCAATCATCCACTGCGCCGAGAATACCAAACCCAATCATCACCGCCATTGGCAAAAGAATAGATGGACCCACCACGCTGGCGGTTACGCCAATAATGCCAACAGCATTTAATAAACCGCTGAATAAAATGACTGGCAAAATAAACATGATGCCACCCATCGTTGGCGTGCCCATTTTGACACGATGCGCATCAGGTTCTTCGACGCGGATAATTTTGCCGATTTTGTAATGACGCAAAATACGCAACAACGGTCCGCCCCAAATGGCAGTCATAATAAATGCCAACCCTGCCAAACTAAGTGAAAGGGCAATGTCTCTCACGAGCGAACCTCCAATGTAGCGGTGATGCGGTCCATGCGTAGTCCATGCGAGCCTTTGATTAAGACAGCATCGTTCGCTGTGAGATTTTTATTCAACCAATCAATAATTGGTTCAGATGATTCAAATTCGAAAATGTTTGCAGATTTCATGCCTGCTTTACGCGCCGCTTCTGCTATGACTTTTGCTCGGGTGCCAAGCGTCAGCAGAATCTTGGCTACTTGCGCGGCACGCATCCCAACTAACTCATGCCCTTGTTTTTCATATTGACCAAGTTCAAGCATATCGCCAAGCACAGCAATTTTTCTACCATCTAATTCATCAAGCAAATTCAACGCGGCTAACATTGATTCGGGTGAAGCATTATAGGTGTCATCTAAAATCAATGCGCCGATGTTACTTCTGACAGCAACGAGTCTTAATTGAGCGTGTCCGTGTGACAAGCCTTCTAAAATTTCTTGCCAAGTGAGTCCATCATTTAATCCAACCGATGCGGCTCGTAAAGCAGTATGCACCGAATGACGACCAATCATCGGTACGCGCGTATGTAAAATTTCTTTTTTATAATGAAAACGAAAACGGATTCCATCCAAACCTAAACCTTCAATTTGGTCAGCCCATAAATCCGCTTCGGGAGATAGCCCATAAAAGAAAATTTTGGCTTTGGTTTTTTCTTCCATTTTGCGAACCCAGGGGTCGTCAAAATTTAGAATTGCAACACCATGCTCAGGTAATGATTGCGGTAATTCGCTTTTGCCTCTAAAGATGGCTTCTTGTGAGCCTGCTCGCTCGGCATGAACTGTGCCTACATTTGATACGACTCCAATTTCAGGCAAAGCAATATCACATAAAAATTGAATCTCGCCCGGCACATAAAATCCCATTTCTAATACGGCACGTTCATAACCAGCGCCAAGTTTCAAAATGGTTAATGGCAAACCGATTTCATTATTCAAATTGCCGGGGCTTTTGAGGGTGCGATATTTCATGCCAAGCACTTCGGCAACCATTTCTTTGGTTGTAGATTTGCCAACGCTACCTGTAATGCCAATGACTTTCAAATTTAATTTGCGTCTCCAAAAACGGGCAACTTGTTGTAATGCAGATAAAGTATTATCCACACGCAGGCATAGAGCAGAATCAAATTGAAAGTTAGAATCAATTTGAAAATCACCACGCAGGTCGAGGGTCCGAAAAGAAGCGTTAACGTCTTTTTGAATTAAAGCAAAAGATGCCCCCCGCTTAAAGGCGTCTTGCAGAAAGTCATGTCCATCTACTTTTTCGCCGGGCATAGCCACAAACAACGAGCCGGGAATCACTTGACGCGAATCAATTGCCGCTTCAGTAATCACAGCGTTTGCATTCGCAGGGCGAATCTTGGTCAGGGCTTCAATAACATCGGCAAGAGTTAATAACATATTATTGTGAGGCAATTTGTTGGCGAATAAAATCGGGCGGAATATCTAATAAGATAACTGTCTTTTGTGCCATTTCTGAAAAAACGGGAGCCGCTGTTTCAGAACCCCAAGGTGATGAAGTTGGTCTTTCAAGCCAAACATAAATCATAAACTGTGGGTCATCAATTGGTCCCCAACCAATGAATGAAGCGTTGGTTTGTGAACCATCATAAAAACCGTTGACTGGAATTTGAGCGGTACCAGTTTTACCAGCAATGCGATAGCCCGGCACAAGCGCTAATGATGATTCTGCTTCGAGTGAAACTGCTAGCATTTCAGTTAATGTTTTTGCTGTTTGTTCTGAAATCGGTGTGCCTGCAAATTGAGCTGGCACATTGTATTGGCGACCATCACGCACCATTGCAAACAAACTATGTGGCGTAACCATGCGCCCATCATTTGCAACTGCGGATACTGCCGCCATCATTTGAATTGGTGTAACTGCTACACCTTGACCAAATGAATTTGTTCCTAAATCAACAGGATACCAATCCGAATCACCCGGGACTTTGAGCCTGCCGGCTGATTCCCCAGCCAAATCTACGCCTGTGAGATGACCCAAGCCAAACGCATCCATATATGTATAAAAATTGTTTGCGCCCATTTGCGTAGCAAGATTCACCATACATACATTCAATGAATGTTGCATACAACCTAACATGTTTTGAACACCCCACGGGTTACGGTCCCAGTTTTGAATAGTGACTCCACCAATAAGGACTGAGCCTGTATCTAAATATGTTGTAGCAGGTGTGACAGTATTTGTATCCAACGCCGCCGCCATCGTTAAAATTTTCAAAACTGAACCTGGTTCGTATGTTTTAGAAATGGCAGGATTAAATTCAGTGGCGTTGTGATATATCGTTCCATAATTCCAAAAGTTATTCAAATCCATACGGCGCGAGACAGCAATTGCTAACAATTCACCATTTTGAGGATTCATAATCACAATCGTGCCATCTTGTGCGCCATATTCTAATAAAGCCTTATCTAAAATATTTTCTGCGGCGGCTTGCAAATCACGATTGATAGTAAGAATCATGGTCGTGCCATCTGGCACGCGCGGAATTTCATACGCCTTGTTTGGGTCTGTAGGAATCAACACACTGACTGGGTTGCCAGCCAATAAATTATCGTAATTTTCTTCGATGCCAAAATAGCCTTTGCCTTCACGGTTGACAAAGCCAAGAATGTTAGAAGCCAACGCATTTTCTGGGTAACTGCGTTGTGGATGTGCTTTGAATTGCAAACCTGTGAGTCCGCCCAACGTGCCTGATGAGGCTTGTTCTTGCAAAGCGCGTTTGAGTTCTTGTAAATTCAATGCTTTTTGAGCATCAACAAAATCTGCCAGCACTAAATAAGATAAACCTTCTGGCGGGTTTTGAATGACGTTCATTAAGTTGTCATAATTCAAACCCAATTCCCTGCTGACGGCAAAAGCAATCGCGTGTGGGTCTCTCACAGTAGTCAAATCCACGCCGATTTCGTAAACCGTTTTTTGCCCCGCTAACAAGCGACCATTGCGGTCGTAAATTTCACCGCGATTTGGATAAAACGTCTTCCACTCGTAAGCATAATTTTCTGCTTGTTGACGAAAGACTGCCGCTTCCGGACTATTTTGAATGCGCGTCAATTGCACAATGATAGCCAGTGCAATTAATAACATTGCGCCAGTTAATACTTGTACGCGACGCGCATACTGACTTCTCATTATTGGGCTCTCCGCGAGGCAATGCGGTCGTCTAACCAATCTAATAAAGATTGGTTGTATTCAGGCGGAATGGTCAATGCGCTTAATTGCGGCAAAGCATTGGATGAAAGATTAACTGGTTCAGGTGCCACATAACCCGGCACAACCAAGTATTGCAAATCTTCAGATGTAACAGGACGAAAACCTAATAACCGCGCGCGTTGTTCCATTGCAGAAGCAGAAGTTAAAGAAGCCAACTGCGTGTGCAAATCACTGCTGGTTTGTTGACTAATCGCAATCGCGCTCATTAAATCTTGAATTTCACGCCCGGCAATGGCAGTGCGTGATGTCACATTCAAATACAAGCCTGCCACCAATGCCAAAACAACCACAAGCAACAAGGCATTTCCAATCCATTGGCGTTGGACTCTCCATGGGGCAACTCTATAAGCGTGAATGAAATTGATATTTGGTATGTTCATAGTTTCTCTACTACTCTCAACTTTGCACTTCTTGCTCTTGGGTTATCCTTTATTTCTTCATCTGTCGGCGTAATCGGTTTTTTATTTATTATTTTTATAACTGCCTTACGTTCTTGTTCATAAATCTTTTCATAAGGCGGATTAACTAACTCTTTGCTCTGCTCTCGAAAATAATCTTTGACGATTCGGTCTTCGAGTGAGTGGAAGGAGATGACTGCGCATCTTCCACCTGACTTCAAACTGTTGACTGCTTGCGGAAGCGTTTTTTCGACTGCATACAATTCATCGTTGACGATAATTCTCAAAGCCTGAAAGGTTTGTGTGGCGGGATGAGTCTTGTCACCGCGTCGGGGAGATGCTTTCTCAATCACAGCAACCAACTGTCCCGTAGTATGAAGCGGTCTGTTCATCACAATGGCTTTGGCAATTTTTCTTGCGTCTCTATCTTCTCCATATTTGAAAATCATCTCGGCTAATTCTTTTTCATCAAAGGTGTTGATGATTTCTTCAGCAGTCATCTTGGCATTGATTCCAAATCTCATATCGAGTGGTCCCTCTTGCATGAATGAAAAACCTCGTTCGGGATTATCAAACTGCATGGATGATGCGCCTAAATCCAAAACGATGCCATCAATTGAATTCCACTGCAATTTTTGTAATTGCTCACTCAATGTGATGTGGGAGGCTTGCACGAGATGAATGCGATTTTCGTAAGGAGCCAAGGTCTCACGAGCAATCGCC
>JAEURG010000056.1 GCA_016789345.1 Anaerolineales bacterium | reverse complement strand
GGTTTAATTACCTGTAAGCCAGATGCTACGCTTGGTCAGGTGGCTGTACTTTTACATCAACATCATGTTCATGCTTTGATTGTCAATGACCGAGATGGCAGAGCCGCAGGTATCATTTCTGATTTTGATTTGATGGCGGGTGAATGGCTTTCATCGGATGCAGAAAGTTTAAGCGCAATGAAAAAACTAACCGCTTCAGACTTAATGTCTCATCCTGTTGACTCAATAGACGCAAATGCCACACTGACAGAGGCTGTTAAAAAATTTACAGAACGCCAAATCAGCCGTTTGATGGTGACGAACAATGAAAAACCTGTCGGCATCCTTTCACTTTCAGATTTGGTAGCCAGCATTGCAAAAACTGAAAAAGCAAAACGTGAAACTGTTGGTGATGTCATGTCTGATGCGATTTTGGTATGCAGAGGAAAAACACCTGTCACCTCTGCCGCAGAAGCAATGACATCCTCTGGGTGGCGTTCAGTTTTAGTAGTAGATGCCAAAGGAAAAGTTCTCGGCGTTGTCAGTGGGCATGATTTGTTAAAATTTGCTCGGTCGCCAGTTGACGAAAAAGTAATTGTCCGTGAGGTGATGCACCCCGCATTAACCATTGACATCAACGCCAGTTTACGTGAAGCGGCAGATATGATGATTCAAAATCATCATCATAGATTAGTGGTTGTTGATAAAGAAAATCCAGATGATTTTCCTTTAGGCGTAATTTCTTCATTTGATATTGTGGCAGAAATGGCAAAACCAGATTCGGTTTGGCAAAAATAAATACCGATGGTCGAGTAGCCACGAGCGATAGCGAGTGGCGTATCGAGACCATCAATAACAAGCAAACTATTAATTAAGAGTTGAAATTAAATTTGTGGTCTCGATACGGTTTCGGCTAGCGCCTCAACCTACTCGACCACCAGATTTTTCAGGAGCAAACATTCATGTCAGAACTTCCAACACAAGCACAGGTGGTCATCATCGGTGGAGGCGTAGGTGGAAATAGCATTGCATATCATTTAACAAAACTTGGTTGGAAAGATGTCATTATTCTTGAACGCTATGAATTAACTTCTGGGTCAACATGGCATTCAGCAGGGTTGGTTGGTCAAATGCGTTCGGATGCAAATTTGACGCGCATGATGAATTACAGCACGAATCTGTATCGAGATTTGAAAAAAGAAACAGGTCAAGATACAAGCTGGAGGGAAGTCGGAGGCGTGCGGCTTGCATCATCCCCTGAAAGAATGGAAGAGTTAAAACGTCTCGTGGGAATGGCTCGTTCATTCGGCGTTGACATGGAATTAATCTCACCTAAAGAAGCGCAGAAAAAATTTCCGTTAATGTCATTAGATGGAGTTGTCGGCGCGGCATTCACACCAAACGATGGCATCATTGACCCAACTGGTTTAACAAATGCATTAGCAATTGGAGCAAAAAATGGCGGGGCAAGAATTTTCACAAATACAGTTGTAGAAAAAATAAATGTCAAAAATGGTCGCGTGCATGAAGTTGTGACAGACAAAGGAACGATTCAAACCGAAATTGTTGTCAATGCCGCTGGCTTATGGGGACGCGAAGTTGGCAAAATGGTTGGATTAAGTTTGCCAGTGATTCCGATGGCGCATTTATATTTAATGACTCAACCAATTGAAGGCGTAGATAAAACTACACCGACATTGCGTGACCCTGATTTATTAGTTTATTGGCGTGAAGAAGTGGGCGGATTTGTGATGGGAGGTTATGAACGTCAGCCTGCCACGTTTGGATTAAATGGTTTACCAAAAGATTTTAAATTTCAATTATTACCACCCGATTGGGAACGCTTTACACCGTTGATGGAAAATTCAATCAAGCGTGTGCCTGCTATGGAAAAAGCGGAAGTGAAAAAGTTATTGAATGGTCCTGAAGGCTTTACACCAGACGGTGAATTTTTATTAGGTCCAACATCGGTGAAAGGTTTTTGGGTAGCATGTGCTTTTTGTGCACATGGGCTTGCAGGCTCTGGCGGTATGGGCAAAGTAATGGCGGAATGGATTGTAAACGGCTCACCTGAATGGGATGTGTGGCGACTCGATGTAAGAAGATTTGGTCCGAACTATAACAGTCTCGATTATGCCGCCGCAAGAACGATTGAAACATACACACAATATTATGACATTCATTATCCTGGCGAAGAAAGAATGTCACGCCGTAATCAACGTGTCTCACCCACTTATTATCGCCTGCGTGATTTGGGTTGTCACTTCGGTGAAAAATTTGGTTGGGAAAGACCGAATTGGTTTAAGCCTTATGAAGAATTAGCAACGCATGGTCACGAACCAAATGGCTGGGCGAGAAATAATTGGTCGCGGGCAATTGGTCACGAACATTTGATGACGCGTGAACATGCAGGTTTGTTTGATGAAACTTCATTCAATAAATTTGAAGTGCGTGGAGCGGGTGCTTTGAAATTCCTCAATTCTGTTTGTGCAAATCAAATTGATGTGCCAGTAGGTCATTTGGTTTACACGCAATGTCTCAACAAGCGCGGCGGCATTGAATGTGATTTCACAGTCAATCGCATTGCTGAAGACCGCTTCTTTATTGTCACAGGCACTGCGTTTGGTCAGCATGATATGTCTTGGTTGTCACTCAATATGCCCGAAGATGGAAGCGTGACAATTGAAGATGTCAGTTCGGCGTATGCGGTTATCGGCATGTGGGGACCGAAAGCCAGAACGATTCTTCAAAAAGTTACAATGGATGATGTATCTAATGAAGGCTTTCAATATATGACATCTAAGCGAATCACTGTTGGTGATGTACCAGTCCTCGCTTCGCGCGTGACGTATGTAGGGGAGCTGGGCTGGGAATTTTATTGCCCCATGGAATATGGTTTAAGACTTTGGGATACATTGTGGGAAGCAGGCAAACCCGAAGGTATGGTGGCGGCTGGATATAAAGCAATTGAATCGCTTCGTTTAGAAAAAGGCTATCGTTATTGGAGTGGAGAAATCACACCAGATTACACGCCTTATGAAGCAGGCTTAGGTTTTGCAGTAAAACTTGATAAAGATAAATTTATTGGCAAAGAAGCCTTAATAAAACAAAAAGCGGAAGGGATTAAGAAAAAGCTTTGTACAATTACACTAAATGATGACCGCACGATTGTTTTAGGCAAAGAACCGATTCGTGTAAACGGAAATATCATTAGTTGGGTGGCTTCGGGCGGGTATGGATATTCGGTTAAAAAATCTATGGCGTATGCGTATTTGCCAATGGAATATGCAAAAATAGGAACAAAATTAGAAATTGAGTGTTTTGGTGAACAAGTGAATGCAGAAGTTTCGCAAGCCGTTTTATGGGATGCGAAAGGCGAGAGAATAAAGAAGTAACGAATAATAAGTAATGCGTAATAAGTTACGGGTTACAAGTTACACATCACGCAGGTAAAAAGTTGAAGAAACAGAATCAAGTTGAAGTCAAAAAAGAAGCGATGTTCTTAAATCCAAACTAGGAGAATGCAGATGATGACCACCCTTGCAATTGACAAAGCCATAGCCAAAGTTCCATTTCTTGCTGATTCAAAAAATATCAAAAAGATTCCGTTGAGTGGTGGAATCACAAATTTGAATTTTAAGATTGAAGCAGATGGACGTGCGTATGTAATTCGTTTAGCGGGCGAAGGCACAGAGCAACTTGGAATCAAACGTGATGTGGAACATGCCGCAAATAAAGCCGCTGGTGAATTGGGCATTGCGCCTGAGGTGGTTTATTTTATTGAACCCGAAGGTTATATTGTGACGCGTTTTGTGAATGGCAAACGCATTATGCCTGAAGATATTGCGAAGCCTGATTATTTGGCACGCATTGCGAAAAAGTTGAGATTGTTTCATCAGCGGGGACCAAAACTAAAAGGTGAGTTCAATGTATTTAAGCGCGTTGAAATGCTGACGAAGATTTCAAAGAGTAACAATGCGAAATTTCCATTTGATTGGGATTTCATTATGCAAAAAACAAATGAAGTGAAAAAGGCTTTGGAGAAAGACCCATATAAACCAACGCCATGCCATAATGATTTATTAAATTTAAATTGGTTAGATGAAGAAGTTGCTGGTGATATTGGTGAAATCCGTTTATTGGATTGGGAATATGCAGGCATGGGCGACATTTTCTTTGACCTTGCAAATTTTTCACATCATCATCGTTTGAATGAAGAGCAAGTTGAAGATTTTCTGTATGAATATTTTGGCGAAGTGACTGATAAACAATATGCAAGATTACGTTTGATGTGGCCCATGTCTGAATTGCATGAAGCGATGTGGGGAACGACTCAAACTGGTATTTCAAAATTAGAAGAAGATTTTCAAGGCTATGCTGATTTGTGGTTTGGAAGATTCCGTCAGCATGTGACTGATTTTAGATGGGAGCAGTGGTTGAAAGATGTAGCGAAGAAGAAATAAAGAGAGTAGAGAACAGAGAGTAGTAATTAGTAAATCCGTTGGTTGAGTAGGTTGAGGCGACAGCCGAGACCGTATCGAAACCAACAATTAAGTAGTAAATAAAAATTATTTATAAACCTTGTGGTCTCGATACGTCGCAAAGAACAAAAGCACGACTACTCGACCACCGAGTTTCAAAAAGGAGAAAATTATGTCTATCGTAAATGCAAAAGAAATTATGATTGAAGGAGCAAAGAATGGATATGCCGTCGGGGCGTTTAATGTCAATTATTTGCTTCAAATCAAGGCGGTGGTCGAAGCGGCAATTGAAAAGAAAGCACCAGTGATTGTGCAAACATCCGTCAAGCCATCCCAATTTATAGGAACACAGTTGATGGTGAATATCTATCGCACATTGGCTGAGTCTGCACCTGTGCCTGTTTGTTTACATCTCGACCACTGCACCGATATTGATTATTGCAATAAGTGTGCTGACCTTGGTTATACCAACATCATGATTGATGCTTCTAAACATTCATTTGAAGAAAATATTCGCCAAACCAAAGCGGTTGTGGATTATGCTCATAGTGTTGGAAATATTTCTGTTGAAGGTGAATTGGGAACTGTGGGCGGCGTGGAAGACCAAATCATCGTTGCAGAAGATGAAGCACAGTTAGCAAATCCGCAACAATCGGTTGAATTTGTGGAGCGAACTGGCGTGGATATTTTTGCTCCAGCCATTGGAACTGCTCATGGCGTTTATAAAACCAAGAATCCAAAAATTGATTTTGAACGCATGGCTGTTATCAATAAAATGTTAAATGGCAATGGAATCAAAACTCCAGTTGTGGTTCATGGTGGCACAGGCTTGCCAGATGATTACATTGTCAAGTTGTTGGAAGCAGGTGGTGCTAAGTTTAATGTGTCCACTGAGTTGAAGCACACCTTAATCAATGCCAAATGGGAATACCTCAATGCTCATCGTGATGAATATGACCCAGGCAAATTGGATGTATTTGTAAAAGACGCAACTCGTAAAGTTGTAATGCATTGGATTGATAAGTTGGGTTCGGCAGGAAAAGCGTAAGAATAAGAGATTAGAGAACAGAGAATAGAATTTAGTAAGTTAGGAGAAAATAAAAATGACAAAAAATATTGAAGATTATTATGCCCCATGGGTAAAAGGTATCCCGATGTACATTTCAGAGCATATTGAGTTGGCATGGCGCAAACCTGAATTACATCGCATGATGTCAAATGAAAATCCATTGCCGCCCTCTGAAAAAGTTTTAGAAGCAATGTTCAAATATGCCAAGATGACCAATCGTTATCCAGACCAAGGTTTGGTTGTACGAAGCAAGATTGCTGAATTAAATAATGTAGATGGTCCACAAAATGTGATGATTGGCAACGGCTCCAGTGAAGTGTACGACAATATCTTCCGCATGTTCATTCAACCTGGCGACGAAGTCATTCAACATACACCTTGTTTTGGTATTTATGGTTTACGCGGAACTTTGCTTGGCGCAAAGATGGTCTCTGTGCCAATGATTTATGAAGACCACTTACTAAAATTTGACCACAAAGGTTTGATGAATGCCATTACAGATAAGACCAAGATTATTGTGATTCCAAATCCGAATAACCCAAGTGGCAATTATATGGACCCAGAACACTTCATCCCATTTGCAGAAACAGGTATCCCCTTAATTGTAGATGAAGCGTATGTCGAATATGCTGGTTTGGGTAAATCTCAAGTCCAGTTGACGAAGAAATATAAAAATGTTTTGATTACGCGTACATTATCAAAAGCCTATGGATTGGCTGGTATGCGCTTCGGATATACGATTGGGCATGAGGATGTTATCAAACAGATTGCTGGCTCGCTTCTTCCGTGGAACGTCGGCACGATTCCGATGTGGGCGGCATTGGCGGCATTTGAAGACCAAGAAGGTTTGGCTGAACGAGTCAAGTTTAATAATGATGCTGTTGATTACATCTCTGAATCGTTAAGTGTGATTCCAGGATTCCATGTGATGCCATCCAAAGCCAATTACATTTTGTTTGATTGTGGCGAAACTGGCAAAACAGGTGCGGAAGTTTTAGCTTATGCCGAAACCAAAGGAATCATATTACGTGGTGAAAGCAAGAAATACGGAAGTGACGGCTGGTTCCGTGTGACGATTGGTTCAAAAGAAGAAAATGAATTGTTTGTAAATACAGTTCTTGAGTTTTTTGGAGTAAAAAAGTAAAAGCTTTTTAAACACGAAGTACACAAAGAGCGCTAAGGAAAAAAACTTTGTGTACTTCGTGTCCTTTGTGTTTAATTTTTAATAAAGAGGCATTATGTCCAAAATAAAAGCAGTGTTCTTCGACCAAGATGGCGTTATCATTGATACCGAACGAGACGGTCATCGTGTTTCGTTTAATATGACTTTCAAAGAGTTTGGCTTTACAGACGAGTGGAGCGTTGAGTATTATCATGAACTTCTCCAAATTGCAGGTGGCAAAGAACGCATGAAACATCATTGGAAGACCAAAGGCTTTTCCAAGCCGATGAGCGAAGAAGAAATTGATAATCTCGTTAAAGAAATGCACAAACGCAAGACGGCTCTGTTTGTGGAATTAATCGAGACAGGCAAACTGCCGCTACGAGCTGGCATTCATCGGTTCATGAAAGAGGCGATGGAAGCGGGATTAAAAATCGCTATCTGTACCACGTCAAATGAACAAGCCGCAAAAGCCATCACTGAAAAAGTTTTATCCGATATTAAATTTGATGAAGTGTTGGCTGGTGACGTTGTACGAAAGAAAAAACCAGATCCTGAAATTTATAATTTAGCATTATCAAAATTGGGTTTGAGTCCTGATGAAGCATTTGTGGTTGAAGATTCTAAAAATGGAGTCAATGCCGCAAAAGGTGCTGGATTAAAAGTAATTGTCACAACCAATGGATATACTGAAAAAGAAGATGTGAAAGCAGGCGATGTGATTGTTTCTTCTTTAGGTGATGAAAATGAAAAGGCTCAACTTCGCAAAGGTGAAATCAATGGGTTTGATGGGGTTGTGCATGTAAAACAATTAATGGAGTTGTTTGGATAAAAAAAAGACCTCCCAAATTGGGAGGTCTTTTTTTTGAGAATATTATTAATGATGTTTCAATTCTTTTTCAGCTTCTGCGATTAATGCAATTTCTTCTTCAGGGGCTTGTGCAACAAGATGATTGCGGCTGTATACCCAATAGTAAATATACATTGCTACAACAAAGATGAGTGTGCCATATACGCCAGGGCGATTGGCCTCAATTGCAAAAGTAGCAACCAAAGAAACCAGCGCAATCACTGTGCCAACCCACGCACCTGCTGTACCAAGTGGGCTTTTGTATGGGCGTGGCAAATCGGGGCGTTTGCGAGCCAAAGCAATGTATGAAACCATCACCAAAGCATAAGAAATGACTGCACCAAATACTGCCATGCTTAACAAAGCCGCGCCAACTGGGCTATCACCGGGGAGAGAGTTCAATAACAAGGCAACACCAAACCCAATCACAGCACCGACGATAAGAGCAATGTGAGGGGTCTTGGCTTTGCTTGTGACAGAAATCCAACGCGGAATATAACCCGCGCGTGATTGAGCAAACAACACACGTCCATAAGCATAGATAATGGAATGGAAACTAGCAATCAAACCCGTTAAAGCAATGAGCGTTAAAACAGTTCGCGTTGCACCAGCGCCGAAGATTGCTTGGAAGCCAATATCTAACGGAGCACCAGCCACACCAATTTCTGCCGCGCCACCGCCTACACCAGAATTCAACACTAATGTGAAAACAGAAAGAACTAATAAGGTGACAATACCCCAAATCAAGGCTTTGGGCATGTCATTCACTACATCATGTGATTCTTCTGCGGCAAGCGGAAGTTGTTCAATGGCTAAGTAAAACCAAATTGCAAACGGTAGCGCCGCAAACACACCATACCAGCCTTTTGGTAAAAATGAAGATTGACCCGCATCAGGCACAATGTTGAACACTTTATCCCAGCTAAAAGCACCAGAAACAATTGCACCAATATAGAAAATCACCAAAATTGCAATTGCCGCTACTGTAATTCCAAGTGCTACTTTAAGAGATAATTCGGTTCCATAAATATTAATGCCTACAAACACTGCATAAAAGATAAGCCACCAAATCCATGGAGCAACACCTGGGATGAGCGCATCCATATATGCACCAATGCCAACCACAATCACTGCTGGCGTAATCACATATTCCACAATATCCGTCACACCGTTTAGAAAGGCAAGGCCAGGTCCAAACGCGTTGCGAGTAAAGGAGTAAAAACCACCAGCATGGGGCAATGCTGTGGAAAGTTCAGCAATGGTCAACACCATACACACATACATAATGGCAATGACCACAGTAGCAATTAACAAACCCCCAAAGCCACCAGCCGCTAAGCCAAAATTCCAGCCAAAGAAGTCACCAGAAATGACCGCGCCAACGCCTAACCCCCACAACAATACCCAACCTGCTTTTTTCGATAACTGACGTTGTTCTAAATATTCTTTACCAACGTTTTCATACGTAACACCTTCAACGTTCTTCTTGCTTTCAGACATGTTGCATTCTCCTCTTGATTTAGTATAGTGAAGCTAGAAGGGGTAACTACTGATGATGGTATCTTGGCGAAGGATTCTCCTTTCTTCGCATTGAGATATTTCGTTTTAGAACACCCGTTAATTTTAACAGATACGGTTAACTGTTTGTGCTTATTACCACAAGTAAAGTAAAATGGGATGTATGAGTGATGAATATTTAGATATAGTAAACGAACAAGATGTAACAATCGGAAAAGAAACACGCAAAAAAGTCCATGAAATTGGATTATGGCATCGTGGTGCGCATGTATTTTTATTTGATAAAGATGGCAAGATGTTGATTCAAAAACGAAATGCTTCGCGCGCCTCTAACCCGCTTCGGCTTGATTGCTCTGTCTCCGAGCATGTACTCGCTGGAGAATCCTACGCTGAGGCGGCAATACGTGGCTTGAAAGAAGAATTGGGAATTGAAAATGTTGAGTTAAAACAATTAGTTAAATTTAGAATGAATTATGGAATTAATGATAATGAAATTAGTGTAATCTATGAAGGCAAAATTGATTCACAACAAATTGATTTTGATAAAAATGAAGTTGAAGAAGTTTTTTACATGAGCATGGATGAAATAAAAGAAAAATCGCAAAACGAAAAAAACTTGTTTTGCGATTGGTTCGTGCAAATGATGAATTGGTATTTTGAAAGAGAAACAAGATTAATAGTGATGGATTGAGTCACAAGATTGGGATTAAGAGAAAAATTGTTGAAACAAAAACAGGCAACAAAAAAGGGCGAGGCGTTTCCGTCTCACCCTTTTTATTTTATGGGCAGTTTTTGTAATAGGTCACTAACTTTTCAATCTTTTGCGTACGGTCTACCACGCCGCCGCCTTTATTCACACCTGCAAATTGAAATTCAATCATAGTTTGATTAAGTCCACGCCAGTCGGGGTTAATATCTGTGGCTTTGAAAGTGATGAAGAAATTGCCTTTGCCATCTGTATTCATGTTGCCAAGTAAATACCAATCGGAATATCGGAATAAACCTGGTGCTTCCACCACACGATAAAAGATTTCTGCACGGGTTATATCAGGATGAACTGCACGCATGGTAATTTCAAATTCACGCGGATAACAATTGAGTGTAATGCGGTCACTTGAAAATTTGATGTCGGCAAACACGCCTTTGCCAAGCACGTTATCCACAAGCACGGGTGTTAAATCTGAACCACTTGACGATGCAGATGTATCGGCAGTTGGTACTAATGTAGGTGTATCAATTGGGACAACTGTAGGCACTTCAGTTGGAACATCTGTCGGCACTGCGGTTGGTGGCACAATTTCGGTTGGCGCAATCACAGTCACTACAACTGTTTGAACTTCAATGACAGGGGTTGGCTGTTCTTGTTGAACAGGCTGGACAACGCCACACGCCGCCAGCAAAATGGACATAGTTATTATTAGAATTTTTTTCACGATGTGTCTCCTCTTTGTATTTGTGCTAGATTTTATGCTTTCTTCTATTTAATAGGTTAACCTTTTGGGGCTATTTGGAATGATTTTGGTTATCAATTCTGTTAATTGTAGGCATAAATGGGTGCGTCGCGCTTTTTTTCTTTCAAAAAAATCAAAATTATGTGGCGCGACGCACTCTGCTACACGTCATACCCAAGGTGTTATAATAAAAAAATGTTAACTGCTGAACAAATTGAGAACAAACTCAACCGAATTTTATTAAAAGTGCAAAAACCTGGTCGCTATGTGGGCGGCGAGTTAAATTCTGTCGTCAAAGATTGGGATAGCGTAAAAACCAAAGTGGCTTTCGTCTTCCCTGATATTTATGACATCGGCGTTTCAAATGTGGGATTAAAAGTTTTGTACGACCAAATCAATCAACGTGATGATGCGCTGGCTGAGCGTGCTTACTCGCCGTGGTTTGATATGGAAGATTTGATGCGCCAACACGAGATTCCGCTCTACGCGCTCGAATCAAAACGACCGTTAGCCTGTTTCGACCTCCTCGGCTTTTCTCTCCCTTACGAAACTTTGTACACCAATGCACTCAATGTTTTAGATTTAGCAGGTATTCCGATTCACTCAACTGATAGAGATGAGTCTCACCCATTCATTATCGCTGGCGGACATGCGGCTACAAATCCTGAACCGATGTATAAGTTTATTGACGCATTCGTGATTGGTGAAGGTGAAGAAGTGATTCACGATATTGTGAATGTGATACAAAAGGGAAAGAAGCAAGACGAAAAATGGTCACGGCTGGAAGTTCTAAAAGAATTAGCAAAAATTGATGGCGTGTATGTTCCACGCTTTTATGAAACAACGTATATGGAAGATGGAACTGTCGCACATACTGAACCGACTATTCCAGAAGCACCAAAATTAGTTAACAAAAGAATCGTTGGCAAATTACCTCCGCCACCGATTAAATTTCTTGTACCAAATATTGAAGTAGTACATAACCGCGTCTCGGTCGAAATTATGCG
>JAEURG010000274.1 GCA_016789345.1 Anaerolineales bacterium | reverse complement strand
GGTGGTACTTCAATCGCCGCCACATCCGAAAGAGATTGCGCAACTTCTTTCAAATCTTCTAACGCAATTTCAGGGTAATCCATTTCGCGCCCACGGAATTTAACCGTCACACGCACTTTATGACCCTGCCCCAGCCAGCGTCTGGCATCATCCACTTTGAAACCACGATGCGCCTCATTCGTTTTCGGTCGCAGGCGAATTTCTTTTACTTCAATCTTGGTCTGAGCCTTTTTGGCTTCGCGTTCTTTCTTTGCCTTTTCGTAAATGAACTTACCAAAGTCCATTACACGGCAGACGGGCGGGTTGGCTCCGGGCGAAACTTCAACCAAATCCATTTCCGCTTCGCGTGCAATCTTCAAGGCTTCCTTGATAGATACAACACCTACGTTGCCTCCATCGGGACCAATCAGGCGCACTTCCGCAACGCGGATGCCCTCATTTACTCTAAACTCGTTGGCGCTTATAAGTTACTCCTCTAGTAATTAGACAAAACAAATCCAGCATTACGCTGGTTTTTGAAGGCAAATAATACCATGAAGGGGGAAGAATCGTCAACAAATTTACTTTGCCGATTCAATCATCGGCACAAATAAGGTTCGGTAAAAGGCATCATGTTCATCCGGGTGAGTAAACATAATTATTATCAAGGAAGTAGTACCATCTTGGGCGGCGGCAATATCTACTGGTCGCCCATTAGACGTAGCGTAGTATAACTTCCAAGTTAATCCATTGTATTGCAATATACCTGCTTCTATGGGTGGTCCATCCAAACCACGGTACCCATATATACTTGAAGAGAAAAAGTCCTTTAATTCCTGCACAGTGATACGCGCCCGCAATGCCGCAACTTGAGTAATGTCAAACGGCGAAGAATACCGAACAAAAAAGCCATCATCAAAATACCAATCTTGCGGTATTTTGACATTTACGCCAAACACATTTTCTGTTTTCAAATTAACGGCTGGTTCACCGCTATATGGCACAAGATAATCTACTGCTTCAATTTTATTCACACATTCTCTGTTAGGTTCAATCAGCGGATTCTTAAGAAATTCAAGCACAACCTTCATGGCACAGCCTTTAGGGTTGTCTAAACTGGGTATATGACCGGCATTAGGAAATTCAAAATAAAAACTATTTGCCAAATTTTGAGCAACCTGCTTCCCCATAAAGGGAGGCGTAGCCGGGTCATAAGAACCTTCAATAATAATGCTGGGAATATCGCTCACCACCACGTCATTTTCGCCCAAATCGGGACCAGTCGCTCCCCAAGTTTTGCAAGCATCATACATTTCTTCAAAACTGCCGTAGAACGGTCGCCAGATTAATTCATCTGCATCTATGGACTCAGAAATTGCCTTAAGTTCTTCTTGTGAAGAAGCAAGCACATGCTCACGACACATCGTTGAGATGTATAACGCTGGGTTAATACCATCAAACGCATAAGGTAAAGCATATTGCGCCAATGTGAGTGTTGTGTAATCTCCATTTTTCACGCGATAAATGGTTTGTGGAATGGTGTTAATGAAAACATCGTTTCTTGCTAACCCCAAAACAACAGAAATTAAATAATAACCATCTACTGTTTCAGTTACAGTACCTATTGGGTAAGCAGAAGTTGTCAATGTCACAGGTCTTGCATCTAATTGATTGACCAATTCCCAAAATACTTTTTCAAGTTCAGGGTAAGCCGTATTACATTCAATATTTACCATGCAAGTTTCGAATATTTTGGTTAAAGCCGATTTTGCCGAGTTTGGATATTCTCGTAAAAGATTCGTTTCCACTGGCACTACTGAATCTAAAATTGCAGAGCGCACAATGTCAGGATGATTACGCATCGTCACCAATGCTAGCCGCGTACCGTACGAAACCCCAAATAAATTTACTTTCTGATAACCCAGCAATTGCACAACATCTCTTAAATCAGCCGCATTTTCTACCGTTGAATAGGCTTGAAAGTTTATTCCATTAGACCGATGAAATCCGCTACAAGAAAATAAAGCATTTTCATACACCAATTCTCGCGTGCTATTTTCAATCGTTCCATAAATATCTTGAAAATAAACTTTATTCAATTCATCACACTTAAGTGATGGCGTTGAAAGCCCAGTACCACGTTGGTCAAATACAACAAAATCTCTTTCATTAATAAAAGGCTCAACCACCACCTCGTACCCATTGGCACTTAACTCAATCGCCGCACCACCCGGACCACCCTGTAAAAACACAATCGGGTCTGGTGCAGGGTTACTACTCGTGCTATGAAAGACTGCAACAGCCAAACGAATCGTATCAGCAGGATTGCCTGCTCGGCTTTCTGGAACAATTACATATCCGCATGTCACTTTGACTCGATTGGGTGTATCAAACAAACAAGTCGTCTCTTCATATCGCGGAGTATATGCTTGCGTAGGCATTGGTGTTGGCAATTGTGTTGGCGCAAGCACAGTTGCCGTCCATGTCGGAACGAGAGGAATGGGTGATAAAGAAGGGTCTGGCAAACTTGGAGTTGCAAAAAAAGAAGCAAGTCCTCTACCGCTTAACATAGAGAGACCAAATACTGCGCTACAAATTAAAACCCCAATACCGGCAACTACAGCAAAAATAGTGGCTCTGTTATCACTTTTCTTTTTGATTAACTTTTGTTTTTGATTCGGCTGAGATTTTTCCGCTTCCTTCGTAGGGGATACTTGTTTGCTCACCCCAGCATTTTTCTGCATATAAAAAGGCAGTGACGATTCTTCAGTCTGCGATTTTGAATCGTAAAAAGAAGACGTAGTTGGTTGTTCAATTTTCGGCTGTTCAGGTGGAGGTTGTGTTAAAGGTTGTGAATCAGTAGATTCTCTCGTAAGAAGCGCGAGTTGCTTTTTAGCATCCATGTGATACGGGTTGATACTCAACGCGCGTTTGAAACAATAAAGTTTTTGGTCAAATGTTGAAACAGACATACCGAGCCAATACCACCCTTGCTCAGAGTTTGGATATTCTTGCACAAGTTTTGCGAAAGTAGAAGCGGCTTGTTTGTTATTACCAGACTGAATGGCTGAGATGCCCGCCTCAAGGAGTTCTTTTTCAGACAAAGTTTATCCTCAT
>JAEURG010000264.1 GCA_016789345.1 Anaerolineales bacterium | reverse complement strand
TTATGGCTTTGGTGCAGAAGGCGATTGGAAAACCTCTGCATTGGTTCGCGCCATGAAAGTGATGAATGCTGGTCTAAAAGGTGGAGTCAGCTTTATGGAAGATTACACATATCACTTCAACAACACAAATGACAAAGTGTTGGGCGCTCACATGCTTGAGATTTGTGAATCGATTGCTGTTGGCAAACCAAAACTGGAAATTCATCCGCTCGGAATCGGGGGGAAGGCTGACCCTGTTCGATTGGTTTTTGACTCACAAACAGGCACTGCTGTCTGCGCCTCCATGATGGATATGGGTCAACGTTTCCGCCTCGTCGTCAATGTAGTGGATGTTGTTCCAAATGATGCGCCACTTCCAAAACTTCCTGTTGCTCGTGCATTATGGATTCCACGTCCCAACTTAAAGGTTGCCGCTGCCGCATGGATTTATGCCGGTGGTGCACATCATACAGGCTTTAGTTATTCTGTTACTTCTGAACATCTTCGTGATTTTGCAGATATAGCCAATATCGAATACTTATTAATTGATGAAAATACCAATACAAATGAATTCAGGAAAGAATTGAATTGGAATGATTTGTATTATCAGTTTGCTAAGTCAATGGCATAACAAATAAAAGAAGAGAGACAGTATGCAATACACAGAAATTCCCCGAATAAGCAAACCTATTGCACGTGTTGTACAAGGTACCACAATGATTGGAAGTGATCTAAATGAGGCGCAAAGTTTTGCTTTATTAGATCAAATTTTTGATATGGGCGGTAACACCCTTGATACAGCTCACGTTTACAGTGATGGTGAGAGCGAACGCATCATCGGTCGTTGGATGCAGACAAGGAATCTACGTGATAAAGTCGTCATCATTACAAAAGGTGGGGCTCATTCGGAAGATCGCCGAAGGATGACTCCCTTTGATATCGCATCTGATTTGCACGATTCTTTGGCTAGGCTCAAGACTGATTATATAGATATGTATCTCTTGCATAGAGATGATGTCAATATACCAGTTGAGCCGATTATTGATACATTGAACGAACATATAAAAGCAGGACGCATCCATACCTTTGGCGCTTCGAACTGGACTCATCAACGTATTGAAAGTGCCAATAATTATGCAAAAGCAAACGGACTTGAACCATTTATATCAAGCAGTCCACAATTCAGCCTTGTGGAATCAATGGACGAGCCATGGCCAATGTGCCTAAATATCAGTGGTTCTACAGGAGCAGATGCACGGGAATGGTATGCACAGACACAAATGCCATTGTTTGCTTGGTCACCGTTAGCAAGTGGTTTTTTTTCTGGTCGCTTCCGTCGTGACAATTTGCACACATTTGGTGAGCGAGAGTGGGATGAGGTATGTGTGAGAACATATGCAAATGAAGCAAACTTCCAACGGTTAGATCGGGCAGAAATTTTAGCTTCGGAAAAAGGTCTTACTGCTGCTCAAGTAGCGTTAGCATATGTAATGAATCAGTCTATGAATGTTTTTGCAGTGGTGGGGCCACATAGTAGCGAAAAGTTTAGGATGAACATCGAGGCAAGTGAGGTTCAATTAACTCAGGAAGAAATGGCTTGGCTTGATTTGAGAAGTGATAGTCGCTGAAATTTGTTACTTAGCGGATACAGGATTCTGAATTTTTGTTTCACCAACTTGAATGGTGACGACATCATCAGGTTGTAAAGTGAAATTGTCTGGCACGAGGCAAGTGCCTGTCATTAGAAATGCGCCTTGTGGAAAATCTAATTCGCGCGTCAAGAAATCAACTAATTCAGGTAATGTTCTTTTCATCATTGATGTATTTGCATCGCCTGAAAAAATATTTTTATCGGCGCGTTGAATTTCCAAATGAATTGGGATATTTTTTATTTCATCAACGCTTGCTAAAAAGATGCCATCTCCTAAAGCGCATGAGCCGTTATAAACTTTTGCTTGTGGCAAATACAAAGGATTCTCACCTTCGATATCACGTGATGAAACATCATTGCCTGCACAGTAACCAACAATTTCATTGAAGCGATTTATCACCAAAACTAATTCAGGCTCTGGCACATTCCACTTGCTATCTTTGCGAATTCGAATCGGTTGACCATTTCCAGAAACACGCCAGCCAATTGACTTTGAAAAAATTTCGGGTCTCTCAGCATCGTATACTTTTTGGTACATATCTGCCACTGAAGATTCTTCTTTACGTGCATCACGACTTCTTAAGTAAGTGACTCCCGCCGCCCAGACTTCATGATGTGAATCAATCGGCGCTTCTTTCTCACCTGTTGCTGATTCTGTTTTCGATTCATTTTTTAACACTTCAAGCATTTTCTCGCGTGGCATTTCAAGTAATGTAGTTAAGTTGATATTTGCTGGAAGAAATAAATTATCTAATGCCCAACGTGAACCATCTTTTGTTTTATGTTTTGTAAGTAACATGAAAGCGTCTCCTTTATATGTGTCACCCTGAGCCGAAGCCCTGAACGAAGT
>JAEURG010000050.1 GCA_016789345.1 Anaerolineales bacterium | reverse complement strand
GATGAAATAAATAAAAAACATCATCAATGATGATGTTTTGAAAATAAAATTATTAGAGGTTACTATGTTATGTTGGTCTCGATACGAGGCTCACATTCGTTCGCCTCTACTCGACCAACGAGTTTTTATGCAATGACGATTTATCAAAATGACATCGCAAGTTGTGTTGATGGCTTTTTTCCATTCAACAAAATAAACGGTGCAGCTTTGTCGGCGAGGATATTTAATTTTTTCAAGGCAGATAATGAATTGATTTTATTCATTCTTCTGGCATTCAAAATAACTTCTGCGCCTTTGAGCCCGATGCCTGGAATTTTAATTAATTGATGTTTATCAGCCGTATTGATTTCGATGGGGGAGTGAATCAGGTTGAGGTTTGCCCACGCAAGTTTTGGGTCAGCATGAAGCGGAAGGTTTTCATCAGATGTAAAAGGTAAATCTTCTAAATCAAAATCATAATCGCGCAATAAAAACGAGGCTTGATACAAACGATGTTCACGCATAGGATTCACGGCGGGTTTGTTTTCAAGCGGCGTATCATGGATGGGATGAAATGCAGAATAATAAGCGCGTTGCAGGCGGATATTTTTTATCAGCCAATGCGTTGTGGTTAATAATTCCAAATCGCTTTCGTCGGCACCACCTGCTACAAACTGCGTCACTGCCGATGGATATTTTCCATTCCAAAATTTATAAGCGGGTTCATTGCGACGAATTTCTTCAATGAAGCGAAGCGGGCGCATTAACTCTTCGATAAAAATTTTATGTGGCGCAAGTTTTGCAAGCCGCTCGGTATTCGGCGCTTCCAAATTGACCGAAAGCCTATCAGCCAATTGCATGGCGCGAAAAACTTGGTCTTTTTCAGTACCGGGCATTAGTTTTAGATGAAGATAGCCGCGGAAGTTTTGTTTTTTGCGCAGGATTTCTGCTGTATCTAAAAGTTTATCTTGAGTTCGGACTCCGCCTCCTGCTATGCCCGAACTGAGGAATACGCCTTCAACTAATCCTCGCTGATGCATTTTGCCGAATAAATTTGCGAACTCGTCTGGCTTGAAGGTTGCACGCCGAAAGTCTCTGCCCGCCCTGAATGGACAATAATAACAATCACGTTCACATGCGGACGATAACAATGTTTTTAGTAAAACAATATTTTTTCCATTTGGCAGTTGAGCAGGGTGGGCGAATGCGGCACGTTTCTCTTTAGGTGTGAAGCATGAAGGATGCGTGGGTTCGGTGGTCTCGGTACGGCGACGCTGGTCGAGTAGTTCCGAAGGAACGTATCGAGACCCGTCGCCTACTCGACCATCGGAATCTTCTGCATGTTCTAATTCCATTTGGCTGGAAAGTTCTACCAACGTATCTAGTTCATCCATACTTGCAATTATAGAACAGATATTCTATAATTGCAAGACTATGAACCCACAACTGACATTACACTTAAAACGAGAATATTTTGAACAAATTGAACGCGGCGAAAAAGATTTTGAGTTTCTGTTGAGAACGCCATATTGGGTGAGCCGCCTGATTGATAAAAAATATAAAACCGTGCGTTTGTTATGCGGTTACCCGAAAAGGGGAGAGAAGAGTCGTGAAATTATCGTTCGTTATCGCGGGTGGGAGCCGAAGATTATTAAACATCCTCATTACGGAAAGAAGCCTGTGCGCGTCTTTGCAATCCCTGTGTATGACAGGATAAATTAAATGCTTAGCCACAGAGCCCACAGAGATTTTGAGTTTTTTCTCAGAGAACTCTGTGAACTCTGTGGCTAGAATGAAATATAATTGCGGGATGAAAACAAAAATCAACCCAGCCAATTTTACGAAGACAGTCGGTGCGTATTCACAAGGTTTGAAAGTAGATATAGGGGATAAGGTAATGATATTTGTGTCTGGTCAGTTAGCGATGGATGCGGAGGGTAATCCCGTTGCGCCAGATGATATTTCTCAACAAACAAGGTATATATTTGAAAACATCAAAAAGATTCTAGCAGAGGCAGGTGCTACGTTAGAAGATGTTGTTAAAGTGCAAATTTTTATGACAGATATTAGCAAGTTTTCTCAATTCACTGTGGTGCGGAATGAATATCTAGCCGACATTAGACCTGTCAGCACATTGGTTGAGATTAGTAAAACGGTCAAAGAAGGTTGTGATGTTGAAATTGAAGTGATTGCGATTGCGGAGAAGTAGAAGAGAGCAGATGATTAGAGAGTAGATGCTTAGAGAGTAGAGAACAGAATAGAGCAAGAGGAGACTTTATCAGCATGTCTGTAAAAAATTATGATGTCATTATTGTTGGTGGGGGAGTGATGGGATGTGCGACGGCGTATTATCTTTTGAAATTTGATTCAAAATTGAAAGTTGCGATTATTGAAAAAGACCCAAGTTATGAATTTGCATCCACGCCGTTATCAGATGGGAATATGCGGATTCAGTTTAATATCAAAGAGAATATTCAGATGTCACAATATGGTATGGAAGTGATGCAACGCTTCGCGGATGAATTTGAGGTTGATGGTGTGAAACCTGATGCCGCGTTTCGTCAACAAGGCAATTTGTTTGTTCTCGATGAAAACAGCAAAGATGAATCATACGAGGGATATTTGTTACAAAAAAGTTTAGGTTGTGAAGTGGAATGGCTGACACCTGAAGAAGTTGGCAAATATTATCCGCTGTATAACTTGAAGGATTGTGTGGCTGGGACGTTTGGACCAAAAGATGGGACGATGTCACCAATGGGGGTGTTGAATGGCTATAAAAAGAAAGTGATTCAATTGGGCGCGGAATATATCCATGCCGAAGTGAGTCAAGTGTTGCGAGAGGGGAATCAAGTGGTTGGCGTGAAGTTAATCAATAATGAAATTTTGCAAAGCAATATTGTGATGAATGCGGCGGGGGCGTGGGCGAAGTATCTGGCTGAAAGTGCAGGGACAACTATCCCCGTGGAACCAACGAAGCGTCAAGTCACGATTGTAGAAACGAACCTTCATTCAGAAAAAGTTTTACCAGCCTTGTTTCTTCCATCAGGTTTGTATGTGATACATGAAGGCGAGGGGATGTTTATGATTGGAAAATGTTTTAATGATGATTATGTTGGTGTGGATGATTTTGTGTGGGAACGAAGTATGTTTGAAGAAAGAATGTGGGAAGAATTGGTGGCGTATTTGCCCACGTTTGACCGTTTGAAAATTTCGCGTGGCTGGGCGGGTTTGTATGAAGTGAACACGCTCGATAGCAATGCAATTTTAGGCGAGTCGCCTGACTTGAAAGGTTTTTATTTTGCGAATGGCTTTTCGGGGCATGGATTTCAACAATGCCATGCGGTGGGACGTTATATCGCCGAGTTGATGTTGCATAAAACGCCGACGTTGGATTTATCTATCTTTTCGCCAAATAGAATCGTGGAGAATGCGCCGGTGTTTGAGAGTAGAAGGAAGATTATTTGAGTGGTCTAATAAGTCGAACAGGTCTAAATGGTCTAAATGGTCTAAATAGTCTAAATGGTCTAACAAGTTTAAGGGTTGGGGGAGGTCTTGGGTATAATGGGTGCATTCGGCAAGGCGGAGGTGAGACGTGGCAATTGATATAAAAAAACTTGGAAAACTCAGCCTAGCAATTTTGGAGAATTATGTTGAAAGCAAACTTGGAACAAAGTTTGTAGATGAACTGCGCGCGCCGACAGATAAGACGATTGCGGTAGCAACTGCATTAAATGAAACCGAAACTATTTTCAAGCAAACATTCGCGGATAAAGACCTAGCCAAAGCCTTGTTCGTGGATTTGACTCAACAAGATAGACCTGAATTAATTGAAGCAGTGGGGAAGTATTACGACCATCCCACTGACCCAACGCTTAGAACATCACTGCAAATAATTTTGTTTGACGAGTTTAAGCAATATTACACCCAAGAAGTTATTAATCATGCGGTTGATTTTTACTTACGGACATTGACCAAAGAGTTAATGCTAGCAGATGAAACCTTTCGAGATAATGTTGCTTCGTTAGCAACGTTGGAAGGAAGTTTGGCGGAAAAACAAACATCAGAAACATTAAACAAAATATATGAAACTATGGCAGGCTGGACGATACAACAACAAATTTCGCCACCTGTTGAAGTTCACCCGACGATTGGGTTTATTCCTCGTGAAAATGTAAAGGTTTATATTGAGCGTGGAGATATTGAAAATGAAGTAACGGGACATTTGCTCAAAGGTGGCACAGGCGCAATTATTGGCGTGCAAGCGCCCGGCGGACTGGGTAAAACTGAATTAGCCAAAAAGACTGCCAAGAAATTGGGGTCACAATATGAATTGCTATGGATAGAAGTGGGCGATAAGAAGCCGCAACAAGTTATCGGTGAGATTTTAACCAAATGTAGTGTGCAAATTCAGCCGACTGCTGAGTATGAACCACTAAAAAATGAATTGCAATTTTTATATCAACAAACTCAAGTAAAAAGATTTTTGATTATTTTCGACGATGTGCGTAAAGACGCGCTTGATGCTTTAAGTGATTTTTTACCACCAAGCCCACATTCAGCCCTTGTGACCAGCCGAGTGCAACAAATTGCTGGCGTAACAAACTTTGAACTCAAACCGATGACGTGGGAACAAGCGCAAAAATTGTTTCGCGCTATTCTTGCTATTCTTGAAAACGATATTGTAAACGCAGAATTAGAAACACTAGAAAAACTTGCCGACCGATGTAAATTTAACCCGCTGGCGATGGAAATTGCCGCGCGTAGGATTTTACAATTTCAAGGATTAAAAAAGCCTGTAGCAAAGTATTTTGAAATTGCCCAAGCCAAAATAGCAGAATTAAAAATGGACGGCAATGCAAGATGGGATATGCAAGTGGTTTTCGACATTAGTTACCAAGACCTAAGCCAAGATGACCGCCAAAAATTTGAGAGTTTAGCGACTTTTCACCATACGGGGTTTTCGATAGAAGCCGTAGCGCATCTTTGGGGTGTTGAAATTTCACTGGCGCGCCAAATCCTTTCACGTTTTATCAACCTTTCTTTGGTAAAAATTGTAGAAACCGAACACGAAACCTTAGAGCGTTACCGCTTGCATGATTTGTTAGATGAATATGCGGCTGAAAAACTAAAAACAAGCAAAAAATTAAATGAACGAAAAGCCAAACTAGCAGAATGGCTGATTAATTTATTTGAAGATAACTTTCAGATGGATTTAGAAAGTTATCCTTTTGTTCTGCCTGAAAAAGAAAACTTGTTATATGTTTGCGAGTGGGCGAGGGGAGAGAAGCAAACAGAAATATTGGCGTTGCTCACCACTAAAGCCCGTAATTGGTTTTATATTACTTTTAGTGACTCGTGGATATATTGGATTGCATGGCTAGAAGCTTGTATTCAAATGGGTATTTCTGATAAAGGTTTAGAAGCCAACGTGCTACAAGCGATTGGCGATGTGCAACAATTCCGAAAAGAAAATAATGAAGCCTTAGAAAGTTACAACGAGGCTTTGAAATTATTCCGTCAAGTGGGGGCTAAATTGGGCGAAGCCAACACCCTTCAATCTCTCGGAAAAATGCTAGTCATCAATGTTGATGGAGAAGAAACTTTCGAAAAGGGAATGAATACCCTGCAATCTGCAATGAACTTATACGAAGAATCAAATGAGATGGTGGGTCAGATAAATATCTTGATGTTTCTTTCACGGGTGGCTGCAAGCATGGGACAAAATGAAAAAGCCCTTGAAATTTCTCAAAATGCTTTGGCTATGTTGATTCAAGTAGCAGGTGAAAATCATCCTGTCACATTAGCTTATAAAGAATTTATTGAAAGCCTAAAAAAGAATGAATAAATGATAAATAAAAAAGACCTCCGAGTTTTTCAAAAACTCGGAGGTCTGCATCTCAACTACTTATAATACTTCTTGACCAACAACTCCAATCTCTTCATCGTCTCTTGCGGAATGGTTTTGGGATTCGTAATCAATGCGCTTGATAAAGCATTTTCACAAGAGCATTTTCTTTCGGGTAAATCTCTTACTAAATTACGAATCGCTTCTTGCGCGATTTCGGTATTTTTATTTAAGGTTTGAATCACCATTTCAACTGTCACAGGGCTTTCGCTCATATGCCACACATCATAATCGGTCACGTGTGCCATCACGGCGTAGCACATCTCGGCTTCTTTGGCTAAGAAGGCTTCGGGCGAAGCGGTCATACCGATGATAGACATATTCCAAGCGCGATATAGATTTGATTCGGCTTTGGTCGAAAAGCGTGGTCCTTCAATGGTGATAAATGTCCCCCCGCGATGCACAACTCCGCCCGTAGGTTGAAGCGATGTTTCTACATGGTCGGATAAGTCATCACAAAATGGGTCAGCCACGCTGATGTGCGCGACAAGTCCATCTCCGAAAAATGAACGCCTTCTATCTTTTGTAAAATCAAACAGATTATCAGGGATGACGATATGACCCGGTGCATAATCTTCGCGCAGTGAGCCACAGGCACTAATGCTGATGATTCTTTCCACGCCTAAAGATTTGAGCGCATATATATTTGCTAAATAGGGAACTTCGGTGGGGGTGATGTAATGACCAACCCCATGCCGTGCTAAAAAG
>JAEURG010000209.1 GCA_016789345.1 Anaerolineales bacterium | reverse complement strand
TGTCGTCAAAAAATATTCTGCTAAATGGAATCGTTCTGAGTTGCCGATTATTGTTCACTTGATGGCTGATAGACCCGAAGAGACTCAACAAATGGTGAGGCAATTAGAAAATATTGAAAATGTGATGGCTATTCAACTTGGGTTTGCGCCTTTATTATCTGATGACATTATTTTATTAAATTTAGAAATGTGTTTAGGTGAATTGCCTTTAATATTTGCTTTGCCACATGAGCAGATATTATCTTTAGGTCCAAAGTTGATTCAAGAAGGTGCAAGTGCAATTAGTATTTCATCACCGCGTGGGGCAGTTTATGATGAAAATAAAAAGATAATCACTGGCAGACTGTATGGAAAATCTTTATTTCCGCGTTCGTTAGATATCATTAGGTCGGCGGGGATGATTGGTTTGCCAATTATCGGTGCTGGCGGTGTGTGGACGGATACAGATGTAGAGTCAATGCTTGAGGCTGGGGCAATGGCTGTTGAAACAGATACCCAGTTATGGGTCCCGAAAGAAGCGGTTTAGACGCCGGGGTGCGTCGCGCTTTAGGTTTGAGAAAATGTTCAATGACAGAATCATCTGCTTGTAAAAAAATCTAAAAGAGTATGGCGCGACGCACTTAATCAATAAACAAAAAAAGAGTCTCATCTTGCGATGAGACTCTTTTGGTTCGGTTCAGTTTAGAGAACCACAACGTCTGCGGCTTGTAAACCTTTTGGTCCGTTTTCGATGGTGAATTCTACTTTTTGACCTTCTTGTAGGTTTTTGAAACCATCGCCGCGAATGGCGGAGAAGTGGACGAAGACGTCAGGTCCGCCTTCACGTTCGAGGAAGCCATAACCTTTGGTTCCGTTGAACCATTTTACCGTTCCGATGATACGTTCAGACATTTTTGCCTCCTAAGCAAAATAAAAAATTAGGTGACGCAGGTTGTGTCTTTCATCGGGCGGTAATCCAAAAACGGCTCAAGGTTGTGCTTTGAGCCGTCGTCTTTACTTCCACAACGAAAACCTACTTGCATCCTACAAACTTAACTTTATCATATTCTTTTAATCTTGACAATTATTTTGGGTAATGTCTAAGTAAGAATGTAAGCCACAGAGTACATAGAGAATTTTGAGATTTTTTCTCAGAAAACTCAGTGGACTCTGTGGCAAAGAAATTTTTAACCTTTGAACTTAGATATTCTCTTATTTTGCAGGCTCTAAAAGCATGAGTGGAATGTGACGATGTGAGGCACGTTCTTTATATTTTTGATAGCCTTTATAAGAGTCAACTGCCATTTGCCAATATTTTTTATATTCTTCATTATGTATTTCGCGGGCAGTGTATTTTCTCCAATGCCCATTGAGTTGAACATCGCAAAGTGGATTTTTGACTAAGTTGTAATACCAGCCTGGGTTATGCTTTCGCCCAAAGTTTGAGGCAATGAGCCCAATTTTTTCTTCGTCTATGAGTGCTAACAAAACTAGTTGATGTGGCTTTCCTGTTTTTGCCCCAATGGTATTGATTTGAATAATATTCCAACCCAAATATTCAGAAAAGGAATGTTTTCCTTTTGTGAGTTTGAATATGGCATTGTCTATAATGTGAGTTTTGTCTGCAAAGAATGCGGTCACTGGACGAAGCATAATGAACCGATGTAAAAACCTTTGAAACACGTTTGGTTTTATTTTTCTAACCATATCGTCACGGGTCCGTCGTTGTGAATTTCAACTAACATGTTTGCACCAAATTGACCTGTTTGGGTCGGCACGCCATGACTGCGTAACAATTCCGCAAAACGATTTACTAAAGGTTCGGCAATATCTGGTAATGCGGCTTCTATAAAAGATGGTCGCCGACCTTTGGATGTGTTGGCATATAACGTAAATTGAGAAACGACTATCGCTTCGCCTTTTACATCTAAAACGGATAGATTTGTTTTGCCCGCTTCATCTTCAAAGATGCGTAAATTCGCCGCTTTTTCCGCGAGGAAAGTTGCTTCTGCTTCCCCATCCTTGTGACCTACACCGACAAGAATCAAAAGACCTTTTCCAATTTTGGAAATGGTCTGATTGTCCACAGTGACGCTGGCTTGGGAAACTCGTTGGATTAATAAGCGCATAGTTTGGGAGTTGGGATTCGGGAATTGGGGGATTGTTTACGATTCCCGATGTATCGATTCCCGCTTTATGGTAACTGCATCGCCTCGCGGACTTCAACCATCGTCTGCTGTGCAATCGCGCGAGCACGTTTTCCACCATCATTCAATACATCTTTCACATAACTTTCTTGCGAAGCCAATTCATTTCGTTTGGTTCTGAAAGGTTCAAGATGTTTATTTAAGTTATTAGCAAAACGAAGCTTACAATCTACACAACCAATGCCTGCTTTGCGACATTCGGTATTAATCATATCCACTTCTTCTTGTGGAGAGAAAATTTTGTGCATGGTGAACACATTACAAATATCTGGGTTGCCGGGGTCAGTCTTTTTCATACGCGCCGGGTCTGTGACCATTTCCCGCACGCGCTTCGTCGTCTCTTCTGGAGTTGAAGCAAGTTCAATATGATTATTCAAACTCTTGCTCATTTTGTCTTTGCCATCAATGCCGACGACTTTCAAAATTTCGGTATGCTTCACTTGTGGTTCAATCAATGACTTGGTGTTGTAGCGATAATTAAACGAACGCACAATTTCGCGTGCAAATTCAAGGTGTGGAGCTTGGTCAATGCCAACAGGCACAATATCTGTTTTGTATAAAACAATATCAGCGGTCATCAAAACAGGATAGCCTAACAAACCATAATTAACATTCTCCGGTTGTTGACGAACTTTTTCTTTGAAGGTCGGCAAATCAGTCAATTTGCCGAATTGAGTCACCATTGATAAGTACGTATGCAACTCCATCACTTCCGGCACATGTGATTGCACAAACAAAATGGATTCTTCTGGACGAATGCCTGCCGCAAGCCAATCAAGTGCCATTTCAAATGTATTGAGGCGCAGTTCTTGAGTCGTCTCCACTGTGGTTAATGCATGCACATCCACAATGCAATACACGCAGTCATAATCTTTTTGCAATGCTACATAATTTTGAATCGCGCCTAAATAATTCCCCAAATGCTGTCTGCCTGTTGGTCTTGCACCTGAAAACACTCTACCTTTTTTTGCCATGAATTAATCCACCAGTTTTGATATAAGATTTAAGATTTCGCCTGCTTCGGCATGACGTTTTAATTCTATTTTAGAGAAGATTAACTTCCGATTCACACTGACCTCAAACTTGCCACCTTCGTCGGGAACTAAGGTCAACGCCTCGACGACGTGCTCGTATTCTTTTAATATTTCCTCTGCCAAGCCCACGGCTCGGTTGGTGTAGTGTCAGGCGGCGCAATAAACAATTTCGATGTTTAGCATATATAAGAAAATTATAACATGTAGCATCATAGGCTTGTCATGCCCTGATATAGACGCTATAATCCCATACGCTATATTAAATTAAGAAAGCAATAAGCTAGGAGAGAACGAATGCCCATTTATACCTACCGCTGTGAAAACTGCGGAGTTCAGTTTGAAAAACATCAATCTTTTACAGATAACCCGTTAAAGACCTGCCCCGAATGTAAAAAGAAGGCTTTGAAGAAAGTGATTACCCCAACCAAAATCATTTTCAAAGGCTCGGGCTTTTATGCTACCGACAATAAATCGCCTTCTGGAAATTCGGCTTCAACAAAAAAATCTGAGACTAAGTCTGAGACGAAATCTGAACCAGAAGCCAAACCTGCATCCACTGAAAAATCGGAATAATGTTTTTTGTAGGGGCGAGGCATGCCTCGCCCCTACGTTTTGTTAAAAAGGAGAAATCATTATGTCAATGGAAGATATTCTCAAAGTGTTAGTCAACTCACGTCAGCAAGGAAGTCAATCACAACAACAAACTGACCCGATGGCTGAACTCGTAGGCAGTTTACTTGGCGGTGGTCAACCTTCTATGATGCCAACTCAAAGTCGTCAACAACAAACTGGCGGTTTAGGTGACATGATGGGCTTGCTTGAAATGTTCATGGGCGGCAATAATCAACAACAATCAAACCCGATGAATCAAATGGGGATGAATAACCCCATTATGTTTTTGCTACAACCGTATGTAGAAAAACTTGCCAAGAAGATGAACATTCCACCACAAATTGCGATGATGGTGGTTTCATTTGTAGCCTATAAATTATTAGCGCATCATCCTACTTCTGGACGTGACTCAAACTCCTTTGATTTAGATGATATGTTAAAGCAAATGACCACTGGCAAAGTTGACCCGAACATTTTGCAAAACAGTGGCATGATTAACGAATTATCACGCACAACTGGTTTAGACCAAGCCACTGCCGCAAAATCTCTTGAAACAGCATTTGGTATGTTTGGAAAACCTGTCAAAGCGGGGATGACACCAACAAGAAGTACTGCGCCAAGAAAATCTCCTGTTTCGGGGAATAAGTTAAAGACCTCGGGTGCTAGAGGCGGAGCAATTAAACGCAGAGGTTAAACGAAATAAAAAGAGCCACTGAAAGTCAGTGGCTCTTTTTATTGGACTTCATAAATCCGCATGTTACCCCGTTGACCAATAAAACGCAAACCTATGAACTCAAGATTGATTTCTTCATTGTAAATGAGGCTAAAAATTTCACCACGAAGATAACTGTTTTGAGAGAGGACAAGATAATGAATGCCTTGTTCTTTACAAGCAATCAGAAATGATTCTATAGAGTCATTAGGCAGAGGCGGATATTCTTCTTTATATCCCCAGACCCAATCCATATTCCAATTGCCAATTTGGCGCGAGCGGTATGGCATCGTATTAGGTGTGTAAAAATCGTAGCGGTCTGCAAAAATTTCTGCTGGTGATTTCATTCCATTAGAAAATAATGTTGCCTCAATCACAGATAAATTTTTACGCTCTGAAGCATTGGCGCGGATAAATTCAGCATCATATAAAAGCCAATTCTTATAGGTATTGAAGTTTAATATAATGAATAAAACACCAACTACTGCCCCTGCCTGCTTTATCATTGGAATGTATCTTTCTACTTGTGTATTTATCACTACAGGGATAAACGCCATGCAAGTAACATATGCGCCCATTATCATCAATGGTGCGCGGGCGCTATCGCCAACCGCAATGGGAATCGAGTAAAGAATAATATATAGGAAAGAAAATAAAGCATATTTTGAGAATTTTCCTTTAGGCGATAATACAAAACAAATTACAGGCATAAACGCATAAGATATCAGAAATTGAAGTGGAATTAAGTATGCTTGAAAAAACCATCGTGGGTTTTGGGTAATTTCATCAAATAAAGAAAACCGAGCAATTTCCGCTGGGGCAGGTGGATAAGTAGGATTAAAACCATATAAAAATTTATACATATTGAAAGATTGTGCCGTTTCAAATGCGCCATGACCTGATACAAGATTTACAATGACCTGTAATAAAACAAATAATAAAAATACGCTTGCCATTAAGATTCTTGAACGGAATGGACGAATACCGATTAACAAAAAATAACTAAAGAAAATCGCAACGGCAGAGACGATGACATGCGTGCGTGTGAGAAAGCCTAAACCAAGTGATATGCCAATCAAAATTGAATTTAAATTTGTAAAGTCATTTTGTCCTTCAAAATAATTTTTCCAAAGCAAGAAAACTGCAAAAGCAACAAACGCCGCTGCGCCAATGTCGGGACCAATGGTATGAACGCTTTGAAATACAAACGGAGCGGCAATAGAACCAAAGGTTGCAATAAGCACTGCAAAAAAATTTCGGGTGTAAACAAGAAGTGTTGAAACAGAAGCAGTGAAAAGTCCGGCAAGAAGCGCATTGATAATGTAAGCAATCGGAAGAATGTAGGTAAATGGCATTTGTCCAATGATGAAAGCATATCCAAATGGATAAAACCCGTTATACCAAGACTCAGGTTGAGAGAGAGTCATGTTTCTTCCGTAATACAAAATATTCCAGAAGTCATTGCCAGTGGAATGAAATTGCATGTATCGCCCCAATGCAAATGTAATACTTGCACCAAGCAGGAAAAAAATTAAAAATGATTTGTAATGAATGCCTAAAACTTTTTTTATCATGCAAGTTGAGTTTTTGATTTTCGCATCATCCACAAAATCACAATAATAATTGGGATTAATGCAAAGCCTGCGCTGACGTATGCCATCATGTTATAGCCGAGCGATGCGAAAATAAATCCGCTTTCTAAACTTCCGAATGCGGATGCCAAGCCGACTAATAAATCGTTGAAGCCTTGTGTGCGCGCGCGTTCGGCTGGTGAAAGTTGGTCGGCTAATAATGTTGAGCCACCGACGAAACAAAAATTCCATCCGAGCCCAAGTAAAAATAATGCCACTCCTAATGGCAATACATCGGGTGAAATGCTTGCGGCAATACAAGCAATCACTAAAGTTATTGAGCCACTCAAAATAACTTTTTCACGCCCCCAAGAATCTGCAAGCCTGCCAGAAATAATTGAAAACGCAAACATCCCAAATGTATGCGACGCAATCACAGCCGAAATATCTGTTAACCCATGTTGGTGGTCGTGCATGTGAAGCGAGGTAATCACCATCACCAACACCATCACCATTTGACCTAATACCATACTGACGACTGCGACCATTGCGGCGGGCTGACGAAGAATCTCAAAAACGCCTCTTGCTTGACCTTTCCTGATAATTGTTTCAGGAAATTTTTCTGCTACTTCTTTACCGATTTCCCGCGGGTCTGGACGTAACCCAATAAACACAACAACTGCCGCAATTGCAAAAAGAATCGCGGCGATTAAATATGCACCTGCTAATGGGTCAATTTCCCATGTATTAACTAAATTGCCTGCGGGACCTGCCACAAATGGACCAATCACAGAGCCAACTGTTCCACCAATCACAACATTGGATATTGCTCGTCCGCGATTTTCTGGTTTATTCACTTCCGCCGCCGCAAAGCGACCTAATTGCACAGCCGCATTTGCAATGCCCATTAGAATCATTCCGAGCATAAACAATGCAAATGAATGAATCGCAATGGCATAAAACGTAACACTTGACCCAATTACACCAGCAGATAAACCTGTTGTTAAACCTTTTCGCCTGCCGATTGCATCAAAGACATATCCCCACATAAACGCGGAGAATGCACCTGCTAACAAATACACAGCCGTTGGAACTCCCGCCCAACTTGGGTTTTGACTTAACTCTTTGCCAACAATCGAGTTCAACGTCGCCGCGGCAATGAAGCCAGCAGATGCTAATGATTGTTGTGCAAATAAAATTGTTGTAATTTTTCTTGCAATAGATTCGAGGTTTGTGGTCATTGGGAGGATTATACACTTTGAAATGAGAGTATCGAGTTCAGAGAATAGAGAATAGAGAGCAGTGAATAGGGAATTGGTATTGTAAAAGGTGGTTGTATAATTCTATTATTCAAGATATAAAGTGTTTCATTCTCTGTACGATTTAAGAACAAATTCAATCATAAGGAGATTTTGATATGAGCCAATGGCAAGAACTTGATATTGAAAATAAAATCACCCAAATTTTGCGTGATGTCCCAAACTCAGTCCCAGACCATCCTTTAGGACGTCCCTACTTGACGGCATATCAAATAGCAATTGAGTTTGCACAACTGTATCCACATGAAGCGGAACAATTAGGTTTTCCTATTGGTGGCGCAGGTACAGGGCAGCGAAACAGTTTAGCGCAATATCTTGCAGGGCAACTTTCGAGAAACATTGGTCAACTGCCACACATTGAAGGCGGTTTTTTATCTAATCAACATCTCAAAGATATTAGTTTTGACGTTGGCGGAGAAACTATTCATTCTTCACTCACAAATACAAATTTTACACTTTCAATGTTTCGGCTAAGAACTTAACATGCCAACTGATAACTTCCATATCGCCGAATACAACATTGCCAGACTCAATGCTCCGCTTGATTCTCCAAGCATGAAAGAGTTTGTAGATTTCCTAGCACCCGTCAATACTTTTGCAGAACAAAGTCCTGGTTTTGTGTGGAGACTGACTGCACCCGATGGGCAATCCTCAACTTATGTAGCACCTGTTTACGAAGACCCAATGATTGTCCCCAATTTCAGTGTGTGGCAAGATATCGAATCACTTAGAGAATTTGTTTACAAAACCGTACATACTTACTTTTTACGAAGCCGTAAAAAATGGTTCGACCAAGTCGCCGAATATCAAACCGTTTTATGGTGGATACCTGCTGGATATATTCCAACCATAGAAGAAGCCAAAGAAAAATTAATCCATTTGCAAGAACATGGACCAACTCCCACAGCATTTACATTTCAAGTGGCTTTTGATGAAAATGGAAATCCCATCAAACGCCAAGAAACTTAAGAATTGTCACGAAAAGAGAATATTAACAACTCTTAAAATTAATGTATAATTAAGGCATACATTAGAAAACTTCCGCCCTTGTGGCGCCTTGCTTGAAACTTACTGGAAAAATCGCGCACGCTCCTCCCCCAATTTGGGAGTTATTTAGTAAAAAAATCAATAGGATATTTTTTGACTCAAACATCCGCATCACCCTAATTGATTTGTGCCGAATGTGATT
>JAEURG010000045.1 GCA_016789345.1 Anaerolineales bacterium | reverse complement strand
CTTTTTCGTCATCTACTAATAAAACAGTTGTCATAATTTCTCCTAATTCACTACTCGTTGGTTGAGTAGGCGACGTGTTCGTCGTCACCGTATCGAAACCAACAATTTACTAAATAATTTTAATTACTTTATAAACGTGTGGTCTCGATACAGGGCGGGAAAACCCCGCCCCTACTCGACCACCGAATTATTTCGCTATCTGCAACCTCACATAAAAATTTGCACCGCTTCCACTTTCACTTTCCAGCCAAATCCTCCCGCCATGTTGATTCACAATTTGCATCACAGACGAAAGACCCAAACCCGTTCCGCCTTTGCCACCTTTGGTTGTAAAAAATGAAACCCAAATTTTTTCTTGAATTTCTTTTGGTATTCCAGGTCCATTATCTTTCACAATCACCAAAACATAATTTGGGTCATTATCACGACAACCTGCCACAGTAATTTTTGGTTTATTTACATTTGCATTCGTCAACGCTTCCCAAGCATTCTTAATTAAATTATTAAACACTTGCTCTAATTGTCTTATATCTCCATGCACCAATGGCAAATCTTTTTCCCAACCCATTTCCACTGCACCATCAGGCAAGCCCATGTTTTCAACAGTGCTTGTAATCATCTCTTCCAACGAAATACTGGCATCATTCCGTTGGCGTGCGGGACCAATCAAACCCTCTTTGATTTCTAAAATTGTATTGGCACTATTTTCAGCAATCGTTAAATCTTCCATCAATGACTCAACACTCACTAAAGATTTGATTCGATTCAGATTCATCTCGGATAGTTCATTTAAGATAGATTCCAAATCTAAGCCTTGATTTTGCGCTTCTTCTTTGACCGTTTGCAGGGCGGCTCGTAGGGAATCATTTTTTAACTTCGACTCATCCACTTGGCTTAATAACGCCAGCAAATATTTAATATCTTCTTTGACGCGACTTACACTCCCAGGAATCGGAGCGGCTTTGTTCCCCACCCAGTGAATCGCTTCACCTGTGGCAGTTGCAATTGCTTCGTACGTTTTTGTACGCAACAATTCAGAGTTTGCTGATTCAAGTTGCTTCATTAATTGTGCATTGTTAATCGCAATTGCCACCTGCTCCGACATGGCTTGCAACGATGTAATATCATCTTCTGAAAAAGCATTGATTTGATTGCTTTGCACGGTCAATGCACCAAGCGCGACAGAATCAACTATCAGCGGAAGAGCCATTTCAGATTTAGTATCAGGCAAAAAGGGATTCTTGAAGCGTGATTGTTCATGTTCAGCATCCGAAGCAATTTGCGGAATCTGAGTCAAAATAGATTTGCCAATCATAGATTGTTCATCCACTGGCAAACGATATTTGGCTTCTAACATTTTTCTACCAGCCAGTGCATAGCCTGCGCGAAGTTCAGCAAATTGTTTATCATCTGAAAGCAAAAAGATTCCAGAATAATAAAAATTAAATTCACTACAAATGATATTGACAGTATGTTTAAGCAAATCATTCAAATCTAAAATAGATGTAACCATTTGCCCGACGCGTGCCGCCGTTTGCAGAAGTTTATGGCGACGGTCTAACATGCTAAACATTTTTTCATTTTGTGAAAGCAAATGTTTATTTTTTTCAAGCGCACTACTTAACTGACGAATATTGCCTTCGAGTCTTTCAACCAATTCTTGTTGATAGGCTTGCAAGTATCGTTCAGCATGGTCAAGTTTTTCAACTTTGCCATGAAAATATTCATCAATTAATTTTTCAAAATCATCATCAATTGGTTTGGCAATAAAACCTACCGCCCCCGCCGCAAGCGCACGCTCACGCGCACCTTTTGATGTATCCCCTGAAATAATCACAATCGGCGTGTATGGCAACATTTGTTTCAAACGTGTTGCCACTTCACTGCCCGTCATGTGCGGCAAGTTATGGTCAAGCAAAATTAAATTGGGTTGTGTTTCTTCGGCTAACTGCAAACCGTCTAGCGGATTCGATGCTTCTAAGACGACATATTTTTCTGCTAACAAACGCCGCACCAGCGAACGAGATTCTTCGCTGTCTTCAATATATAAAACTTGCGGGAGTTTGCGAATATCAGACATTTCGATTTACTATTTCGATGGTCGAGTAGCCGCGTTCTTGTTCTTGCGGCGTATCGAGACCATATTTTCTGATTGATGATTTTCTCTTGGGTCTAACATTTTTTGTGCTTCGAGTC
>JAEURG010000038.1 GCA_016789345.1 Anaerolineales bacterium | reverse complement strand
ACACCGCTTTTTCTTGGCGCATTAACCGTTTTTATTCCTTGTGGTGTAACGCAAGCGATGATGGCAACCGCACTTGGTACAGGCAGTGTGATTATGGGCGCGGCACTGATGTTTGCATTTACACTTGGCACAAGCCCTGTGTTCTTCATCATTGCTTACTTAACAACAGAACTTGGTGCTAGGCTTGAAAAATTCTTTATGCGATTTGTTGCTGTTGTGATTTTGATTTTAGGATTTGTGACTCTCGATGGCGGACTCAACTTGCTTGGTTCTCCGTATTCGCTTCAAAACCTGACGAGAAGCTGGTTGCCCTCTCAAACAATGCCTTCTCAACAAACTGCATCTGATAATGAGATCACCTTGTATGTTCAAAATGAAGGTTATTTTCCTTCCACACTCAAAGCACCTGCAGGCAAAAACCTAAAGTTGAACTTGGTGACTGATGGCGTTTATTCTTGCGCCCTGGCTTTCCTGATTCCTGATTTGGATTTTTACCAAATGCTTCCTTCCAATGGAACAGTACAAGTAGATATCCCACCTCAGGCGCAAGGCACGCAAATGTACTTTACCTGCTCAATGGGTATGTATACTGGCAAAATAGTATTTGAATAAAGAGGTAAATAAAACAATGATAAAAAAAATCTTCAAAGTATCAGATATGACCTGTTCAAATTGCGCCATGAAACTTGAGAGTTTGGAAGATGTGCTCGATGGCGTAAAAGAAATCAATGCCAGTTATCACAAATTAGAAATGGTCGTTGAATATGATGAATCTAAGTTAACAGAAGCTGAAATCATTACAGCAGTAAAGAAAAAAGGCTATACTGCAATCTTAATCTAATAGAGCACTTCAAAGCGATTGCTCATAGCGAGTGTTTAAATTTTTTATAAGGTCTAACAAGTCTAAAAGGTCTTATCGGTCTGACCTGTCGACCTTTTAGACGAATAAGACATATAAGACCAATTATGACTAAATACTACACACCCAAAGAAGCAAATAATTTATTGGAAGTCGTCCGCCCGATGGTGGGGGAGATGATGAAGATTGCTGAAAAGATTCAAGCCAGCCAACCAGAATTATGGGATTTAGCACAAAAATCTGCGGGCAATGGTGGTAATGCGAAATTAAGTAAGTTATTGCCTGATTTTGACCGCTTACATTCATTATTACATCAGATGCAAGATATGGAAATCGAAGTTAAAGATTTGACAACAGGGCTGATAGACTTCGTCTGTTTGAAAGATGGCAGAGAAATTTATCTGTGTTGGAAATATGATGAAGAGCAGATTCAGTTTTGGCACGAGATAGAAGCGGGTTTTCAAGGTCGCCAAAAAATTGATTGGGAATAGTAAGTTGCCATAATCCAAAAATTGCTCTATACTCACGCCATTCTAATTTCTGGCAGAGACCAATGAGCAGCATATCCAAAATCGGAAGATATGAAATTGAAAGCGAATTAGCACAAGGCGGCATGGGGCTTATCTTTTTGGCGCGTGACCCTTACATGCACCGTCAAGTTATCGTAAAAGTATTAATGTATAACCGCACGCTGGATGATGTCAATCGCGAATTTTTTCAACGTGAAGCAGAAGTGATTGCCGCGTTAGAACATCCATGTATTGTGCCAGTTTATGATTTTGGTTGGCATGGTCAACAACCTTATATTGTGATGCGCTACATGTCTGGTGGAAGTTTAGATGACCGCCTCAAAACTACGGGTGAAATTAAGATGAGCGAAGCGGCACACATTCTCAAGCGTGTGGCAGATGCGCTTGACGCGGCTCACGCAAAAAATATTGTGCATCGTGATGTTAAACCTTCCAATATTTTGTTTGATAACACTGGCGAAGCATTTTTATCTGATTTTGGCATTGCAAAATCACAAAAAATTGTAGATGATGAAGGTGAGTGGTTGGTCGGTACGCCAGCATACATGAGTCCCGAACAAACCAAAGGTGACAATGTAGATGGTCGTTCCGATATTTATGCAATGGGCATAGTCTTATATCGTTTGCTCACAGGTCAATTGCCATTTTCGAGCAATTCCACTACCGCATTGTTAAATGCACATTCAGAATTACCTATTCCAGATGTTCGCAAAGTGAAAGATAACATCCCAGCCGTTTGGCAAGAGGTGATTACAAAGTCAATGGCAAAAGACCGTAATGAGCGTTATCAAACTGCTGGGGACTTTGCCCGCGATGTGCAAGAGGTCGCTACGGGCAAATGGTTTTTGAGAAAATTGTAAGAGCCATCATTCAATCATCATCAAAGACCTGTATAAGGTCTTTTTTATTTTATAGGGTATGTCATTCTGAGCCACGTTCTTGTTCTTGTGGCGAAGAATCTCTAAAATTATGATAGAGACTCTTCGCTATCGCTCAGAGTGACATGAATAGCACAAGGAGAAAAATGAACAAAGGTATTTGGTACGGAATCGGCGCGTATGCGATGTGGGGATTTTTTCCGATTTATTGGAAACTTTTACAACACGTGCCCGCATTAGAACTGCTTGGTCATCGCATTGCATGGTCTTTCATCTTTTTAATTATCATCATCTTAATCTCAAAACAATGGAATGAATTTCGTAGTTTAATCAACACCAAAACATTGCGAATTTATTTAATCGCTTCTTTATTAATCGGCGTGAATTGGTTGTTATATGTGTGGGCAGTCAATGCAGGTCACATTGTTGAAACAAGTTTGGGTTATTTCATCAATCCATTGTTGAGTGTATTTCTCGGTCTCATCATCTTGCGTGAAAAATTGAGATGGTCTCAATGGATTCCGATTGTGATTGCATTCATCGGCGTTGTGTATTTGACATTTACTTACGGAAGACTTCCATGGATTGCTTTAGGATTAGCATTTTCCTTCGGCTTTTATGGACTCGCAAAAAAACTCGCGCCTCTTTCCTCTGTCTTCGGCTTGACTCTCGAAACAGGCATTCTCTTCATCCCAGCATTGATTTATCTTGGCTTCCACGAAGCCGATGGCACAGCATCATTTTTACACACCGGTATCACAGCAGACTTGCTTATGATTGGCGCAGGCGTTGTGACCACGATTCCATTATTGATGTTTGCATCCGCCGCCAAACAAATCCCATTGACTATGATTGGTGTTCTGCAATATCTTGCTCCGACGATTCAATTTTTAATCGGTGTGTTTATTTATAAAGAAGCATTTGATACCACACGATTAATCGGGTTCAGTATCGTCTGGTTAGCATTGATTATCTTTTGGGTAGAAAATTTTATGGCGAATCGTAATCCACCTGTGCAACCACTTCCAGAAGTAGGAGCAGATTAATGAAATTTCTTTTTATCGGCGGTACGGGATTAATCAGTTCAGCATGTTCAGAATTAGCAGTTCAACGCGGACATGAATTATTTTTGCTAAATCGTTCTGCTTCTAAAAAATATCCTGCTCCACAAGGTGCAACCGTTTTACAAGCGGATATTTATAACAACCCATCTCAAGTAGCCGATTTAATTGCAAATCATCACTTTGATGCGGTCGTGGATTTTATTGCTTTCTCACCACAAGATATTGAACGAGATATAAATTTATTTAGAAATAAAACAAATCAATTTATGTTTATTTCATCAGCAAGTGCATATCAAAAACCAGTTCAAAATTATTTGATAACCGAAGAAACGCCATTAGAAAATCCATTTTGGGAATATTCTCGTAACAAGATTGCTTGTGAGGAAAGATTAATGCAAGCCTATCGCGATGAAAAATTCCCTGTCACCATTATTCGTCCATCACATACTTACGGACCTTCACAAATCCCATTCATCGTGGGCAGTTGGCAACATCCATGGACTTTAATAGACAGAATGAAACAAGGCAAACCAGTCATCATCCCAGGTGATGGAACTTCACTTTGGGTATTAACTTGGAATGAAGATTTTGCCGTCGGTTTGATTGGTTTGCTAGGAAATCAAAAAACAATTGGTGAGGCTTTTCAAATCACGTCAGACGAAGTTTTGACGTGGAATCAAATTTATAACGAAGCGTATCAGGCTTTGGGCGTGGAACGAAGCGTGGTTTACATCCCCAGTGATTTTATTGCTAAATTTGATGAACATGCTATCGGAAGTCTGATTGGTGATAAATCGAATAGTGTGGTGTTTGATAATAGCAAAATCAAACGCTTTGTGCCTGAATACAATTGCAAAGTGAAATGGAGCGAAGGCGTGCGCCGTTCGCTGGCTTGGTTTGAGGCACATCCTGAATTTCAAACCATTGACCATGATGCTATCAAAATGATGGAGAAGATTTTGGATGCGTACTTGTAAGATTCCCTCTCCCGTTGGGAGAGGGTTAGGGTGAGGGAAAAACCTTTACAAAAAATAGGGGAATAGTTATAATACTAGTGATAAATTTCACAAATATAATAAATAAGTGCGTCGCGCTGTGCGTTTGAAATGAGTTTAACTTCTAAAAGCGCGACGCACCCACACAATGAAAGAATCACTATGAACACAAAAAATCTTCCACATGTCATCATCATTGGCGCAGGCTTTGCGGGTTTAGAAACCGCTCGCGGACTCGCCAACTCCCCTGTTCGCATCACATTGATTGATAAACGTAATCATCATCTTTTTCAGCCGTTGTTATATCAAGTAGCAATTGCAGGTTTGCTTCCTTCTCAAATCGCTAGCCCTGTACGAACGATTTTCCGCAAACAAAAAAATCTTTCTTTTCAAATGGGTGAAGTGACAGAAATTAACCTCAAAGAAAAATTTGTAAAGTTAAACGGCTCTGTCATTGCTTATGATTATTTAGTCATTGCGGCGGGCGCACGCACAAACTTTTTTGGTTTTGATACTTTAGAAGAACACGGCTTGCAAATCAAAGACCTTGAAAGTGCTGTAAAAACGCGTAATCATTTACTTTCGATGCTAGAGCAAGCCAATCACGAAGGCGATGCTGAAAAAAGAAAAGCCATGCTTACTTTTGTCATTGTCGGTGGCGGACCAACTGGCGTTGAAGCCGCAGGCGCGCTTGCTGAATTAATTTCGCATGTGATGCGAAAAGATTATCCAAAAGTAAATCTTAAAGAAGCAAAAGTTATTTTAGTTGAAGCAGGCGCACATTTAATTAATCCTTACCCCGATGAGTTACGTCAAGCCACGAAAAGATTGTTAGAAAAGAAAAATGTAGAAATTCGTTTGAATACCAAAATGAAAAATTACAACGGTCAACGAGTTGATTTTGAAGACGGCTCATCCATTGAAACTCAAACTTTAATTTGGACTGCTGGCGCGAAAATGGTTGAATTGATTGATGCGCTTGGTGTAGAACAAGCCAGCATGGGGCGTGTGCGCGTCACTTCGACCTTACAACTGCCAGCTTTTCCCTCAGCCTTTGTCATCGGGGATAATGCTTTCTTGCTAGACGAAAAGAATCAACCCTTGCCAATGCTTTCGACTGTTGCGATTCAACAAGGCAAACATACTGCTAAAAATATCCGCAACATGATTAATGAAAAAGAACCTCTTCCATTTCATTACAAAGACCCAGGTCTATTAGCCACCATTGGGCGCAACGCCGCCGTTGCTAGAATCTTCGGCATTTCATTCAGTGGATTCATCGCATGGGTGATATGGGTGTTCTTACACATCTATCGCATTATTGGTTTTCGTAACCGCTTGCTGGTCATGTTCAACTGGGCATGGGATTATTTCTTCTACGACAATCAAGTGAGGTTGATTACGAAAGAGTAAAAAAATAATGTCATTGCGAGGAAAGAAGTGACGAAGCAATCTCCTCGCAATGACAAATGTTGAAAGAACAGAATCAACTATCAGTTAAGTTTGAAGCGGGCATTTCATCTTAAAACATAATATCATCATTGCGGCGATAGGCACGAATCATTGCGAATGTAAAAATAATTGATGTAATAATCATTGCAGGGATAATGATAACAGGCATAAGCCAACGTTCGCTGGCTTTGTTGATTTGAGCATTGTTTGGGTTTTCGGGATTATAGATAACGCGCACCTCTTCACCAACTTCATATTCGGGTGGATACGAAGCACTATCGCTTTCAAATGTATAAGTTTGACCATTTGCTTCAAATTCAATAACAGGGGAATAGACACAGCAACCGCCTTCGGCGCTATCGCTTTCTTCAAGTTCAATGACGATGCCTGTTGTGGTTTCTCCGTTTTTTCCTAAGTTATATGAATTGTATGCGGCATACACACCCCATAAACAAAACGCCATAAAAAATAAATTTCCGAGAACTGTAGCACAGCCGATATATAAACGATTTACTCCGCTGGCAACTTTTTCGGCAGTGTTGGCAAGTTTGTTTACATTTTTTTCAACACTCTTTTCATATTTATCTACAGCGTCATCTATTTTTTTATCGAAGTTAGTCATGGAATAATCCTTTATTAATTTTTATATACTCGATAAAGTTCGTCATGGATTTGTTCAATACGAAATGTGTCAGGCAACTGTGGCTCCACAATAAAAAAATAAATTGGGCGTTCATCAATATTTTTTTCTATATACTCAATTGCAGATTTTGCGAGTTGCGGGTTATCAGTTAGCCATTCGTGAAGCGAAATATTTGTTCTGCTGTATTCAATATGGGCTGTATATACGAGGCTGTAGAGTTTGTCCCAATTTGTAAATAGGATGGCATTATCTTCAATGCGGTTTAACACTCTAGTTGCATCAAGTATAGCTTTGTTTGGTCCATAGAGTGGATAGATATGGTCTCGTTGCACAAAGGTTGGGAATCCGCGTTGAATTGAGCGAGTGATGTCCAGACGCGCATGCCATATCGGAAGTATGATTAGTAAGACGCTAAGAATTAGATGTATGATATTTGCTATAGTTTGTTTTTGGCTGAATAATTGTTTTAAGAATTTGAGCATTGCGCTTGCTCCAACTCCAAACCAGACATAGACAATAACCCAAATGGGAACATAAAATTCTCGATAGACAGAAAATGACACACTGATGGCAAACCCCCAGATAATTAGAAAGGCGATAAGCGGGTAGAGTGCATCTTGCCATTTATTTGAAAATAAAAGAATAAATATCCCTAAGAGGATTAAAATAAATACCCAGTTTGGGAAATATAAAATGTATTCAAGTAAGCGTCTATTAATTTCATCAATTGTTGCCGTAAAATAATAAGACCAGAAACTATTTGCAGGGAAGATGGCGAAAAATCTTTCTAGGGGCGTATCGAAGTCACTGAGTTGTAACCTGAAAAGGCTTAAGTTGGGACGATATACGGTATTGTATATGCTGGATGGAGGGTCTCGATAATCAAGTAAAAGAAAGAATCCAAACGTTGTTAACGCGCCGATAAGCGCTCCAGCCGCCGCGCTTATCCAATCTTTGAGGCGGCGAGCGGTAAGCACCATCACAACCAATACTGAAGCGGAGGTCATAACGACAGTTGAGTGAATTCCAACACTTAATCCGCCTGCTAGCCCAGCCAGAAATAGAAAATACCATTTTTCTGTATGTCGCCATAATAAAAAGAGAAGCCATACTGAAGCAAGCATCCCAGCGGCTGGGGCATAAGATTCGGCAATCAATGCGCGCCACCAAAACCCTTCGTTAACCATCAGCAAGATAGATGCGCTAACCCCTGCGACGCGTTCCCCACCTAGTAAGCGTATAATCAAATATGCATTCACAATGGCTACTGTTGCAAAAACGGCTGACATTAAATTAACGCGATAAGCGATATTGCCTATCGGAAGATATGTGAAAAGTTTTCCAAACATAATTTGTGTCATATAGCCGCTGGGATGCGTCATGCCTAAGGTGTAAGAAAGTGTTTGAAATTCTGCCGAATCGCCCCATAACAATGAAGGTGCTAAGGTTCTGATATATAATGACAAAGAAATAAGTCCAATCAGGATGCACAGCAAGATATCAATTTTGCCAAAAGGTAAAGGAACGTGTTTATTTTTCATTGAATGAGTATAAACTGGGAAATCGAAAAAACACAAGAGCAATCAAAATGTATACCTAACGCCAGTATAATTTAGTCTATGTTTGAATTCAAAATCACAGCCAAAAACAATAAATCACGCACAGGAATTTTCTCCACACCACATGGTGATTTAATCACGCCAGTCTTTGCGCCTGTGGGCACACAGGCAACCGTCAAAACGCTTACACCTGAACATCTCAAAGATATAAATTCATCCCTTGTCTTGAGCAACACCTATCATTTATATCTTCGTCCAGGTGATGAACTCATCCGTGATATGGGCGGCTTGCATAATTTTATGCAATGGCACAATCCCATGCTCACTGATTCAGGTGGCTTTCAAGTTTTTTCATTAGCACAAACTCGCAAAATTGATGAAGAGGGTGTCACTTTCAAAAGTCACATTGACGGTTCAACGCATCGCTTCACGCCTGAAAAGTCAATTGCTATTCAAGAAAATCTCGGCGCCGATATCATCATGGCATTTGATGAATGTGCCGACCCCAATGATTCTGTTTATATAAAAAAAGCAATGGAACGCACTCATCGTTGGGCTGAACGTTCACTCAAAGCCAAGACTCGTAATGACCAAGCTTTATTTGGGATTATACAAGGCGGCGTCAACCCTGACCTGCGTGCTGAGTCTGCTTCGTTTATCTCTTCTTTAAATACACCGGGCATTGCCATTGGTGGATTATCCGTGGGTGAGACGAAAGAAGAAATGCATCAAACCTTAGATGTAGTAACGCCTCTTTTACCTGACTTCAAGCCGCGTTATCTCATGGGAGTTGGTACTCCCGAAGACTTAATCAACGGCGTTGTTCGTGGCATTGATATTTTTGATTGTGTCCTACCAACTCGTTTAGCCCGTCATCATTCTGCCTTTGCACCGGATGGCAGATTAAATTTAATGAACTCATCTTTTGCACGCGATGAAAAACCAATTGACGAAACATGTGATTGCTATGCCTGCAAAACTTTTACCCGTGCATACATCCGTCACTTGATTGTCGCTAAAGAATTATTAGCGGGCACTTTAATTTCAATTCACAACTTACGAGCATTAATAAGATTGATGGAACAAATCAGAATTTATATTGCTGATGGTTCATTTGAATCACGCGTGCCTGAATTACTGAGTCAATGGTCAAATAATGCTAAAAGAAAACAAGTGTAGTAATAAGAAAGCTGTAAAATAATGAGTGATGTAAAAGAAAGAAATTGGAAAGAAAAGTTTACCGAGTTACCACCACTGTTGAAAATTGTGGTGGTGTGGGTATATTTTATTAGTATTACATATTGGTTAAAATTTCTTTTCATTCTAATATTACATTTATCACTTTCCCCTTTTAACTTAGCTTTTGGTTACTTAATTTGGGCTCTTGCAGATGGACTGATAAATCGAGACAAAATTGCAAGAATCATAGCACTTGTTTATTTTTCTTTTTTCAGCATTGTTTTAGCCTATATTATTTTGAGTGGGGGAAGGGTTTCGATTGGCGATTTTGCCTTAACAACATCATCATTTTCTATTGTTTGGATTGTAATAAGTAGTATTTCTATTTTGATTTTATTACTTCCACATATCCAAAAGTTCTTTTTAAATTCATCTCATGAAGATAAGTATGCATCCTGACGAAGCTTACAAAACTTTCACAAACTTAATTACTGCCAAAGAATCGCTTGAAATCAAGAGTGGCAAAGGTGGATTAAGTTATTATAAAATACAGACTTTAAGTATATTGAATTAGGGAAATAGGAAAAATTCACTATGAAATTGTTGTGTTAACCGATTGAAGATTTGTTAAAGAAAAGATATACTAGGGATGGCGTATAGTCATAAGGAACTTTTAAGGACTTTTTACGTCCTTATCTTGAAATGACTGGATGGAGGAAGAAATGAAATTGGTTACACGTTTTATCTCGATATTGCTCTTGCTGGCAATGATGTTTTCCTTTTTACCGGGAGGCACAACCACAGCAAGCGCGGCTGTT
>JAEURG010000082.1 GCA_016789345.1 Anaerolineales bacterium | reverse complement strand
CGCGCCTCACCCGATGATGAATGGATAGAACTATATAACACCCGCCCATGGCCCATTGACCTTACAGGCTGGCGGTTGGTTAACTTGAGTGGCAGTGTAGATATTGTTTTAAGTAGCATCATCCCAGCCAATGGATTTCTTTTGTTAGAACGTGGCTCGAATCAAACCGTTAGTGATATTGTTGTGCCTGCTAACCAAATCTACACCGGCGCATTAGCAGATACGAATGATTTACTTCGTTTACGCAAACCTGACGGAACAATTATAGATACAGCCAATAGTAACAGTGGTGCTTGGCCCGCTGGTGGTGGAACAAATGTCGCTTCAATGGAGCGTTACCTCTCTGGTTCAACTGTTTCCACTGATAATGATTTCGGTTGGCTTACAAATACTGGTATCGTCCGCAATGGGTTAGATGCGGCTGGTAATCCTATTTATGGAACACCTGGTAGTGCAAACTGGGCGTTTACCGTCACCCCAACTTTTACACCAATTGTTACTTCTACTTCTACTCCAGCAGGGACTCGCTCCGTCATCATCAATGAAGTTGCTTGGGCTGGCACAGCATCTGGTCTAGCAGATGATGAATGGATAGAACTCTATAACACAACCAATGTCGCTATCAATATTACCGGTTGGAGAATCACAGCAACAGATGGCACACCAAATATCTCACTGGTTGGCATCATCCCCGCACGCGGATATTTCTTGCTAGAACGTGGTGCAAACGCTACGGATGACACAACCGTATCCGATATCCCTGCCGACCAAATCTATACAGGCAATGCTTTATCGAATAGTGGCGAAGCACTGACTTTATATGACTCAGCAAACAGAATTATTGACACAGCCAATGGAAACGGCGGTGCATGGCCCGCTGGTAGCGCCACCACTTATGGCACAATGGAACGCATTCTAAACACTGCTGATAGCGATAGTGCGTGGACTACTAACACTGGAACAAAACGCAATGGAAGAAACGCCAACGGAGGAAATATTCTCGGCACGCCGAAGAACAGTAACTCAATTGGACCCACCCCCACACCTTCACGCGCACCCACAATTACTTTTACTCCAACCTTCCCAATTGACCCACGCCCTATCATTAACGAAATTCTGGCACGCCCCGGCTTTGACTGGAATCAAGACGGACGCACAGATGTTTATGATGAATTTATTGAAATTAAAAATTTAAGTCCAATTGATATTACTCTACGCGGCTGGAAGTTAGATAAACTCAACGGCGCAACTATATTCAATTTGCCTGATGTCACCTTGAAACCAAATGAAAGAATAGTTTTTTATAGTTCAGATACAAATCTTTTATTAAGTGACGGTGGCGAAACGATTCGACTTATCAATCCAAGTGGAAAGATTTATGATGCTTATACTTACACCGTAGCCAAAGAAGCCGATAAATCTTTCTGCCGTTTACCTGATGGCAATGTGTTCGGTAATTGGTTTGAGGATTGCATTCCTACACCAAATTTAACCAATACACGCGAAGGCAAAGTGCCGACATCACCCAATGGCAATACAACTTCTTGCGATTTGCCCGATACCATTCCCGCTGACTTTTTCTTTGCTGAATGCGGCGGTTATGGTGCAAAAATTTGGAATCCACTTTATTGGGATGACTTGCTTCGCATCTGGCTTCAAAACAATAACAATAAATGGGAAACATTCATAGAATAAAATATGGAATCATTTTTTACTTTTTTAGAAAAACGAGTTGATGACTCGTCTTCGCTTTTATGCGTGGGACTTGACCCGCACATCTCAGATTTAGAATCTCCAACTGCCGCTTCAGCACTGACCTTCTGCCTGAGTCTTGTTAAACAAACAGCTCGCTATGCCTCAGCATTCAAACCCAATGCCGCGTTCTTTGAAGTATTCGGTGCTGAAGGTTGGACGGCATTAAGAGAAGTAATACAAGCCATCAGAGAAGAATCAGACCGAATGGGTTCACGCATACCGATAGTCTTAGACGCGAAGCGTGGTGATATATCATCTACTGCTGAGGCGTATGCCCAATCTGCATTTGAATCGTTAGGTGTAGATGGCATCACATTGAGTCCGTATCTCGGAAAAGATTCAATTGACCCGTTTATTCAAATCCGCGAAAAAGGTGTTTTTGTTTTGTGCAAAACATCGAATGTGGGTTCTGATGATTTGCAAGATATAACTGTAAATGGAAATGAACCATTGTATTTGCATGTTGCAAAACTTGCCGAGCAGTGGAATGAAAAAAATAATGTGGGCATTGTGGTTGGTGCAACGCATTTGGACGCGATGAAAAAAATTCGCGAGACTGTGCCGAATTTATGGTTTCTGACTCCCGGCGTTGGCACACAAGGTGGTGATTTAGAATCTGCGATGAAAGTTGGTTTGCGAAAAGATGGCAAAGGCATGTTGATTCCGGTTTCGCGTGCCATTTCACGCGCAAATAACCCCGCCAAAGCCGCCGCAGATTTACGTGATGAGATGTTGAGTTTTAGAAGAACTTGACTGAGTTAATAAGCATACAATTATTCCCCCGTAGCACTTAATTTATTGTAATAACGGTCTAACCAAAAATTTGACCAACCCCACAGCGTAGAATGTAAAACAATCTTTTTTACTTCTTCGCGAGTCATTTTTGCTTCACTTTCAAATACTTGTGCATTATTGCGACTAAGAGAAAGTGTACGAATTGCAAATAGCAGAGGTAATATACAACCAATTCTGATTCCATACTCCCACCACGGTAAAAATTTTATGTATTGCAATGCGTTCTTGAGGTGACGTTCTGCTTTGTTGGTGAGTAAATCTAATACTCTTAGGGCTTTCAGGCGGCAAGAAGGGTCAAAAAGTTGTTCTGACGAAATGCCAACTTCCGAAAGAAAATTGTTGGGGACATAAACCCAACCACGGTCAAAATCTTCGCGTAAGCCACGAATAATGTTTACAGTTTGTAACCCTAATCCAAACTCACGAGCAAGTGGCATAATTTCTTTTTCTTTGCGGCGGATTTCGTCTGAGTGCCATGCAAATAACTGAGTAACTAAATAGCCGACACGTCCGGCTACTTCAAACATATAGTCATCAAGGTCTGCTTCATTATCAACTTTTGGTCCTGTTTTTGTCCAACGTGCCATCCCTTGTGTAGATTTAATCACATGATGAATAATAATTTCTTGTAAAACAAGTGGTAGCGCATGTAACTGCATAATAATATCTTGGGCTTGTTGTGCTACCAACGCATCGGGGTTGTCTTTATTTGCTCCAGAAAGATGCTTGGTTAATTCTTCGACGGGTGCTTCTTTCCGTAATATCTTTATCCATAGATTTAATAAATCAATTTTTTCATTTGCGTCCATTTCTTCGTTATCTTCAAGGTAATCAGAAACTCTCAGAAGTAAATACGCAATTGTGATGGCATTCGACAATGCCTGTGGCAAACGTTCAATTCCAATGGCGAAAGTACGGCTTGAAATTCTGAGTAGTTCTTGTAAATTCATGAAAATCTCCACTTTAGATATTTTGGAAGCGTTATAATTGATTTTACTTGTAAAATTGCTTTTCTGAAATATTTACACTTATGAATCCTTCCCTCGCCTCTCTCGCTGATAATTTACTCTCTGCTGGCTGTATCAAGTTTGGAAGTTTTACCTTGAAATCAGGCTTGATATCACCTATTTACATTGACTTACGTCAAATCATTTCACATCCAAAATTATTGTCACAAGTTGCAGAGTCTTATAAGTCTTTAATTTCCAATCTCCAATTCTCTCGCATTGCAGGTTTACCCTATGCCGCGATTCCGATTGCTACGGCTATCTCTTTGCAAGGAAATTACCCAATGATTTATCCGCGCAAAGAGACAAAAACGTACGGCACAAAAGCGGATATTGAAGGTGAATATCTTCAAGGTGAAACGGTCTTGATAATTGATGACCTCGCCACAACAGGTGGAAGCAAGTTTGAAGCCATCGAAAAGTTAACTAGTGTAGGCTTAGTAGTCAAAGATGTGGTTGTGTTAATAGACCGTCAATCTGGTGCAAAAGAATCGTTGAGGCAAGCAGGTTTCAATTTACATGCTGTGTTGACAATAAGTGAGTTATTAGATTATTGGGAATCAACAAATAAAGTGGATAAAGATAAAATAGAAGAAACGAGAAAGTTTTTAGCAAATTCATAGAAGTAAGGACACAGCGAATTAAACAAGAACTTTAGTGATTAATCTTTTCGCTGTGTCCTTACTATATAAACTCGAGGTAAATATGCAAGACCCATTGATTCAAAAAAGTATAAAGTTAGGAATTATCATCGGCGTAATTTTTGGCGGGATTCTAGGGTTTGGACTTGGTGCAATTACACTTTCACTAAATGGAATGATTATTGGTGCAATCATCGGAATCTTGCTGGGAATTTTGACAGGCATATTAACTGGATATATCACTGCAAAAACTGCTGGTACAACAGGTGGCGTGAGTATTGGTGCATATACTGGTATGGCATTGGGAGCATTTTTAGGCGCAATCATTGGTGCTTTGATTCCAACATCTTTTAAAATGAATTTCATTGATGTACAACAGTTACCTCTTTTAGAAGCATTAGTGATGAGTCGTTTTGAAACAGCCGTATTATTTAGTTTTATGCTTTGTGTTCTTGCTATGATTATCGGCGCGTATGTATCGGGTAAAAATTTGATTCCGAGAGATATAAAGAAAAAATGAATCTTGTACATTATCTTCAAGAACTATACGATTACAACTACTGGGCAAATAAAAGATATGTAGCCGTTGCTGAAACATTGACCGAAGAACAACTTTTTTATAAGCATGGGCATTCATGGGAAAGTGTTCATGCTGTGATTGTTCACATGATGAGTTCTGAACGCATGTGGCCCCAACGTTGGCGTGGCGAACCTGCTAGCACTTTAGATGCAAAAGATTTTCCCACAGTTGAATCTATAAAAAATTATTGGGTTGATGTTGAAAAAAATATGCGTGACTTTGTTTCTGAACAAATGGAACAAAGTTTATTGAAAGATGTTTCTTATACCAATCCGAAAGGTGAGACGTTTACCTTACCTTTGTGGCAAATGATGGTGCAACCGCCCAATCACAACACGCACCATCGTGGCGAATTGGCGGCGATGTTTGCTTTGATGAATGTGCCACATCCTGAAGAAGAAATTGTGCAATACTTTTTAGATAAAAGCGGGCAAAAGAAATTCTAGTGTCATTCTGAGCCGCGCTCTTGTTCTTTGCGGCGAAGAATCTCTGAGATAATCGAAGAAACCCTTCGCACGCTCAGGGTGACATAAAAGAGATTACAAAATGTATAAAATTCTTCGTCCGCTTCTTTTCATGCTTGAACCTGAATCTGCACATCAACTTTCTCTTCGCTTCTTACAACTGACCGGAAGTTTTACTCTTTCTAATTTAATTCTCAAATTAATTTATAGAACAAAATCCAAACCCGTAGAAGCATTTGGATTCACATTCAAAAATCCAGTCGGGCTGGCGGCAGGCTATGACAAAAACGGAATTGCACTCGCCGGCCTTTCTGCTTTGGGATTTGGTCACATCGAAGTTGGCACAATTACTCCCTTAGAACAAGAAGGGAATCCCAAACCGCGTGTGTTTCGTTTAACAGAAGATGAAGCCGTGATTAACCGCATGGGCTTCCCAAGTTATGGCGCGGATTATGTAAAGAAAAGACTCAAACCGATTGAGAAAGCAACGCCAATTAATAAATTAATGCTTGCAAGGTGGAGAAGTTCAAATATTATTTTAGGCATTAATCTCGGAAAAAATAAATCCACGCCGAATGAAGAAGCGGTATTAGATTATTTATCTCTAATGCAGTTGCTTTCAGAATATGCGGATTATTTGACGATTAACGTCAGTTCGCCAAATACAGTTGGGTTGAGAGATTTACAAGGAAAACAGGCTTTGGAAAGTTTGTTACATCAAATTGATGCACAACGAAAGATAGAAGAAAAACAATACGAAAAGAAAATTCCAGTTCTTGTTAAACTTGCGCCTGATTTAACAGAATCAGAATTGAATGATGCTGTTGATGTGATTATAGATTCTAAAATGGATGGAATCATTGTCAACAATACAACTGTTTCACGGGATAGAGTCGAATCAAGCCTGAGGGTTGAATCAGGTGGGTTAAGTGGCAAACCGCTAAAAGTTAAGAGTGAAGCGGTTCTTCATCAAACGGTAAAACATGTGAATGGAAAAATTCCAATCGTAAGTGTTGGCGGAATTATGAATCCAGATGATGCAAAACGCCGCCTCAATGCTGGGGCGACGTTGATTCAAATTTATACGGGGTTGATTTATGAAGGACCAAGTTTGGTGAAAAAGATTTTGAAAAGTTTATAGTTTGGAGTTAGCCAGCTTGCTGGCGAAGTTACGGGAGCAAGCTCCCTGAATCCATATTTATTTAGCAGGTCTTAACGCTGGCACGGGGGCATCGTTGCGAAGGTTGAAAAATTTATCGGGCAATGGAAGCGGTTCAAGAACCCGTCTTGTTGAAAGCGCATCAATCGGTAAATAATATAAATTGATTGGGCTTTCGGTAGCAAGGCGAATATCTTGAAACGCAAAAATAACATGCGTACCATCGGGACTAAATGCGGCATCACGATAACAGCAATTGCCTTCGTATGGTGCGAAGTATTCAAACTTGTGCGTGAATGAATTATAGAAAAGCAAATCACCAAAGCCGCCGTTGCGTTTGGGGCTATTCATAAAAAATAATAAATCGCCATCCCATGAAAAGTTTTCAATTACATCGTTGAAGTCGAAACGCCCTAAAGGAAATTCATCCAAACGAATCGGTTCAGATTTATCGCATTGTGTTATGTCAATGATGCGAATCGTATCCACACGCACGCCACCTTTATTGGCAAGATATTTAATGGACAAGCGTGCGCCATCATCAGACCATAAAGCACTTTTTACTGCGAGTTCGTTATAAAAGATACAGCCTTTCATATCTAATAAATGATTTCGATTTGTGGCTGTGCGTAATTTTTCAACATCATACGGCACAACAAATAATTCACGGTTGATGGCAAATGCGGCTTGTTTGCCGTCTGGTGAAACTTGAAATGAATCAAAAAACTCAGCCGCTTGATAACTCATTATCACTTCTTCGCGCAGAGTTTCAATATCAACTGTTTTGACAGTTTTACCGGTCATATAAAGAATTGTTTTGCCATCTGCTAACCATTGCAAATTAAATTTTTTAACGCCATCATTCGTCACGGCTTGCAATTCAGAGCCATCTACATTCATTATCCAAATATCACCACTTTTGACAAACGCAATTTTGTCGGCACCACCAATCACAGGTAATGATGATGTTGCTGGCTCATTGGTTGCAGTGGGTTCAACTTCTCCAGATGATGTAGCAGTGACCTCGATAACTATCGGAACAGGAGATTCAATTTGTGATGCAATGGTCGGTGATGGAATTGTCGCTTCATTATTGGATGTCAACATGCCACTGCTCAACACAAAGTATCCACCACCCAAAACGATGACTCCCAACAAACCAAGGATGAAGAGAATAGGCAACCAACTTCTCTGCTTTTGTACTGGCTGTGTAGATTCAATTGGTTTTTTTGAAAGAGTCGTTTTGTTATAAGGTGAGACTTTGACAGTAGTAGGAGATTGACGTTCCGGCGGAGATTCTCCACGAAGAAACGCTTTGATGGTTTCGACCAGTTCGACCGCAGTAGTGAAGCGGTCATCTTTATCTTTTGCCATTGCCGTTGATATAACTTTTTCCATCCATGTTGGCAGGCTGGGGTCGGCTTCTAAAATATGTGGCACAGGTTCAGTGACATGTTTAATCGCCAAACCCAAAGGTGTATCGGCTTGATATGGTTGTTTGCCTGTCACCATTTCATATAAGATGACACCTAGCGCATAAATATCTGTTCGCCCATCTACACCTTCACCGGAGGCTTGCTCAGGTGCCATGTATGCTGGTGTGCCGATAATTGCACTGCCTGTGACGTTACTGCCCTCGCCTTGTGAAAATTTTGCAATCCCAAAATCGGAAATTAATGGTGTGCCTTTGCTGGTAAACAAAATATTGGCGGGTTTTAAATCTCGGTGCACAATGCCTTTAGCATGGGCTTCATCCATGCCGGGGGCGATTTGTTCTAGTAATTTTGCGGCTTCAGCCACTGTATAAGTTTTTGTTTTAATTCTTTCTGATAGTGAACCACCGCCCATGTAACGCATGACAAAGTAAGGTTGGTTATTTTCTTCACCCACATCATATACTGGCACAATAGATGGGTGTTCAAGTTGAGCAATAATTTTGGCTTCACGTTCAAAGCGAGTACGGAATTGCGGGTCAGCGTGCATTAATTCAGGCGGCAAAAATTTGATTGCCACTTCACGCTCAAAGCGTGGGTCATAAGCAAGGTAAACCGTTGCAAAACCACCACGACCGAGTTCCGATTTAATTTCGTATCGCCCAATTTTTTCTGGAGGCATAAGTAGGCTGTAGTATACCTAAATGCTAAGTTTGGATGCAAGAAAAAAGTATTGCAAAACCAAAGCGGATTAGTTCATATATAACCCGCCGCTTGCTTCCATCCAATCCGCTATTTTTTCGACGGCAAGCGAAATGTCATTATCTGAAATATCAACTTTCAACAAAGGCAGAAGCGATTCATCTGCCAATTTATGAATCAACTTTTGTTCTTCAACAAATAGATTCAAATCATCATATTGAGATGGATTGCCAGAAATTTTGAGTCTCTCAATACGAGCAGATTCAAAAGACTCTGGCGAACGAGTTAATAATACAAGTCTGAAATTCAAAGGCAATAATCTTTCTTCTAACCAACGAAAGTCATAATCTTTGTTATACGTTCGTAACTGGTACATGCGCGTGGACAAATGAAAGCGGTCAATAATCCATGAATAATATTTTTGCAATTCAAAAAGTTTTACCCACGTTTCATAAGTTTCCATTGCCAATGATTCTTCGTGTGGCTCAAAGTTGATTAATCCACGCCCCCAAGGAAAATTTGTAAATGCACACCATTCACCAGAAATCAATGGCGAGTGATATTTATATTTTCGCGGACCAACAATTCTTGGATGTTCATTCAGAGCAAAAGCAATATCAGTTTTGAAGGTTAAGCGTGTACCTTCGAGGATTATTTTAGGAGTGAGTTTTGACATGAGAATAATTATATTCCTATTACAAGAGCAAACAGGCACCTTAAATATTTGTAAAATTCTAATAAGATTCTGAAAGGTTGAATTACTTGTCTTGTGGTAGGATTCCGCTCAAGGTAAAAACTATGGACGACAAAATTACAATTATTGAAGGACCACCCCCAATCTTTGAGCATGTCAATGACGGTTGGGCAATGGGGCTGAACGAAAGCCCGCATTTATCCGTGCCAGCGTTAACGCGCTTGCGAACATTCAATGGCAACGCGCTTGTAGAAAGATGTTACAACGCTTGGCATAACAAAAACACAATCCATTTGCATTATCGCAACGAAATGGGGCTCGAACAAACCGCGCCGATTCTTGCGGCGAGAAATGTAGAAACACAAGAAGGTCAAGTATTGTTGTTGTGGGTATATCTTGATGGCGAAGCCGTCGAATATGAAACCGATAGCGGCGATGATGACCAAATAGATGATGATTTGAACGACAGTCACCTTTAAGGTGACTGTTTGTTTTTAGGAACAAAGTAAGGACACAGCGAAATGATTTATGATTAAAATTATTATTGATTCGCTGTGTCCCTACATTTTTAGGAGAATAAATGACAACGCTTCTTTCTGACCTTCAATCTGGTTCTGTCACCCTGACATTATCTCGCCCCGAACGCGCCAACGCTTTCAACATGGAAATGACTCAAGCATTGCACAAAGCACTTGTGGATGCAGAAAACGATTCGCAAGTAAAGTGTGTCCTCATTACGGGTTCAGGCAATGCTTTTAGTGCTGGGCAAGATATAAAAGAAATGAAGCAAGGCGAATCAATTTCATATCGTGAACATTTAGATAAAACATACAACCCATTAATTTTACAAATTAGAAAAATGGGTAAACCAGTCATTGCCGCAGTCAATGGAGCATGTGCCGGTGCGGCATTTGGAATTGCGTTGGCATGTGATTTGCGAATCGCAAAGTCAAATGCTTATTTTGTGGTGGGATTCAGTGGCATTGGGCTTGCACCAGATTCTGGGGTTTCATTATTTCTTCCGCATTATATTGGGTTAGGCAGAGCGCAAGAATATTTTTATTCTAATCAAAAGATTTCAGCTCAATTGGCTTATGAATGGAGAATTGTGAATTTGGTGGGCGGGTTTAACTATCAGGCATTGATAAAGCAGAAGGTGCAGGAACTGGTTGAAGGTCCGCGTGAGGCGTTTGCATTGGGGAAGAAAGCCTTTAACCAAGCAGTCTTTCCAAACTTAGAAGAAGTGCTAACCAACGAAGGAATCCTGCAAGAAGAAGCGGGCAAGTCGTTTGGGCATCAAGAAGGTATTAAGGCATTTTTTGAAAAGCGCAAACCGAAATTTGTCTAAGCAATGACGAAAGTCATATTGACTTGTTAACAAATCTCATGGTAAAGTTTAAGCAATGATGACTCACGGGCAGTGTTGTAACCAGTGTGCTTCATAAGATATTTTTTGAAAGCGGGCACCCCCTA
>JAEURG010000063.1 GCA_016789345.1 Anaerolineales bacterium | reverse complement strand
CTCGATGAAACCCAAAGTAATCTGTAAAAGGTTTTGTACCAGCACCGCCCCAATCATGATTACCTAAAGCAGGAAAAAACCTCTGCGTTGTTGCGCTGCTTCCATATTTACCTTTATATGGGTAAATAAAATCTGAATAATATTGTCCAATGTTATCGTCTATCGTTTCGGCTGTGCCATTTGGATAGTTGTTGTCACCCACTGTGACGATGAAATCAGGATTCCAACTTTTAACAAGATTCGCCACATCCGCTGTTGACTGACTTGCAAGTCCATAATCACCAATGACAGCGAAAGTGATTTTATCCGTTTGGGCATGGGCAGAGGGATTTGGGCTTGAAAACAAAAAAGCCAGAATGAAGATTGAGAAAATTGTGCGAAGAAAAACTTTTTTCATGCTTGATGAAAGTATTATAGGTTTTTCTTTTATATTTGAATGTGGATGGAATGAAGTTAATATTGTGAATAAGCTTACAATTCCGCATAATATACTAGAAAAATATCATAAAAATTTGACAATTCCACCCGACCCTGCTATACTACGCGCCGATTAACGATTATAAACGCCAGTATTGGGCTTATTTTCAGCCCAAAAGTGGTAAATTTTGAGGAGTTTTACAAGAATGTCGCATTTAGAGATAAAAAATCTCCATGTTAGTATTGAAGATAAAGAAATTCTAAAGGGGTTGTCACTCACAATCAAACAGGGTGAAATTCACGCAATTATGGGACCAAACGGCACGGGCAAATCCACATTAGCATACACTTTAATGGGTCACCCGAACTATACCGTCACCGAAGGTGAAATTCTATTTAAAGGAAAGAACCTTTTAGAGTTAGAACCCGATGAACGTTCCCGCGAAGGTGTCTTTTTGGCGTTTCAATATCCAGTGGCTATTCCCGGCGTAACGGTTGCAAACTTTTTACGTTCTGCCATCAATTCTCGCCGACGTGCTGAAAACCCAGAAGATAAAGGCATGCCCATTCCAGAATTCCGCAAGTTATTAAAAGAAAAGATGGACATGCTCAAGATGGACCACAATTTTGCGGGTCGTTATCTTAACGACGGTTTTTCAGGCGGTGAAAAGAAACGCGCTGAGATTTTGCAAATGGCAACCCTCAAGCCAGAAATCGCTATCTTAGATGAAACCGACTCAGGGCTAGATATTGATGCGCTTCGCGTCGTATCTGATGGAGTCAACGCTCTTGCTGGACCTGAACTTGGGGTGCTGGTCATTACACATTATCAACGCCTGTTGAATTACATTAAACCGCATTTCGTGCATGTCTTGTTAGATGGTCGCATCGTTGAATCAGGTGGACCCGAACTCGCGCTTCACCTCGAAGAACATGGTTACGAATGGGTGCGCGAAAAACACGAAGAAACTGTATAAGAGCATAGATAATTAGAGAGTAGAGAACAGTTCTTTCTACTATTCTCTACTCTCTGTTCTCTAGAATCTGGAGCTTTCCATGTCTGAAGATACAAAAATCCTAGAAGAAATTGGCGAATACAAATACGGCTTTCACGACCGTGATGATAACTACACGTTCAAATCTGAAAAAGGTTTGAGCCGTGAAGTGGTAGAAAATATCTCGCGCATGAAAGGCGAGCCACAATGGATGCTTGAATTTCGTTTGAAAGCATTGGAACATTTTCTTGCACGCCCCATGCCAAATTGGGGACCTGATTTAGGCACGCTTGATTTAGATAATATTTATTATTACGTCAAGCCGACTGAAAAACAAGAAAAATCTTGGGACGATGTTCCTGACGATATCAAGCGCACATTTGAAAAACTTGGTGTGCCAGAAGCTGAACAAAAATTTTTAGCAGGCTTAGGCGCACAATATGAATCAGAAATGGTCTATCACTCCATTCAAGAACATCTTGAAAAACAAGGTGTGATTTTCCTTTCGATTGAAGATGGTTTAAGACAACATCCTGATTTGTTCCGCGAATATTTCGGAACAGTCATTCCAATTGAAGATAACAAATTCGCCGCATTAAATTCTGCTGTTTGGTCTGGTGGTTCATTTGTGTATGTGCCAAAAGGCGTCAAAGTTGATTTGCCTTTACAAGCATACTTCCGTTTGAACACTGCCAATGTTGGTCAATTTGAAAGAACACTCATCATTGTTGATGAAGGCGCATCTGTTCATTATGTCGAAGGTTGTACCGCCCCACAATACACAACCGATTCATTCCACTCTGGTGTAATTGAAATCATCGTCAAAAAAGGTGCACGCTCTCGTTATTCCACCATTCAAAATTGGTCAACCAATGTGTATAACTTGGTGACTCAACGTGCCAAAGTGTTTGAAAACGCAACGCATGAATGGGTTGATGCAAACATTGGTAGCAAAGTCACCATGAAATATCCATCTTGCTATTTGATGGAACCAGGCGCACATGGCGAAATGCTTTCGATGGCATTCGCAGGCTCAGGTCAAATTCAAGATGCGGGTTCCAAGATGGTGCATTTTGCTCCGAACACCACCAGCAAAATCACATCCAAATCCATTTCAAAATCTGGCGGACGAGCTTCGTATCGCGGTTTGTTGAAAGTGTACAAAGGTGCGAAAGGTGTTAAGTCAAATGTGGTTTGTGATGCGTTGTTGCTTGACCCGAAATCTCGTTCCGATACATATCCATACATTGAAATTGATGAAGATGATGTCACCATTGGTCACGAAGCATCGGTTTCAAAAGTCGGCGAAGAACAACTTTTTTACTTAATGTCGCGTGGTCTTAGCGAAGAAGAAGCCACCACCATGGTTGTTTCAGGTTTCATCGAACCGCTCGTTAAAGAATTACCAATGGAATACGCAGTCGAAATGAATCGCTTGATTGCATTACAAATGGAAGGCTCAATCGGATAAATCCGTTGGTCGAGTAGCCACGAATGAAATGAGTGGCGTACCGAGACCAAAAGTTATTTATAAAATTAAAATTTGTGGTCTCGATACATTGCTCGTTATCACTCGCAATTACTCGACCACCGTTGAATAGAGAATATAGATATGCAAGAAAAACCAAAAGTTACTGTTTCAAGAACTAGACGAAGTGACTCAGCCGCGAAAGATTTTTCTTTCACCCAAGCAGATGTTCCCGCGTCAAACGGACTCGCTTCTTTCCGCGCCTCAGCCTGGGATTCGTTTAAGAAGCTTTCTCTTCCCGTTACAACTGATGAGGCTTGGCGACGTACTGATTTAAGATTATTACCCGCCTCGGATTTCAAACTTCCGCAAGATGGCGCGTATGAAGATTTACCCGTCGTGCCAGATTATTTACTCAAGCCATTAACTGGCGAACAACACGGCGGACAAATCACATTGTTGCCCGGTGGTTCAAAAGTTGAATTAGATGAAACACTTGCGAAAAAAGGCGTTATCTTCACAGACTTCCGCACTGCTGAAAATAATCATTCCGATTTACTCAAAAAGTTAATCGGTCAAATCGTCAAAGCGGATGATGGCAAGTTTGCCGCGTTAACTTCTGCTTTGGCACAAAATGGCATTTTGTTATATGTGCCAAAGAATGTTCAAGTAGAGCAACCGCTTCATTCTGTTTTGTGGGGACCAGGTGCAAACCTTGCACACTTCTCACACTTGATTGTGTTTGTAGAAACAGGTGCATCTGTCACTTATGTTCACGAAGCCGCCTCACCAGAAGAATCCACACCCGCTATGCATACAGGCATTGTAGAAATTCATGTCGGTGAAAATGCCAATTTGCGATTTGTTGAATTGCAATCTTGGGGACGACACGTCTGGAATTTCTCGCACGAACGCGCTCGTGTAGAACGCGGCGGAAATTTAGACTGGATTTTCGGTGCAGTTGGTTCACGCCTCACCAAAAACTTCTCTGATTTAGATTTAGCAGGTGAAGGCGCACAAGGCAGAATGTCTGGTTTTTATTTTACAGACGGCACACAACACCTTGACCATGACACTCAACAAAATCATTTTGCTCCACACTGTACGAGTGATTTGTTATTCAAAGGCGCATTAAAAGGAAAGAGCCGCTCCGTGTGGCAAGGTATGATTTACGTCGCACCCGGCGCACAAAAGACGGATGGTTATCAAGCGAATCGAAATTTGGTTTTAGATGACCAAGCCCGCGCAGACTCAATTCCCGGTTTAGAAATCCTCGCAGATGATGTCCGTTGTACACATGGTGCCACAGTTGGTAAGTTGGAACAAGAACCACTCTTCTATTTGAAGTCTCGTGGTATTCCGCAACGAGAAGCAGAGCAACTTGTTGTAGAAGGTTTCTTTGACCCCATCATGCAACGCATTCCGTTTGAAGGTGTACGAGAAAGATTCCAACAAGCGATACAAGATAAGTTGTCGAAATAAATTATGTAGGGACACAATATATTGTGTCCCTACGAAAATGTAAAAAAATAGAATCAAGTTTCCCCTTAGAAAGAGGCGGGTGAGAATCAAATTTGAAAGATAGGATGTAAAAAATGGCAATCAAAAAATCAAAAGTTAAATCAAAGCCAACATTGAAGTCGAAAAAAGTTAAGGCGAAAGCCAAACCAGTTGCAAAAAAGAAAGTTTTGAAAGCAAAGCCGATTCGCAAGCCAGTGATGAAGGCGAAATCAAAAGTAAAAACCGTTGCGAAAAAAATGAAGCCTGTTAAGAAAAATCGTGTTGCAAAAATGAACAAGACGATTGCGACAAAGCCAGTGATGAAGTCGCTTGAAAAATTGCCGACGCAAACGATGGAAGAAGTGTCACGACAAATGATGGCGTCGTCTTCCTCTGCTCCGTCAAAACGACCTGTTACTGCGGTGGTGCGCCGTGTGGTTCGCCCTGCTGAACCTGTGATTCGTACAGCCACTCAATTCACATTTATGAAAGCACCTGCAGTTGAACATGCTTTTGAAGTGGGTGACAATGTAGAGGTTTTTTGTGACCATGAAAAAAGCCGTGAGCGTATTCGCGGTTGGATTAAAGGCATTGTGGTGCAAGTGGATAATAAAATGGTGGCGGTGCAATTCCGTTCCAACGTTTTCTTAACCGATGGCTGGATGGTGCCAGATAGAATTTTATGGTATCCATTAAATTCTGAACACATTCGCCCGGTGCCCGGTAAGAAAGCCGCTGTTAAAAAAGAATTGATTCCAGATTATTAACATGTAGGGGCGAGGCAAAGTGCCACAAAGTGGTATGCCTCGCCCCTACAAAATAAATTATGTCACTTGATGTAAATAAAATTCGTAAAGATTTTCCAATTTTGCAACGCGAAACTCGAGACGGGGTTCGCGTTGTGTATTTGGATTCAACAGCCACATCGCAAAAACCAAGTCAAGTAATTGATGCGATGAATGATTATTATCAACAATCAAATGCAAATATTCATCGTGGCGTGCATACGCTGGCTGAAGAAGCCACATCATTGTATGAAGGTGCACGTGAAAAAATTGCAAAGTTTATCAATGCAAATTCATCGCGTGAAATTATTTACACACGCAATACAACCGAAGCCATTAATCTCGTTGCTTATTCATGGGCACGTGCAAATTTAAAAGCAGGCGATTTAGTTATTCTGACCGAAATGGAACATCATTCCAATCTTGTTCCGTGGCACATGTTGCAAGCCGAAAAAAATATTGAATTAGATTTTATAACTGTGACCGAAAACGGTTTACTGGATTTAGACGTTTACAAATCGCTTCTTGACCGTAGCCCGAAGTTGGTCTCGTTTACACACATGAGTAATGTCCTTGGCACGATTAATCCAGTGCAAGAGATGATTCAGATGGCACATCAAATTGGCGCAATTGTTTTAGTAGATGGTGCGCAATCCGTTCCGCATTTGCAAGTGGATGTTCAAAAACTTGATGCAGATTTTTATGCCTTCTCTGCTCATAAAATGTGCGGACCAACTGGCATTGGTATTTTGTATGGCAAATCAGCATTGCTTGAATCTATGCCGCCATTTTTAGGCGGTGGTGACATGATTAAAGAAGTCAAGTTAAAGTCTTTCCGCGCAAATACACTACCTCATAAATTTGAAGCAGGCACACCTGCCATTGCCGAAGCGATTGGTTTAGGCGCGGCTGTGGATTATTTATCAAACATTGGCATGGAAAATATCGCCGCACATGAACATCAAATCACAGAATATGCTTTAGAGCGTTTGGAAGAAATACCCGGCTTGAAATTATTCGGTCCATCGGCAGATAAAAAAGGTGGAGTTGCCGCATTTACTTTAGATGGCATTCATCCGCATGATGTAGCACAGATTTTAGATAAAGATGGCATTGCTGTAAGAGCGGGTCATCATTGCGCACAACCTTTGCATGAGAAGTTTGGAATCCCTGCGACAAGCCGCGCTTCTTTTTATTTGTACTCAACAAAAGATGAAGTGGATTTGTTGGTGAATGGGATTTATAAAGTAAAAGAGATGTTCAAGTAATCTAATTGGTCTAAGAAGTCTAACTTGTCAGACCTTTGAGACTAATAAGACCATTCAGACCACAGGACTATTCTTATGGACGATTTATATCGCGAAGTTATCATCGAACATTATAAAAATCCATCTTATCGTGGGAAGTTAGACCCGCATGATATTTCTTTTGCAGATAATAACCCTCTATGCGGCGACCATATCGAAATCACGTTGCGACTCGATGAGAATGGAAACGTCAAAGAAGCATTATTTGATGGTCATGGCTGTGCAATCTCACAAGCCTCTGCTGATTTGTTGATGGAATCCATCATCGGCAAACCTTTGGATGAAGTAAAGCAACTCAAAAAAGATGACATCCTTGAAATGCTAGGCATTGAATTAGGTCCTGTACGTTTAAAATGCGCATTGCTTTCTTTGAAAGTGTTGAAAGCAGGGGTGTATGGTTTAGGTGAGGCAAGTGATGAATTGGTGGAATAAATTTAAGAAAAAACTGCCATATATTTTCGCAACCCTTATTTTAGTTATCTTCTTAATGTACATTCTTCTAAGTCTTTTCGGCCCGATGATTGGCGCTTACTATTGTTCAAGAAATTTTTGTTAAAATCCCTTAGAAAATAAAATAATTATGTTTAATTACACAACCTTAGATGAATCCAAAGCAGAATTTATAGAAATCGCTCCCGCCTCTGAACTCCCTAATGGCGAGCGTTTGTTTGTTGACCTCGGCGATAAACCAATCGTAATTCTCAATATTGCAGATAAATTATTTGCAATCGGTGATATTTGCACACATGACGATGGTCCGCTGGGGGATGGAATGATTGAAGGAAATAATATTGTCTGTCCGCGCCATGGCGGCGAGTTTGATGTGCGTGATGGCAAAGCAGTGCAAATGCCTGCGGTGGTAGATATTCCTGCGTATCCCGTTAGAGTGGTAGATGGAATGATACAAGTCGGCGTGCCAAAAGAATAAAACTTTTCCTATGCTATACTTTATATATGGATGAAATTGAATTTCCAAAAATAAATAAAACTGCTTTGTCTATTGCTTCATCTTTTGAAGAAGCAGATAAACTAGATAGAGAATATTGGCATTCTTGCACGCCGTATGAACGGCTAGCATACATGGAACTTTTGAGGAGAATCAATTATGGAACTGCGGCTACCGCCCGACTTCAAAGAGTTCTTGAAATTATTGAAAGAGAATGAAGTTGAATATCTACTGGTTGGGGGATATGCTGTTGGCTATTATGGCTACCCCCGCACCACAGATGATTTAGATATATGGGTTGCTGTTCACCCTAATAATGCAAAAAAACTTGTTGCTGTTTTTAAGGCTTTTGGGCTTGATGATGTTTCTATAACACCAGAATTATTTTTACAAACACCCAAAATTATACGCATGGGCTTTCCTCCCATGCGTTTAGAGGTCACCACATATATTGACGGGGTCGAATTTGAAGAATGTTATCAGTCACGAAACATAGATATTTTGGATGGAATTGAAGTCAATTTAATTGATTTGGAAAATTTGAAGAAGAATAAAAAAGCAAGTGGCAGAGCCAAAGATATTGCTGATTTGGAAAACCTATAACGAAAATAAACAAATTTACAAGAAACAAATCTGATTTTTTCTATACTATTGGGGAATAATTTAGCCCAAGTTGCCACCGTCTGTGGTATAAACTTATTATCGTCATAGCGCATAGCCGTAGATTGAGAGGAATCCCATGAAACCGAAAGCTTACGCGCCAATTTTGTTAATGTTAATTGGCTTACTCATCGTATCTTGCACGCTGGGGGGAAATTCTTCACAAAGCAACGCCGCCTTCCAAGAAGCCGTGCCTATCTTAGAACTCGCCATTCAACCAGACCAAAGTTCATTTAATACCGTTGGGCAAGTTATCAATTTTCAATATACAGTTAGAAATGTCGGGTCTGCAGGCGTAGCGGGTAATGTCTTAGCCATCGGCATGACCGTCAATTGCCCAGCCATGAACGCCGTTGGTAACTTCAACGATTCGCTTGACCCCGATGAAACCATCACCTGCACCTCATCACATACCATTACACAAACCGATATTGACCTTGCCTCAATCACCTTTGTTGCCACTGCAAATATCAACGGCATTAATTCAAATCAAGTGATGGTCACTGTACCTCTCGCAAGACCACAAGCATTATCGCTATCCACCACTGCAAACCCAACAACATATAATCAGGCGGGCAATCAGATTACATTTACTTATGTAATTACAAACATCAGCAGTGCTGATGTAGGACCTGCTCAATTCACTATTAGTGATAATTTGATTAGCACTGCACCATTCAACTGCGGGAATATTGATACGCTTCTTCCCCCGGCTGGAACTGTTACCTGTACCTCAACCTATACCGTCACTGACGAAGATGTGAGCAAAGACTCAATTGCCAGCCTTGCATCCGCTTCGGGCGGAGGCTCAGCCCCTTCACAGCAAACAACTGTCGCCGTGGAAAGAGGCGTGGTGGCTCAATCTAGCCCAGCCAATTTGACATCAGGAAATACAATCTCTTATGTAGTAGATAGCGGCGATTGGATTTGGCAAATCGCGCGTTGCCATGGCGCCGACCCAATCCAAGTGATTAATGCCAATCCGCAAATTCCAGACCCTGCACAAATTTTTGCGGGTATGACAATTACTGTGCCGAACATTGGCAGTAAAGGCACAATTTATGGAAAGCCTTGTGTGGTGAAGCATACTGTCAAATCTGGAGAGACGTGGGAGTCGATTGCACAACTTTACAATGCCGACTCAAATATTTTGAAAATTGCAAACAAAAATATTTTGAATGTTGGTAGTGAAATTAGCATCCCACGTAATTCAGCAGGCACGCTTGGTACCACAACAAAAGCATTGTCATTGACCATTACTGCGAATCATACATCGTATGAGCAAGTTGGTCAGCAAATTGTTTATACGTATGTGATTAAGAATAGCGGAAACACTACACTTGGACCCGTGCAATTCACAATCAGTGATAATCTTGTGAGTGGCACGCCTTTCAATTGCGGAGATTCAAACACTACATTGATAGCAAATGCAACTGTGACTTGTACTGCTACCTATACCATTACTCAGGACAACTTAAATATAGTTTCAATTGTTAATAATGCTACCGCTTCTGGTAACGGTGTGACTTCACCACCTGCAAGTTTCACGTTAAATAAAGGCGTAAATAATCTTACATTGGTTGTTTCGGCAAACCCCACAACTTATAGCCAAGAGGGTCAACAAATTGTTTTCACTTATGTTATTAAAAATAACGGCACAAGCACGCTTGGTCCCGCTCAATTTACGATAAGCGATAACATTATCAGTTTTGAGCCGTTCAATTGTGGTGATGCCAACACAATCCTTGCGCCGGATGCAATGGTCACTTGCACGGCAACTTATACTGTGAATCAAGAAGATATGGGGTTGGTTTCCATCACAAATAATGCAACGGCTTCAGGTGGCGGAGTGGGTCCATCACAACCTGCTAGTACAACTGTTACGAAGCAATAAATGTTTTAACGAAAAAGAGGAAAAGCAAAGGCTTTTCCTCTTTTTTTATCAATCTCTACTCTCCAAATTTCCCAACAATTCTCAAAATATCAAAGCCTTCGGCAAACGGACGTTCAGCTAATGCGCCATGACGAATCATAATGGAACGTGTTAACTCACTATTGAAATAATATCTATCTTTATACGTTTCATATTTAGATAATGCTTCAATCTTTTTATTGACATCTTCTTCGGTCACTTCAACGAGAAAATGTGGAAAGAATCCATACGAAGAGCGGACAACGTCAAAGCCTAAAACTGTGATTCCACGAAACGCGCGTAAGGCTTCGTCGGTCATGGTGTTGTGGTCTTGATGCACATCCTGTTTGGAATGCGTGAATATTAAATCAGGTTTGAAATCTTTGCGGAGTTTGAGAAAATATTCGAGAATTTCTTGTCTTGAGTTAGGAAATGTCCTTGTGGAAAACGAACCAAACAATATTTTCTCTTCTGGCACACCCAACACTTTCATTGATTGTAGATGTTCACCTTTTACTTTTTGCAAGTCAGGGTTTTTTTGATTATCAGATAATGTTACACATAAGATTTCAGTCTTTTGTGCAATGTGATGAATCAAAGCGCCACATCCGATTTCAATATCGTCAGGATGTGCACCAAGGAATAAAACTCGTTTACCAGAGAAGTTCATAAGGTTTTCGTAGGGGCGACTCGCGAGTCGCCCCTACATAATTATTTCGTCGCCAAAATCCCGCCAATGACTTTGGTCATCACCAACTTACCATCACGTTCAAGCCATTTCTTTGCAACTGCTTCAATTTTCCCAACTAGTGCTTCATACTCATCCTTGCCATTAAACATTGAAGTCCACAATCTGCGGTCTTCACCCAACGAAGCGCGGACGTAATCAATGAATGGGGCAACTTCGGGGAAGGTGAGGTGATTTTCAAATTTGTGTAATTCTGTTTTTGCAAACAAACTATCAATGGTATTGAAAATGTCACCTTTGAAACGGGAGGAACCAGGCATGGGTGGGATTGGAGCATTGTTTGTGGCTTCTTTGATAATCTCATAGAACATTTGCTTATTCTCAGGCAATGGACCCGAAACAAAAAGCCGTCCGCCAGGTTTAAGGACGCGGTGCGCTTCACCAAATGTAAATTTCAAATCTGAAGCGTAATAAATCGCAAATGCAGAAGTGCATAAATCAAAAGTGTTATCTTCAAATTTAAATTTTTCATTGAAATCTAAAAATTGAAAATCAATTTTCGCACCAAGTTCTTTATTCTTTGCGCGGGCTTTATCTAACAATTCTTCCGAAAAATCGCCGCCGATAATTTCGGCTTGACCTTTTGTGTATTCATTGAAAAGAAAACTTAATTTTCCTGCGCCACATCCCACATCTAAAATTTTCATGCCTGCTTGTGGCTTGAGTAAATCATTCGTCCACATATCAATGTTGGCAGAGCCATATTTTTCGTGAATGTCAATGCGCATTAGTAAATCTTTGCTGGGTTCTTGATAATCAATTTTCATTTTGTTTCTCCATTTTTTGTTTAATCCGTTGGTCGAGTAGCCGAAGGCGTACCGAGACCAACAATTAATAAAGTACTTTCCATTAATAGATGGTCTCGATATGTTGCTCATTTCCGCTTCGATAAACTCAGCGCGGCGATTCGCAACTACTCGACCATCCTGTTTAGAAATTATACCAAAATAAAATCAAAATTCACTCGCTGAATTTTGAGCCGACATGATAAAATTCGCGCACTATGGCAAACAAAATTCAACCCGTTAAAGGCACGCGCGAATTTTATCCCGAACAAATGGCGTTGCGAAATTTCATTTATGAAAAAGTTCGCGCGGCATCTCAGGCTTTTGGATATCAAGAATGGGATGCGCCTTTCATTGAACCGATTGATTTATATGCCGCCAAATCTGGTGAAGAGCTTGTCAAAAAACAATCTTTCACTTTTGAAGATAGAGGCGGAGATTTCGTCACGCTTCGCCCCGAACTCACGCCATCACTCGCGCGCATGATTGCCGCCAAACAAAATGAATTGACTTACCCCGTGCGGTGGTGGTCGTTTGGTCCGTTTTGGAGATATGAACAACCGCAAAAAGGACGCTCGCGCGAATTCTTTCAATGGAATATTGATATGCTAGGAGTCAATTCGCCTCAAGCCGACGCCGAGTTGGTTGCTGTTGCCGCGACTTTTCTTTTGTCTGTTGGTTTGACTCCCGACCAAGCAACGATTTATGTCAACAATCGCCGCTTAATGGATTCTGAATTTGATAAATTAAAAATCCCCAATGAAAAAAGATTGGATGTTTCCAATTTAGTAGATAGACGTTCCAAAATGGAAACTGCAAAATGGGATGCGTATGCACTGGAACTTGGCTTGAATCAAACTCAATTAGATGGCTTGAAAAATATTTTGTCCAATTTTGAGTTGTGGAAAGAAAGTGACGAGTTAGTAAAATTTTTCTCTGCACTAGATGCTTTGGGTGTGAGCGAATATGTCAAATACGACCCCAACATCATGCGTGGACTTTTGTATTACACAGGCACAGTCTTTGAAGCATTTGATACTAGTGGTTCCTTGAAGCGCGCTATTCTTGGCGGTGGTCGATATGATAATTTGCTAGAAGATGTTGGCGGGCAACCATTATCTGCAATGGGATTTGCAATGGGCGATGTAGTAATTGGAATTATTTTGCAAGAAAAAGGCTTGTTGCCCGAATTTAATCCCACACCTGCGGATGTTTTAGTGACATTGTTTGATGAATCATTTTTGAGCAAATCTTTTGCATTATCGGCTGAGTTAAGAAAGGCGGGGATTAATACGCTTGTATTTCCAGAGCCTGCCAAATTACAAAAACAATTCAAGTTTGCAGACAAAATGAAAGTGAAACTTGCGCTCGTGCTTGGTCCAGATGAAGATGCACAAGGCTTGGTGGTAGTCAAAAACTTGGGGAACGGCGAACAGGTTCAGGTCAAGAAAGAGGCGTTGGTTGAATCTGTAAGAGGAATCTTATCGAATGCTTGAAGTCCGCAATATCACAATCAAAAACTGGCAAGATGTTATTAATTTGAAAGTGCGCGAAGACCAAAAAACTTTTGTGGCTTCCAATTTATATTCGATTGCTCAATCTAAATTTGGTGATGAATATGAAGGGCATTGGGATTTGTTTCCGTTTGCGATTTACGATGATGACAAACCCGTTGGCTTTTTGATGTATGCACTTAATTTTGAACATCCTACACATCAGGCTTTTATTCAGCGTTTGATGGTGGATGAAAATTTTCAAGGCAAGGGCTATGGCAAATTTGGCATGAATTGGATGTTGGATTTGTTTCGCGCCGACGAACGCATCAAAATGGTTGGGATTAGTTATGAGCCACATAATGAAACTGCCCGAAAGTTGTATGCAGGTTTAGGTTTTGAAGAAACAGGCAAAATTGTGGACGGTGAGACTGAGGCAATGCTGAAAATCCGTTGATTCATGGTAAAATACTGCCCGCTTATGGAGCCTATGGTGTAACGGCAGCACAACACACTGTGGATGTGTTAGTATGGGTTCGAAACCCATTAGGCTCCCAATCAATTGAAGATTTAAAGACGGTCAGAACTGACCGTCTTTCGTTTATCAAAAGGTCTCTAGACAGAAATGAGGAACCATGAAAGTATGCTCTAAATGTGGTTTATCAAAAGACGTGTCAGAATATTCATGGAGTATTAGAGGAGTTAAAAAGCATAGTGCCTGTAACTCGTGTAGAGCCAAAGAGCGTTTGGATTATTACAAAAGAAATAAAGAGAAAGAGTTAAAATACAAATCTGAAAGACAATTAAGTAAAAGAGAAGAAGCAAGACGCTTTATTTTTGCCTATCTTTCTGCTAATTCATGTATTGATTGTGGTGAAAAAGACCCTTATGTTTTAACCTTTGATCATGTAAAAGGTTCGAAAAAGATGAATATTTCACAAATGGTTAATCAAGGTTACAGTTTAGACGCCATTCAAAAAGAAATTTCTTTATGTGTTGTCAGATGTGCTAATTGTCATATGCGGATAGAGAAGCAAAGACGAGGAACCATATATTCTTAGGAAATGTGGAGATATTATGAAACAATATAAAGTTGAACTAAATAAGAAAATTTCATTAGCAAAACTAGACCCAAATGAAACAGGTGATTTTGACGGCGGGAAAGAAAAAGGTTTGAAAGCCATTGAAAAATTAAATGCTGAACTGCAAGAATTACAAGAATTGTTATATGCTGAAGGTAAACATAAAGTATTGGTTGTTTTGCAGGCTATGGATACGGGTGGCAAAGATGGTACGATTCGACGTGTGTTTGAAGGGGTCAATCCGCAGGGGGTGAAGGTGGCGAGCTTTAAAGTGCCAACGTCGGAAGAACTCGCTCGTGATTTTTTATGGCGTGTGCACAAAGTTGTGCCGGGCAATGGTGAAATTGTAATTTTCAATCGCAGTCATTATGAAGATGTATTAGTTGTACGGGTGCGGAATTTTGTTCCTAAAGAAGTTTGGTCAAAGCGTTATGACCAAATCAATGAGTTTGAAAAAATCCTAGCAGATAATGGCACCTTGATTTTGAAATTTTTCTTGAATATTAGCAAAGATGAACAAAAAGAAAGATTACAAGCCCGCCTCGATGACCCAAGCAAGCATTGGAAGTTCAGCCTCGGCGACTTAAACGAACGCAAGCTTTGGGATGATTATCAACAAGCCTATGAAGATGCGATTAATAAGACCAGCACAAAGTATGCTCCATGGTATGTTGTGCCAGCCAATCGCAAATGGTATCGTGACTTGGTCATTTCGACTGTTTTGGTGGATGCGCTTAAGTCTTTGAAGATGAAATATCCCAAACCAAAAGATAATTTAGATGGAGTTGTGATTGAGTGAAATATTGAGATGAGTTGACGTTATTTCACGACCGCCGACGACAGACCGCGGTCAGCCGTTGGCGGTCATAAATGTAAAGTTTGCTTTGAACTTATTACATGTAATCTACTCTCTCATTAAGATACAATAAAACTTATGCCTAAAACCATCAATGTACTTTTCCTTGCCGCCGAAGCAGACCCGTTTGTAAAAGTGGGTGGCTTGGGTGATGTGGCAGGGTCATTGCCGAAAGCATTACGAGCATTATCAAATGATGATGTCAAATTGGATGTGCGTTTGGTATTGCCGTATCATCCTGTCATTAAAGCGGAAAATGTTAACCCGTTAGGAATCTTTTCACTTCCAAGAAACAATTCGGAGGTCGAAGTAGAAGCGTTTGAAACTTCGGTTGATGATTTACCAGTTTACTTAATCAATGGCGAGCCAATTCGTGCTAATGGTTCTGTCTATTCAGCAGATGCAAAATTGGATGCCGAAAAATATGTTTTCTTTTCACTGGCGGCGTTAAAACTTGCGAATCACATCAACTGGACTCCAGATGTCATTCATGCCAACGATTGGCATACTGCTATTAGTTTATATGGAAATTTAACCAAGCGTTGGGAAGAAGGCGCGAAACATATTGCCAATGTGATGACGTTGCATAACTTGCCGTTTATGGGACCTGATGTTCGAGATAT
>JAEURG010000032.1 GCA_016789345.1 Anaerolineales bacterium | reverse complement strand
GAGTGGGCTTTTGGTTGAAAGCATGCGTCGCGAATCAATTTCGGAATATTGAGGCACGAGCAAAACATCATCATAGGTCAGGGCGGTTTCTTGTAAAATTTTCATTTCATTTCTCCAATTTTCAAACGCCCGAATTATAATGCTTGAAGATGAATCTGATGCCTGATGAAACAGAATCAAGTTTCAGGTCAGGTTTGAAGCGCATCTCGGTGGTCGAGTAGTTCCGAGTAAAACGAGGAATGTATCGAGACCACATCTTATTGAAGAATAAATATTTTTATAAACTTGTTGATTTCGATACGCGCTTCGCGCTACTCAATCAACGGGTATGGAGAGAATTATGTCTGTAACAGCAGTGATTGGTTCGCAATGGGGTGATGAAGGCAAAGGCAAGGTTGTGGATTATTTAGCAGAGCAATCTGATTATGTGGCGCGCTTCAATGGTGGGAATAATGCAGGGCATACGGTGATTAATGAATTTGGGACGTTCAAGATTCACTTGGTGCCATCAGGAATTTTTGCAAAAAATACAATTGGATTAATCGGTGGTGGTGTGGTGATTGACCCACAAGTGTTGATTGATGAAATTGAAATGTTGAACAAAGCAGGCGTGGGCGTGGATGGAAGATTATTTATTTCACCACGTTCACATATCATTATGCCGTATCATAAAATTTTGGATGGTTTATATGAAGAAGCCAAAGGTGACGGTGCAACGGGAACGACTCGTCGCGGCATTGGACCAGTATTTGCAGATAAAGTCAGTTACAACGGAATCCGTTGGAGTGATTTTACAAGTGATGCTTTTGAAAAAAGATTAAGCGTGCAAGTGGAATTGAAAAATAAAATCATTGTGGCATTGGGTGGTGAAGAGATTAAATATTCACAAATCCGTGAAACCTATCGTGAATATTATTTGAAGATAAAACCTTACATCAAAGAATTATTTTCTTTGGTACAAGATGGTTTGAAAGGAAATAAAAACTTTTTGCTCGAACAAGCCATGGGTACATTTTTAGATACGGATTGGGGCACATACCCGTTTGTGACTGCATCCACAACGATTCCGTCTGCCGCTTCGGCTGGATTAGGAATTCCACCAAAATATATCAACAATGTGATTGGTGTGACCAAAGCATATACAACACGAGTCGGTGCTGGACCTTTGCCCACAGAAATCATGGATACAAAAAGCGCAGTCTATGAACAATTTGGTGAAGTGGCGGCAACCACAGGACGAATTAGACGAGTCGGTTGGTTGGATTTGGAAATTGTGAAAACTGCCGTTGAGTTAAGTGGCACAACCGAATTATGTTTAACCAAATTAGATGTATTAAGTGGTTTAGATGAACTTCAAGTTTGTACACATTATGAATTAAGTTGTGACCCCGTCCGTTATGCGGATGTTGATTCTTATGGCTTAGATAAAATTGAACCGATTTATAAAACCGTGCCGGGCTGGAAGGAAGATATTAGCAAAGCAAAATCATTTGATGAATTACCCGTCAATGCCCAAAATTATGTGCGCATGATTGAAGAAGCGGCAGGGATTCCTGTCAAATGGATTGGTGTTGGTCCAGAACGAGATGCGACGATAAGAAGATGAAAGAGAGCAGAGAACAGATAATTAGAGATTAGTTAGTGTAAACAACCTGAGCCGTTTTTAAAATCTCACGCTTGCGGAAAGGATTTTCTAAAGCATCTTTTTCAATCACATCTACTTTGCGCTTAAAAATTTTCTCTAAATCGAGTTTCATTTGCACAAGGTCAAACAAACTGATTTCTGCATCAGGCGCAAAAGTGACCAAGACATCAATATCACTATCTGCACGGAAATCATCTCGCAGAACAGAACCGAACAAAGAGAACTCAGTCACCTTCCAACGGCGGGAGAATTCAGCAATTTTCTTTCGCGGAATGCAGATTTTGGTCTTCATAATTAAGATTATAGCACGAAGAGGTACAGGGTAAAATTGGGTCCAGAACGAAGTGTTTATTTCTTTAGGATGGTAAAATTAAATTATGCCTAAAAAAGATTATAGCCAATGGGATAAGAAAGAATTAATCGCCCACATTCAAAAGTTGGAAAAACGAAAAAAATATGGACTTGTGTGGGACGAAGAACGCACTCGCGAGCAATTTGACTTAGAAGCATTAAATGCTTTGCCTGTTTTGACGGAAGTACCCGAATATGAAATAACAGACAGACAGACAGACAGACACATATTTTAATTGAAGGGGATAACTATCACGCGCTTTCTGTATTAAGTTATACCCACGAAAAAAAAGTAGATGTTATTTATATTGACCCTCCATACAATACAGGTGCAAAGGACTGGAAATATAACAATAATTTTATAGACACTAATGATGCCTATAGGCATAGTAAATGGCTATCTATGATGGATAAAAGGCTACGCCTTGCTAAGCAGTTGCTTAAATTAGACGGGGTATTAATTTGTGCGATAGATGAAAATGAAGTTAACAGGTTAGGATTACTTTTAGAAGAAATATTTAATACCCACGAAATTCATTGTGTAACCATTGTGCATAATCCACGAGGCATACAAGGTAAGAATTTCTCTTATACTCACGAATATGCATTCTTTTGTATTCCGAGAGGCAAAAAGACAATAGGGCGTAGAAGAATAAAAGAAGAGGATATTGACTGGAGGAATCTTCGCGACAATGGAGGTGTCTCTTTAAGGACTGATGCTAGAAATTGTTTTTACCCAGTTATTGTAAAGGATGAACAAATTATTGGTTTCGGAGATGTAGTTCCCTCTAATAAACATCCTCAAAAACAAACAATGAAAAAAGGCGAAGAATTCTATGTATATCCTATAGACCCTAAAGGCATTGAAAGAAAATGGCGATACGCTCGACAGAGTGTAGAAGATATCAAAACCTTACTTCGAGTAAAGAAAACTAAAAATGGCTATGAAATTGAAATTGGAAAAGACTTTGGTACTGTTAGGACTGTTTGGCAAGATAGTAGATATGATTCTAATGAAAATGGGACAAAACTTGTACATGCATTAGTTCCTAGTTCTCACTTTGATTTCCCCAAATCTGTTTACAACACATACGATTGTATATCCCCTATCTTAAATAAAAAAAGAGATGCTGTTGTACTAGATTTTTTTGCTGGCTCAGGCACTACAGGTCACGCTGTCTCAATCCTAAACAAGGAAGATGGAGGGAATCGAAGATTTATTCTTTGCACAAACAATGATAATGGGATTGCAAGAGAAGTTTGCTATCCAAGGATTAAAGCCGTTATAAAAGGTCATAAAGAATATCCTGAAATAACGAAAGTTCCATCTAATTTGAAATATTACCGAACTTCTTTTGTACCCGCCGAGCCAAGTGATGAAAACAAAGAAATTCTCACTCGAAAATCAGTAGAAATGTTGTGCTTAAGAGAAAACACTTTTGAGTTTGTCACTGAAACCGATACATGGAAAATTTATAAAAACAAAAATCAATATACTGCCATCCTATTTGACCAACTTTCTATTCCAGATTTAAGAGAAGAACTCGCCAAATTAGATAAACCCATCAGTGTTTATATCTTTTCGCTTGAAGATGATAACTTTGCCAGTGAATTTATAGATATGAAAGGCAAAGTAAAAGTCTGTTCGATTCCAGAAGCCATTTTGCGCGTGTATCGGAGAATTTACAAATGATACAGGAATTTAAGTTTCAAGAAGATGCTATTAAAGAATTATGTAGTAAAACAAACCGTTTGCTTGAATTTAATGGCAACAAAACGATTATTTTCAAAGCGCCCACTGGCTCTGGTAAAACTGAAATGATGGCAATGTTTCTGCAAAAATTGGTCGAATATCGAGATGACCAGAAGAAATTTGCTTTTATTTGGACAGCACCACGACAATTGCACATTCAGTCAAAAGAACGGCTTGAAAAAAGTTATTCTGATTCAAAAGCATTAAAGTGTATTTATTTTGAAGATTTACTAGACCGTCAAATTAATGATAATGAAATTTTATTTTTGAATTGGGAAAGTATCAATAAAACAGATAATGTGTATATCAGAGAAAATGAACAAGACTTTAATCTCTCGGCGATTTTAGAGAATACTCGTGAGGCAGGTAGAAATATTATTTTAGTGATTGATGAAAGTCATCATTCAGCGAAAACTGAAACCTCGCAAGAATTAATTCAACTCATTGACCCAAAAGTAACCATTGAAGTATCCGCCACACCAAATATGCAAGGCGATGAAAATGTGACAGTACAAAGAGAAGAAGTGGTCAAAGCTGGGTTAATCAAAGAATTTATTGTAATTAATCCAGAATTTCAAAATGAAATTACAAAACAGACTGCCGACATTCTTTCATTTACTAGCAAAGGCGAAGAAAACACCGATGAATTTGTTTTGAGAAAAGCAATTGAAAAACGAGAAGAATTAGCCAAAGGATTTCAAGAATTAGGAATCAATATTAATCCGCTCTTGTTAATTCAATTGCCTAGAAAACAACAAGGTGAAGAAGATTTCAAAGAAGAAATTGAAAAGATTTTAGAAAAGAATCACAAAATCACAGTTAAAAATGGAAAACTAGCAATTTTTCTTTCAGAAGATAAAGAAAATCTCGAAAATATTTCTAAAAATGATAATGAAGTAGAAGTGATGATTTTTAAGGAAGCCATTGCAATAGGTTGGGATTGTCCGCGTGCTTCAATCTTAGCTTTATTTCGAGATTGGAAAAGTATTCAATTTTCAGTCCAAACCGTTGGGCGTATTTTGCGAATGCCTGAATTAAAACATTATGACAATGAAGAATTAAATACCGCTTTTGTTTACACTAGCTTAGAAGATTTATCTATTATTGAAGATATTACAGGAAAATATTTCACAATTCGATATGCAAGTCGTAAAAAAGAATATAAATCTATTGAATTGAAATCATTCCATGCCAAGAGATTTAGGGAAGAAACTCGCCTTAATCCCGATTTTATTCGTCATTTCTTACAAGTTGCCGATGAAATGGATTTGAAAAATAAAATAAAGATGAAAGCTCAGGATGTAAGTGTTCAATTACTTTCAGACGGAAAAATTCAAGATATTGATAAACATCATCAAGTTTCGGATGTTCAGCATGTGCAACGTAAACAGACTGTAACTGAAATTCAAAAAATCTTTGATGCCTTTGCTCGCGAAAGTTTACTTCCTGATTTCTTCCCTGAAATGCGCTCTGTTGGTAGAGTCAAAGATGCGATTCATAACTTTTTCAAAGTTAAGTTCCCAAAAGAATTTACAACTGCAAGTACGCGTGGTCAAGTGATTGTGTTAGCAAAAGAGAATATTCAATTATTTCGCAATGCAATAGACCAAGCAAAAAAGATTTACGCAGAAAATGTGGGGAAACAAAAACGTGAAATGGTTGCAAATGAGAAATGGGAAGTTCCATTTTCAAGAAAGTATGATAATCGTTTTAGTAAAAAAGATTATAAAAAATCAGTTTTGCAACCATATTTCCAACCTGATAACCCCCCAGAAACCGAAAAGAATTTTGCAGAATTTTTGAATAACACTCTTAAAAATGTGGAATGGTTTTTCAAAAACGGCGAATCAGATGGCACTTCATTTGCCGTTAAGTATAAAGATAATTCAGGCGAAGAAAAGCTTTTCTTTGTAGATTGGATTGTAAAATACAAAGATGGTCAAATTGGTTTATATGATACAAAAGAAGGCATTACTGCTGAAACAGCAAAATACCGAGCAGAAGGGCTTGCTTCTTATATCAAATCGGAAAATAAAAAAGGAAAGAAATTAGTTGGCGGAATTGTCGCACCAAAAGATAAAACTTGGCGATTAAATAATAAAGAAAAATATGAATACACCGAGGACTTAAAAGGTTGGGGCTATTTAGAGTAAAAATTATATATTTCATTTTAAGGTGACAGTCACTTTAAAAGTGACTGTCACCTTTGTTTTATGTTAAGATGTTTCGACTTTTATTACAAAGGAATCCAAATTGAAAACACCACGCTCAAAAATCGGATTAATTTTATTAGCATTTATCGCATTTATCTCGCTCGGGCTTCCAGATGGTTTGCTTGGAATCGCATGGCCCTCCATTCGAGAACATTTTTCACTTCGGCTGGATGCGCTTGGCATTTTATTATTCGCCAGCACTGCGGGATACATGACTTCCAGTTTTTTCAGTGGTCAAGTCATTTCTAAATTAGGGGTTGGTAAAACATTAGCCTTAAGTTGTTTGCTAACCAGTGTAAGTTTAATTGGTTATACCTTTGCTCCGTTTTGGTGGGTCATGGTTTTGTTAGGCGTTGTTGCTGGTTTAGGTGCAGGGGCAATTGATGCAGGTCTTAACACCTATATCGCCTCAAATTTTGGCGAAGGCTTAATGCAATGGCTACATGCCAGTTATGGCGTTGGCATTACCTTAGGTCCAATCATTATGACGGTTGGATTAAATTTATATAACGCTTGGCAATGGGGTTATACAAACGTAGGCATTGCCCAACTTCTTTTAGCAATATGTTTCTTTTTTACAATTTCGATGTGGACTCAAAAAGAACAGAAAGAAGAAAAAAAACTTACCGATTATCAAACGCCGATTTCAGAAACGCTTCGTCAACCAAAAGTGTGGATGAGTCTTCTGCTCTTTTTCATTTATGTTGGCATTGAAGTTTCATTTGGCACTTGGACATATTCGCTTCTGACTCTGTCTCGAAATGTTTCTACACAAGTGGCAGGATACTGGTCTGGGAGTTATTGGGCGACCTTTACCATCGGAAGAATCTTAGCAGGCTTGCTTACACGTCGCTTCGGTATAAATAGATTAGTTTTGGCTGGTCAAGTATCCGCATTGGTTGGTGCAATTTTGTTATGGTGGAATCCATTTCCAACAGCAAGTATCATCGCAGTATCTATTATCGGTTTTTCCTTGTCACCCATTTTTGCAGGTTTCATGTCTGGTACAAGTTCTCGTGTTGGGGAACATCACGCCGCCAACACCATTGGAATGCAAGTGAGTGTATCTGGCTTGGGCGCGGCAGTTGTCCCTGCCGTAGCAGGTGTACTGGCTCAAAATATTTCTTTAGAAGCAATTCCCGTTTACCTTACTTTTCTTTTTGTGATATTAATTGCACTATACTATTTCAGTTCATCAAGAACTATAAAACAAACTAATTTGCTATCCTAAAAAATTTGCCACAGATTTCACTAATTTGCACAGATTTATTGATTCAATTCGTGAAAATCCGCGTAATTCGTGGCTAAAAGGTTTTAGGTTTTAGTCGAAAGGAAATCTGTAGAAGGAGCATTAAAATGTCTGAAATCAAATATGAAATTATCAAAACGATTGGTGTGTTATCCAAATCCGCAAGTGGCTGGATGAAAGAAGTCAACTTAATCAGTTGGAATGACCGCGAACCAAAATACGACATCCGTGATTGGTCCGCAGACCATAGCAAAATGGGCAAAGGTGTGACATTGTCTAAAGAGGAACTAGCCACGCTGAAAGAGTTGTTAAATAAATTTGAGGGTTAATTCAAGTACGTCGCGCTTCTGGTATTGACGTACCTCTCAAAGCAAACGAAATAAAAGATGAAAAAAACTTAAGAAAAACGCGTTTTTTGTCTTGTATTCCCCCAAATGGTTGATAGATATATGCTTTTTGTTGCGGTATGGTTGGGTTGTAAGTAATCCAAATTAACTTTACGGAGGCACAAAATGAATATCTTAGTATGGATTATCTTTGGGGCACTCGCTGGTTGGATTGCGAGTATCGTGATGGGCAAAAACAGACAAATGGGCGCACTTGCCAACATTATCGTTGGTATCATCGGCGCGTTCATCGGCGGTTGGATTATGAATCAATTCGGCGCCGCAGGTGTGACAGGCTTCAACTTAAATAGTTTACTTGTCGCCATTTTAGGAGCAATCGTATTGCTCTTTGTGGTTGGCTTAGTCCGTCGCTAAAAATTAATCAAGAATAAAAAAACACCCTTGCTGTTAACAGCAAGGGTGTTTTTTTATATCAATAGCACTTCTATTAAATTAACAAAGTGTATAATATAAAATATATCTTAATCACTGGAGGCTAACATGGACTTAATGCAAGTTGTTGTATGGATATTTTTCGGAGGCATTGCAGGCTGGATTGCCAGCATCATCATGGGCAAGAATAAAAAGATTAACGGAATCGCCAACGTGATTTATGGCATTGTCGGTGCATTTTTGGGCGGCGCCATTATGAATTATTTTGGCTATCAAGGCGTTACAGGCTTCGATTTTTGGAGCCTAATCGTTGCAGTTCTCGGCGCGGCAGTGTTGATTTTTGTTGTGAGTTTGCTTACGAATAAATAAATTGAAATACATACAAAAGAGACATGCAATTTGCATGTCTCTTTTGTATACAGGATAGTTCACCATGTCAAAACTTTCAATTCCACAAGAATGGCGAAACATTTTTTGGGGCGGAATTTTCATTTACATCATTGCTAATATTTATCTAATTAGCATTGGTACGTTGTCTTTGTTCTTAGGGCGCACTTTGTATTACGCTTTGTTGGTATGGATGACGATAAAGGTCACTCACCCAGTTCCACCCGAAGAAAATGAAGCGAATGAAAATAAATCCAAATTGTGGATTCAAACCCTAATCATCAGTTTGGTTATCATCATCACTGGGTTTAGTTTAAACATTCCAATTTGGTCAAATATTGTTGAATGGTCATATAACTTTGGCGAAGCAACATTACCCGCCGAATGGTTTGGCGGACCTGGCAATTCCATCGCTAACCCCGTACAGTATTTTGTCATTCCATTTATTCTTTTATTAATTCTCGGCGCAAAACCCACTGAACTTGGTTTTGGAAAAGGTAACAAAGTTGGCAAAGCATTGCTTGTTTGGCTTGCGCTTCCAATCGTGGCATGGATTATTTTTGTAGCCAGCGGATTAATGCCTTTACAATCTTTACTCAGAAGATTAATCGGAAACTTATTTCAAAATGGATTCTTTGAAGAGTTTTTGTTTCGTGGTGCGCTTCAAACCAGACTAAGCAAACTGGTTTCTACACCTTGGGCGTTGACTTTGCAAGCAATCATCTTTGGCTTATGGCATTTGAACGCCAATACTCAAATGATGGATGGAAACATCCTAGCCGCACTTGCCATTTGCCTAATTTCTCAAACCGTTTCAGGTTTTGTATTTGGCTATGTTTTTCATCGAACAAAAAATCTCGTTGTGCCTTCTGTTGCACATGTAGCCATGAATTCATTAGGTTAAATAAAAAGAACCTCATTTTTTAGATGAGGTTCTTTTATCTGCCTTCTACTTACTGCTTTCTGTTCTCTACTCTCTACTCTTAAGAATCTTCCCAGTCACTTCCCCAAAACCAATTCTGTACCCATCTCTCTGACAATAGCCTTTCATAATCACAGTATCGCCATCTTGCAAAAATTTTCTTTCTTCACCACTAGATAATTGAATCGGCTTTTCACCACGCCACGTTAACTCAAGCATTGAGCCATATCCATTTTCATAAGGCGCACTGATAGTGCCTGTGCCACACAAATCACCAACGCGCATATTACAACCTGTGATTGTATGATGTGCCAACATCTGCTCAACACTCCAATATAAATATTTCATGTTTGAATTTGAAATCAATTGTGGTTCACTCATTGTTTCGCTTTGCAAAAAAACTTCAAGCGTAATATCAAGTCCAGTAACAGAATCAAGTTTCAAATAAGGTAGAGGCGTTGGGTCTTGTTTCGGAGTCGGGACACGAAATGCATCCAATGCATCCATTGTCACCACCCACGGCGAAATCGAAGTTGCAAAATTTTTCGCAAGGAAAGGACCAAGCGGCACATACTCCCATGCTTGAATATCACGCGCACTCCAATCATTCAACAACACCATGCCAAAAATATGTTCGTGTGCATTTTCAATTTTGATTGGCTCGCCCAAAGCATTTTCTTTACCAACAAAAAAACCCATC
>JAEURG010000021.1 GCA_016789345.1 Anaerolineales bacterium | reverse complement strand
ACGCGCGCGTGAGTTGACGGGCTTTTGCGAGCGCATTATCTCGCGCAGTAGTTTGTGCGTCAAAATCTTTTCGGATTTGTTCAGCAATGCTTTCTAACTTTTGCATAATTATTCTTTGGTTGGTTCTTTTGGTGGTTCAGGCGGCGGACCTTGAAATGGTTTGAATAAATTATCTGCCAGTGTGGAGTTGGTGGGAATTTGAATTTCACCAAAGGCGGCTTCATAGCGGGAGAGGTTATCGGCTAAGGCACGCATCAATAATTTTACATTAAGTGGTGTCATGATGACACGCGCACTAATTTTTGCACGTGGTTCGCCAGGCAAAAGATGTGCAAAGTCAATCACAATATCAGACGGTGAATGTGCAATGCGAGCAAGGTTGGCATACACGGGTTCTAAATTGGCAGGGAGTTCGAGTGTTGGTGCAACAGGTTTTTGTGGGATGGGGGGAGTTGTCATAATTTTTATATATTATAGTAGGGGCGACTCGCGAGTCGCCCCTACATATTTATTTAGAATGGAATATCATCTTCTGGGGGAAGTTCAGCCATTTCCATACCACCACCAGAGACAGGTCCGCCTTCATTGTCTCCACGTGAAGAAAGGAAGCGCACGGTTTGAGCAGTCACTTCAAAGGATGAGCCGGCAGAGCCATCTTGTTTTGTCCAAATGCGCGGACCACCTGTAGCCTTATCTGGTGTGAGGCGACCTTCAATTAAAACTTTTGAACCTTTCTTTACATATTGATTGCAAACTTCAGCGGTTTTTCCCCATGTTGAAACGCGAAACCAAATTGTCTCTTTAATTTGCTCTCCATTTCCAGATGTATATTGGCGGTTGGTTGCAACTGAAAAAGAAGTGACAGCCTGACCCGACGGCGTATAACGCATTTCAGGGTCTTTGCCTACATTGCCGACGATAATGATAGTGTGATACATGTGAATCTCCTTGAGTTTAGGTACCCGTCGAAAAACGGCGGGGGAATGAAACAAAATGTATTGTACTCTTACTTGTGGTATTTGTTAACGAATGAAACATGAACTCGGCTATACTTAAATCTGTAAGAAAAAACAATTATCAGGCTGTCTACTATATCAATCAAAACAAAGGAGATGATTATGTCTGAAACAACCCCAAAGCGATATACCCCTGTTCACGTCGTCATTCATTGGTTAATGGCATTGTTGGTTTTTATGATGCTTGGTGTGGGTAAGTTTGCTATGCCATCCGTTTCGCCGCAAGATCCACAAAAAGTGATGTTATTGCAGACTCATACCTACATTGGCGCGGCAATTACAATTTTATTAATAGCCCGTCTGATTTTAAAATTTACAACGAAAAGCCCTGCCCCAGCAGATGCCGGTAATGCCTTTTTGAATTTTGTTGGAAAAGCCGTGCATGTTTTGTTTTATGTTTTATTGATTGGCATGGCAATCAGTGGATTGGGTATGTATCAACTTGCAAATTTACCCGCCGTGTTTAGTGGAGCACAAGCCTACCCACCTAATTTTTTTGATTACTTGCCCCGCAACGGGCATGGACTTTTATCTTGGGTGCTGTTGGTGTTAGTTTTGCTTCACGTGGGGGCGGCTTTATATCATCAATTCGTGCGGAAAGATAATTTAATCGCCCGCATGTGGTTTGGAAAATCATAAGTAATCACTATAGGTGATAATCACCTTAAAGAAAAAGTATGACAGAATATTGTTATGTTCTGTCATACTTTTTGTATTATATTTCTCTCATGGAATGGACGATTGAATATCTTACAGATGAAAACCTTCTTTATATAAAAACCAAGGGAGTATTAACCAAAGAAGAAGCAAATTCCATGCTTAAGGATGTTGTTCAAGCCATGGAAAAACATGGGTGTCACAAACAACTCGTTGACCATCGTGATACAGTTTTTGAATTAACCATTCTAGAATACTACGAACGTCCTGATATTAATAAAGAAATTGGATTATCTTATTCATGGAAGATTGCCATGGTCTTCAAAGAGTTAACTGAAAATACCCGCTTCATGGAAACTGTCTTTCGCAATCGCGGATACAACTTTCACCAGTTTGATGATATTGAAAAGGCGAGGGAATGGGTGTTAAGTGAATAATTACAACGGAGTCTTCGCAGGAATCCCTGCTTTGCGTGGATAACCTTCCGGTGTGGCATTTACTTTATCTATCAAGACCAAATATCTTTCATCGGCAACGCCGGGCAATTGGACGGGGATAATTTGTTTCAACTTTCCACCTAATACTTTAATCGCCTTTTCAGCGGATTGGGCTTCAGCATGAGCAGTTTCCCCTTTTTGAGCAAGGACTGTTCCACCGATTTTTACTAAAGGCAATAAATATTCACTCAAGATACTTAAATTTGCAACGGCACGAGCCACTGCAACATCATAAGATTCTCTGTGATTTTTATCTTGACCAATATCTTCGGCGCGGGTTTTTATCACATCAATATTTTCTAAACCCAATTTGCTGACGATGTGCTGACAAAACATGGCTTTCTTACCGACTGATTCAACCAATGTCACATGCATTTGAGGATAAATAATTTTAAGTGGAAGGCCGGGGAAACCCGCCCCAGTTCCCACGTCTATGAGGCGAAGCGGGGGATTGGCTTGCCATGCCAAAACGCAGGAATATGAATCCAGAAAATGTTTAACGCGAATCGACTCAACATCTCGAATAGCAGTGAGATTAAATTTTTGATTCCACTCCATCAATTCTTTTTCGTATGTTATCAAAGACATCACTTGACGTGCAGTGAGGTGGACATTGAATAAAGTTTTCGCGTCTTGAATTAATGCATCCATTTTTATCATTATAGTACAAGAGGATAGCATCGCTACTATCCTCTTGTACTATTTACTATTACCTATTCACTTTACTTTTTCTCTTCAACTTTCGGTTCTTCTTTTTTATTGCCACGCATTTTTCTGAACAAGGCACGCCCACCGAGGAAGACGAGATATAACGGAATACCAATGGTGATTAATCGTGGCAGTGTGTTGAGTGTGAAGTAAATTAAGAAGTCAACAAAATCTTGCCAGAAGTAAACCAAATCTTGAATGGCGTCACGTGCAACGCCTTGTGGTTGCCAACCTGCAATTTCAATTGGCTGGATGGTTGCTTCGGCAATCAAACGGATGCTGATAGCAGAAAGCGCCGCGGCTTCTTCGTAATATTGAATTTGACCTTTTGTGATTTCGATTTGCTCACGATAATAAGCCAATTGATTGAAGATATTAATCACATCTTCTGTGGTGGCGGCGTTTTCAAGCAACCTGCTTAATTCACGTTCGGCGGCTTCATAATTTTTGAGGCGTGACTTTAAATCTACATACTCAGCAGTGACATCTTGACCGGAGCGTGTTTCGCTTCGGACTTCGATTGCACCTGCTTTGAGCGAATCCAAGGCTTCATCTAATCTTTCAGCAGGGACGCGAATCGTAACTGTCGCTTCGGGAACTAAGACCGAGTTGTTTGTGTAGGTTTGATATAAATTTGAAGCAACAACAAATCCACCCATTGTTTCAGCCATGACTTGAATTTCATTCAATTGCCCTTCAACATCTGAAACCACAATAGCAATATCGGCGTTTTGAATGACGATACGCTCTACGCTTGTGGCACGCGCTTCTCCACCGCCGCCACTGCCACTATTATCTGCGGAAGATTCTTGTGCAACGCCCGGCATCGGCGGTGCAGAATCATAGTAATATTCTTCCGATGGAGCATATGCAAGTGGCGCAACTGCACCACCACCACATGCGGCGAGGAACATTAAAGCAATCATTGAACTAAATAACAAAATACGTTTCATTTTCTCTTCTCCTTGTTTATTTGGCGACTTCTCTGCCAAAAGGACGAATTGTTTATAAAGAATGTTCCACTGCCCCCTCCGTCACTTCGTGACACCTCCCCCAAATACGACATAAAAACTTTTATTAAATACTAAAGTCTTCTTTGTAGTATTTGGGGGAGGCAGGGGTGAGGGTAAACTACCATCCCTCACCAATCCTCAAAGCATGTTTCTCTGGCAAACCCGCCGCGCGGATTCTTTCTTGCACTTCGGCAATGTTATATGCCACACGTTTCGGAGTCCATGTTCTGGCATCAGTATCATAAATAGCATACGCGGCACGTGGGTCACGGTCACGTGGCTGACCTACCGAGCCGGGATTCAAAATCAGTTTTGGTTGTAATTGAATCGTCTCATTCGGTCTTGTTTGTTCAAGCGAGACACGGTCGCTGGCTTCATCTTTGATAAAAATACTTTGAATGTGTGTGTGACCAATAAAACACCACGGCGTATCGAAATGGTCAAAATTGAGTCTGGCAGAAAGCCCATTCAAAATGTATTCCCACAATGGGTCACGCGGACTTCCATGCACAATCGTGGCTTCACCACGCACTTTTGGCTTGCTTGGCAACATTCTTAGAAAATCCATATTAGTAGCAGTCAAAACTTTTTCGTGATACGCCAAAGATTTTTTTGCATCACCATTAAACGTTTCTAATGGCATTTTGCCAATCACAGCCACATCATGGTTGCCCATCAAACAAGTTAAATTTTTAATTTCTTGTATTTCTTCCACTACAGCATTGGGGTCTGGTCCGTAACCGACCAAATCACCCAAGCACCAGGTTTCATCTACTTCACCTGCATCTTTTAACACAGCCATCAAAGCTGTGTAATTTCCATGAATATCAGACATCACCAAAATTCGCATATCACTCCAACAATCTTGCAACGTGTTCTATAATTTTTTCAGCCGCTTCGGTCTTGCTCATCAACGGCAATGATTCTTTACTTCCATTTGCAAACAA
>JAEURG010000011.1 GCA_016789345.1 Anaerolineales bacterium | reverse complement strand
TGACGATTAACGATTTTGGATTGACGATTAATCGAAAATCTGAAATCGTTAATCCAAAATTGAAAAGGGGCCCATAGCGCAGTTGGGAGCGCGTCTCAATGGCATTGAGAAGGTCGAGGGTTCGAATCCCTCTGGGTCCACAAATTTTTAGCGATTGGCTGTTAGCAATTAACCCATCGCTAAAAGCCAAATGCTAATAGTTAAATAGTCATAGCAGGAGTAGTAAGTCATCTCGTCAGCGAGAAGGGAAAGTAAGGTGGAAGCCCTTCAATGGTATTTACGAGAAGCCAAAAAGACTGAACTCGCCTGTTCCTCGCAAGAGAGACTTGAATGGTGAAGAAATGTAGTCATTCACGGGTCAGCCCGTTATAGCGAAAGAGTGGTCTAAATAGTCGAAAAAGTCTAAAAGGTCTAACAAGTCTGACTTGTAAAACCAAACGACCTGTAAGACTAATAAGACAATTCGGGTGGTACCGCGGAGTTAATCCTTCGTCCCTGATGTGGATGAAGGATTTTTGTTTTAATTCTTGAAAGGAGACTCGTATGAATATGAATATCAAAATCAATATCATTTTCTGGAAACAGGGACCATTGCTTATGAGTCTTCTGATTCAATATTGTATTTAATAACTTGAAACCTTGAACTTTAAACCTGAAACTGATTAAAGAGGAAAGAATGAATACAACAAATAATGAGATAAAAGATAAATCTTTTAATCCGCAAGCATTTGAGCCGAAGTGGCAAGCCAAATGGGAAGCGGATAAGTTATATCGGGCTGTGATTGATGAAAGCAAACCAAAATTTTATGCCTTGACAATGTTGCCCTACCCCAGTGGTGATTTGCATATTGGTCACTGGTTTTCGATGACTCCACCAGATGCGCGTGCAAGATTCAAACGTATGCAAGGGTATAACGTCATGTTCCCGATGGGTTTTGATGCGTTTGGTTTACCAGCAGAAGGCGCGGCGATTAAGCATAATATTCATCCGAAAATATGGACGTATCAAAACATTGAGCGCATGGAAAAACAAATGCGTTCGATGGGTGCCATGTTTGATTGGGAGCGCGAAGCCATTTCATCTGACCCACAATACTATAGATGGTCGCAATGGTTTTTCATACAATTATATAAGCATGGCTTGGCATATCGTAAAAAAGCGGCTGTGGATTGGTGTCCGAAAGACAACACCACTTTGGCGCGTGAACAAGTCAAAGGTGAAGATAGAGTTTGTGACCGTTGTGGAACGCCTGTCATTAAGAAAGAATTGGAACAATGGTTTTTCAAAGCCACAAAATATGCGGATGAGTTATTAAACTTTGAAGGCATTGACTGGCCCGATTACATCAAAACATCACAAACCAATTGGATTGGACGAAGTGAAGGCGCATCTGTTACTTTCAAAACGGAAGCCGGTGACCCTATTGAAATTTTTACAACTCGTCCAGATACTTTATGGGGTGCGACGTTTATGGTCATGTCACCAGAGCATCCGTTGGTGGAAAAAATCACTACGCCAGAAAACAAACAAGCCGTCAGCGAGTATAAGGCTCAAGCCGAGAAACAAACTGACATCCAGCGTGAAGCGAAAGATAAAGAAAAGACAGGAGTCTTCACTGGCGGTTATGCTATCAATCCAGTTAATCAAGAACGAATCCCAATCTGGGTTGCAGATTATGTTTTGATGTCTTATGGCACTGGCGCGATTATGGCTGTGCCTGCACATGACCAACGTGACTTTGAATTTGCGCGCAAGTTTGGTTTGAAAATTGTTCCTGTCATTCAACCTGATGGCGTCGAATTAAACGGTGACACAATGGAACATGCGCATGAACACGAAGGCGTGATGATTAATTCTGGTCAGTTCAATGGCACACCTGCAACCAATGATAAAGGTTTGAAAAATCCTGCTATCAAAGCAGTGATTGAATATTTAGAGCAAAAAGGAATTGGCAAACGCGATGTTAATTATCGTTATCGTGATTGGTTGATTTCACGCCAGCGTTTTTGGGGCGCCCCAATTCCAATGGTCTATTGCGAAACACATGGCTGGAATCCTGTGCCAGATGAACAATTGCCTGTTGTATTGCCCGACGATATTGCTGAATGGAAACCAACTGGTGAATCGCCATTGAAGTTTCATCCAACATGGAAAGATTCAACTTGCCCTATGTGTGGTGAATATGCCATGCGCGAAACAGATACATTAGATACGTTCATGTGTTCATCGTGGTATCACATGCGATATTTAAGTCCGCATAATGATAAGGCTCCATTTGATGATAATGAATATAACTATTGGATGCCCGTTGATACATACACTGGTGGAAGCGAACACGCCACCATGCATTTGTTATATGTGCGCTTTTTTCATAAAGCCTTGCGTGATATGGGCATGACTGAAGGCAACGAACCGATGATGCAATTACGCAATCAAGGCATGGTCTTGGCAGAAGATAATAGCAAAATGTCAAAGAGCAAAGGCAATGTGGTTGCACCTGATGTGTTGGTACAAAAATATGGTGCTGATACTGTGCGTGCCTATTTGATGTTCTTCGCACGTTGGCAACAAGGCGCGCCATGGGATTCAAATGGCATTGAAGGAACTGCTAGATGGATGCGTAGAGTCTGGACATTGTTTACTGATTCCGCTTCATCCGTGCCGACAACTGATTCTGCTGACGTGAAAAAGAATCTACGCCGACGCGTCCATCAAACGCTGAAAAGCATTACACATGACTTTGAACATTTTGAATTCAACACCATCATTTCATCGTTAATGGAATTGATGAACGATATGTATAAAGCCCGCGAAGCAGGAGCAGAAAACACATCCGAATGGAATGAAGCGAAAGAAATCTATATCAAAATGATGGCTCCCGTCGCACCACACATCGCAGAAGAGATATGGACGAATCATTTAGGCAAACCTTATTCCATTCATCAACAATCCTGGCCCCAAGTTGACGAAGTCGCCGCCAAAGATGATTCGATTGAAATACCGGTGCAAATCAATGGCAAAGTGAGAGATAGAGTTATAGTTGCCGCCGAAGCTAGTGAAGAAGAAATCCGAACTGCCGCTTTAGCCTCTGAAACTATCCAAAAATATTTGGAAGGCAAAGAACCGAAGAAAGTGATTGTGGCAAAAGGTCGGTTGGTGAGTATCGTAATATAGTAAGATTAGAAGCCTCTAAAAGATAAGACTCTTAGAGGCTTCTTAAAATCATAAGATATACTCATGATTCTATGAACACATTTTTTCGCCGCCCTATAAAAAAAATCATCCTTGACTTAATTATCATTTTCATAGTTACAGCCAGCATCATTAGCATAGACAGGCTAGCACTAACATACTCCCGCCAAGAAGAAATGTCACAAACTGGAATCAAACTCAGTAATTGTGTTTTAGAGATTAAAGCCTGCCAACAACAAGCAGAAACACAATTTCGTAATGATGGGGATAGTTTTTACGTTTCTTCAAATGGAACAGAAAACCCTGAATGTGATATATCTACCCCATGCTTAAATTTTGAACATGCTGAATCTTTAGCCCAACCCGGCGACACAATTTACCTAACTGGCTCGCTAGAATCAATCACAATCACCAAATCAGGTCAAGAAAACGCACCCATTACCATTCGTGGCAATAACGCCATACTCAACGGATTAATTGTAAATGGAGATTATATTCATGTCTATAACATAGAAGTGGTTGGTGCAGACTCACATGGCATATTGGTTCAAAGCAAACATATCTTGATTCAAGACTCTATTGTCCGTAATTCTGTCACAGAAAACGGTGAAAACAACCAATGTGGAATGGAAGAAGAAATCAGTTGGGGAAGCGGATTAAAAATTCGCATTGGTGCAGAAGATGTTACATTACGTGGCAACAAAGTATTTCATAACTGTGGCGAAGGCATCGCTATCACACGCGGTGTTCGTATTTTGTTAGAAAACAACATTGTTGGAAGTAATTATAGCGTTGGTATTTACATAGATAATTCTTATGAGGTCGTTGTAAAAAATAATGTTGTCACCTGTGACGATACTTACCTCCGTGAGGATAACCGAATGTCAGGAATTATTGTTGCAGGCGAACTTTACGAAGGCTGGGGAATGCAACTACACGATATACAAATCCTCAACAATACCGTCAGTGGGTGTTACGATAATTACGCCTCGTGGACGACCGATGATGAAAGCCCAACCATAAACCTTCTGATTGAAGGCAATATTTCCATTAACTCTGTAAGACGCAGTATTGATATGGACTCAATCAGTGAAAACATTGTTGTTAGTAACAATTTAGTTGATAAACCCATTCACTATGATGAAGAAGATGAAGGATTAACATTGATAAATAATCGAGTGATTAGCTCAAACCCATAATTTTGATAACAAATCATGCCAACCGTTCAACTCTTCATCACCTGCCTGACCGATTCTTTCTTCCCCAAAACAGGTGAAGCAGTTGTAAACATTCTTAATCGCCTCGGCATTAATGTGGAATTTGCGCACGAACAAACTTGTTGCGGACAACCTCAATTCAATGCGGGATTGAGAAAGGACGCGCGCGCCGTTGCTGAACACACCATAAAAGTTTTTGAAAATACAAGTGGGGATATCATCATGCCGTCTGGGTCATGTGCTCATCATTTCAAGCATGGATATATCGAATTGTTTGAAAATGATAACATTTGGCTTCCACGCACAAAAGCATTAGCAGATAGAGTTTATGAATTCACGGAATATCTTGTAGATAACTTAAACATCACTGATGTTGGTGCAACATGGGATGGGATGTTAACTTATCATCCATCTTGTCACACACTGCGCGGAATGAATATTGATAAACAACCTCGTGCGTTATTACAAAATGTAAAAGGCGCAACATTGGTGGAATTACCAAATGCCAATGAATGTTGCGGATTTGGCGGCATTATGTCTGTGGAACATCCAGAACTTTCGGCTGAATGGTTGAAAAGAAAAATACAAAATCTCGATGAAACTCAATCTCCAACGTTAGTTGTAACAGATGCGGGTTGTCTTATGCACATTGCAGGTGGATTAAATCGCCAAAAGAAAAAGCAAAAAGTGTTTCACATTGCGGAAATCTTAAATCAGAGATAAACGAAGATGAGTAATTTATTCTTCCGTGAACGAATCAAAGAATCAATTAATAATCCAAATTTGCAAACGGCATTGGATAACAATACCGAACGTCGCCTGCGTGGACGTGCTCTGGCATTTGAATCAATCCCCGATTGGCGAGAACGAAGGCAACGCGCGCACAAAATCCGCGCGGATGTGATTGATAATCTGGATGAATACCTGAATCAATTCATCACGAAGAATGAAGCGAATGGAGTCATTGTCCACAGAGCGAAAGATTCAAAAGAAGCGATTCAAATTGTTTTACAAATCGTAGGGGCGAGTCATGACTCGCCCAAGTTAGTAGCAAAATCAAAATCTATGGTGACGGAAGAAATTGAATTAAATCATGCCCTTGAAAAAGAAAACATCAAAGTTGTTGAAACAGATTTAGGCGAATACATTGTGCAACTTCGCAAAGAAAGACCGAGCCACATCATCACACCTGCCGCACATCTCAAAAAAGAACAAGTGGCACAACTCTTCCATGAAAAATTAAATATTCCATATACAGAAGATATTCCAACATTAACAGCAACTGCCAGAAAAATTTTGCGTGAAATTTTTCTCACTGCTGATATTGGCATCAGTGGTGTAAATTTTGGCGTGGCAGAAACTGGAAATATTTGTGTTGTTTCCAATGAAGGCAATGCCAGAATGGTTGCTACAATTCCACCTGTTCACATTGCACTCATGGGCATGGAACGTATCGTTCCAAATCTTGATGACCTTTCGCTTTTCATTTCATTGCTTGCACGTTCGGCAACGGGACAAAAAATTTCTGTTTACACACAACTACTTCGCAAGCCGCTTCCAAATCAAACACGGCACATCATCATTCTCGATAACGGACGTTCGCGTTTGCGAAATTCTCCACTCAAAGAATCTTTGTATTGCATTCGTTGTGGCGCTTGTCTCAATGCATGTCCCGTTTTTCGCGAACTCAGCGGTCATGCTTATATCGGAAAAGATAAAACTATCGCGCCGTATCCCGGTCCGATTGGTTCGGTCATTTCGCCGGGGTTGATGGGTGAAAATTTTGTTCATCTCGCGCAAGCCTCGTCACTGTGTGGCGCGTGTAAGGATGCTTGTCCTGTGGATATTGATTTGCCAAAAATGTTGACGCGTGTAAGAGCAGGTAAAGTAAACAGTGAGTCGTCATCAGTCATCAGTGAAGGTGCTGGATTAAATCAGTTAACAAAATTATTTTTGCAGATATATACCCGCCTCTCGACTCGCCCCAAGTTGTTTGCATTCTCTCAAGCATTTGCCTCGCTGACAACTTTTCTGCTTTCCCCTTTCTCGCAGTGGATTCATCTGCCTGCATTCACAGGTTGGGGATATAGCAAAGATTTTCCGCGTTTTGCAAATAAAACATTTCGCTCACAATGGAAGCCTGTCACCCTGAGTGAAACGAAGGGTTTCTCACAAAACAAAAGAGACTCTTCGGTCGCGGAAAAACTGCTCCCTCAGAGTGACACGAATCTTATTGAACAATTCACCAAAGAATTAACCACCGTCAGCGGAAATGTGTATCAAACAAAAAATTTTCAACAAGATGTTATTAACTTTATAAAATCAAGAAATATCAATAAAATTATGCTTGAGCCAAACACATTAGATGAATCTCTTTTACAAAAAGCAAACATTGACTTCACTTATGACGATGACCCACAAATCCGCTTGGGTGTGACAAATGCTTTAGTTGGGCTGGCAGATACAGGGTCAGTGCTTGAAGCGGATGAAGCATTACATCCATCTCTATTACCAGAGATTCATATCGTGATGCTTAAATCAAAAGACATCGTGCCATCTTTGCCAGATGCGATTCATTTGGTGGAAGATAAAAATGCGGCGGTGTTTATTACGGGACCATCGCGCACGGCGGATATTGAGATGACGTTGACGATTGGTGTGCATGGACCGAAGGAATTGCATGTGTTCGTTGACGTATCAAATTCAGGATGATACAATCTCGCCTCGGTGTGGGTGACTTCAAGTCACCGCACACCACATCGCTGACATGAGTCAGCGATGCTTCCAATGTACGCCCCTATCGTCTAGTGGCCTAGGACGAAGCCCTCTCAAGGCTTAAACCGGGATTCGAATTCCCGTAGGGGCACTTGAAGAATCACTCAGTGATTCTTTTTTATTAAGCTCTCTCACCTCCATTGAGGAGATATTAAGGCTTAACCAAGATTCGAATTCCCGTAAAGGCACAGGAATTAACAAAAAAGAACCATCATTTGATGGTTCTTTTTTATTTTCTAAATCTATTATGTCTTTGCGAGCGAAGCAATCTACTAGAAAATTATATTTAATAATATTTTTTGAGATTGCTTCGCTCGCAATGACATGATTTTACGGAGGCGGACCACCAGCAGGCACACATGCCAATTGACTTGAATTTGGCGGAGTCATACAAGTGCCTGTCATATTTCCAACCGAACAACTTGCACCTTGAGTTAATCCAACACAAGCAGTAATCGCTTCTTGTGGCGGTTGTTGACCAGTTTGCCCACCTTGATTTTGATTCTGCTCACCTTGCTGAGGTTGCTGATTTTGTCCCTGACCACCAATTGAACGTACCGATGGCGTGCCTTTGAAACATCCAACAGTATATGGAAACTCGCGCGTGGCATGATAATGATACATTTCTACACTTTGACCATCCCACTCAATCACACCAACATGCCCATGACATTCATCTAAATCTGCATTCGTAATTTCAGTGCCATCTTCATCGTACTAACCATAAATTCCAAAACCATCAAACGCATAACCCATCAATGCCGAATGTCCAGTTTTTGTATCTTCTAAACAATCACTCAACGCATGATAATGATACACACCTGCTTGTTGCGGATGCCCATCACATTCATCTTGCACTTCATGCACTTGGGCATCACGTCCAAGCGCATCAAAAGCATTGAATAAAACTACACCAGATAACATAATTCCCACGTCACCACCCACACAAGTCGGTTGAGATGCAATCGTTGGGTTGGCAGGCAAAGTTAATGTAATGTTTTGTTCACTTATTGAATTTGGATTTCTATCATAAACATAAGCATCATCACTCGGCGAAATCGGATAATTTCCCGTTGTATGGTCTGGCAAACCATTTCCAGTTAACACACGCTGGTCGCCTTGAATTGAAATGCTAAAACTATGGGGCCATGAAACAGAACCATCCACCACCGCTTTCATCAAAGCATTCCATGTGCCATCACCGTTAATCCAATTGCCGGGCGCGCCCGTAGCACCTAATCCGTTGTAATTTGTTTGACAAGAAAATACATAACCCACTTGTGGCGTTGTGGAATATTTTCCATCACCGATTTCAAGATGTGTTGCATCAACATCAGATGTATGTGGCGCATCTGATGTATGTGATTCACTTTCCGCTTCTGACGTAGGGGATGCTTGATTCTGATTTTGGGAACTTTGGTCATTGGCTGGGGGCAATGACTCAGTTGAAGAATCAGAACCAGTTTGCGGCGGGGGTGGAGGCGGGAATAAACAAGCCGTCAATAAAAAACTTATCATCAATAAAATTATTAATCGCTTCATCTTCATTCTCCTTATCATCATTTTATTCAATAAAAATTTTTTAACAAGTGTATAGAATCATAAAAACCCATAACGATTGTCATGGGTTTCTTTATTACGGAGATTGCAATTCGCCTTGCCAAGGTAGAAAAAGTGAAAATGTTTCTATATCATCTTCTAACTTTATTGCATGACGATGTAGAGCAAACAGGTCATATGTACATTGGTCATTAGAATTTCCAAGCCCCACTCCGGCAATATACCCTGCCTGATACGTTACATCCATAATGTTACAGTCATAAACACCAAATGGATAAGCAAAAGTTAATACAGGTACACCTATTTCTTTTTCCAGAAATTCACGCGAGCCATGAATCTCATACCATCTTTCATCCGAAGTTATGGTAGATAAATCCACATGATTCATACTATGACTGCCAATTTCCCAACCTGCATTCACCATTTCTTTGGCTTGTTCTACATTGATAAAATTTTCTGCACCCAAATATCTACCAACAATATATACCACACCTGTAAACTCATATTTTTGCATAATAGGAAATGCAATATTGTAATTATCCAAATTACTATCATCAAATGTAATAATAATAGGACGTGGAGGAAGTGATAACCCTTTGTGAATAGCTTCTACTAACATAGTTGTTGTGATTGTTGTATATCCCCAACGATTTAACAATTGCATTTGTTCTTCAAAATCTTTTGGCTCAATGTAATATTGGCTATGTGTTGAAGATTCTGTAATGTGATGATATAAGAGAATCGGTACAACAATCTCATTTGGACCTTGAGGAATCCATATTGGGTTTGAAATTAATGTTTGGGTAGGCAATACAGGTGTTGAGTTTTTTTGAGTTTCTACTGGAGTGAATAAAATGCTTTGAGGTGTTGATGTTATTGCTTCTTTATTAGTAACCCCACCATCGCATGCAGAAATCAGAAAAATAAAAGTTAGTAATAATTTTTTCATACTAGTGATTTAATTCCCATATCAAACGCAAGCCTTCAAGCGTAAGCCATGGAGAAATAATATCAATCACTTTTGTTTCTTTGGCAACCACTTCTGCTAACCCACCTGTTGCAATCACTTTCATATCAGAGCCTAATTCATTTTTGAATCTTGCAACCATACCTTCAACCATGCTGACGTAACCAAACAGCAAACCTGATTGCATAGCATGAACCGTATTTTTTCCAATCACAGAAGGCGGAAGTTGTAAATCAATGCGCGGGAGTTTTGCGGCACGTGTGTAAAGTGCCTCTGCTGCGAGATTAATACCAGCAGTAATTGCACCACCTAAATATTCACCATCTTTTGTAATGGCATTGAATGTGGTTGCAGTTCCAAAATCAACGACACAGGCGGGTCCGCCATAAAGTTTAATTACTGCAACTGCATCACAAACACGATCAGCACCAACGGCACGCGGGTCTTCATATCGAATTTTGATTCCAGTTTTGATTCCAGTATCTACAACCAATGGTTTTTGTTTCAAGTATTCTTCACAGGCTTGAATCACTCGTCCAGTTAATGGTGGCACAACGGATGCTACTGAAATTCCAGTAATATCTTTAACTGTTTTCCCCGCATTTTGTAGCAAGCCTAAAAATTGTAAACCGTATTCATCGGGCATACGGTTATGGTCAGTGGCTAACCGCCAATGCGGGCCAAGTGTATCGCCTTCATATAAGCCAAGCGTGAGGTTGGTGTTACCAATGTCAATGACGAGGAGCATGGGATTAATCCAAAAGTTTGGAGAGGATTTCTTGCGGCACGTTGTTACGAAGTTCGGGATAAGATTCGAGAATGCGAGCAATATCCGCCAAGTCTTTTTGCTTTTTACTGCCTCTTCGTTCAGAGTCGGAGACTGCCCAAATTTTGCCTTGCAGTACATCTTCAATGCTAGCCACTGGTAAGCTCATACCTAAAATGTTTCTGACGCTTGCATTTTGAAGAAATGCGCCGTAACGCGCATCGGTTTGGATTTGCACGCGCACATCCGAGTTTGGGATGGAAATATTGAGGCTGTGTGGAAAAGATTTCACTAAAAACTTTTTTTCCAGCAATGCTTTTACTGTTTCAATTTGATTAATGGCTACTGCTAAGTCTAAATCCAAGCTCACGAGTGGCTCTACATAGGCATTGACCGCTTGCCCACCAATGACACAAAACTCAATTTCATGCTCACGAAGAAATGAAATTAAGTTTTCAAGCAGGTTTGAATAATCCATAGTGATTGTTTTCCAAAATTCTAGGGCTTGCATGGTTAACTCACTTTATTTATTCTACCATGCAGTTATAAAACTTTTGCTTCTAGAGTTTTGTATAAAACGGAGCAATTGCCTTAAGGATAGAAAATATAAAATTCAAGTTGTTAATCGCAATAATGACGACAATGAACCCCAAACTAATTTGAAACCAAGTCTTTTCTGCAAATTCGGATAAAGATAAGGCAATGAAAAAGATAAGGGCATACATCCAATACGGTGTGTAGAGGAAAAGTTCTGTGCCATAGAATAAGTGCATGAGGAAATTAAATCCCAATGCGCCAAGTAAACCAAGCATCAGAGAAAGATGTTTGGATGTACGAATATTTTTTATAAAGGTGATAAATGAACCTGCAAGCAATATAAGCCACAAAACTAATGGAATGTTTGCAAGCCCTTTATATGAAGCAAGTTGATGAGTACGGATGTCGAAAGTTTTCAGGTCAATGGTAGGAAATGGCGGTTTTTCGGAAATGGCTTCAACAGGTTTTGGTGCAACCAAGCCATACAAAGCCATCGTCCGTGCTGTAACTTGGAATTTTTCAACAAAACTGGATTCGGGTTCTTCGCCCATTACTTTGACAAATCCAAGCTCAAAGGCAATATCTTTTGGATTAAAGAAAAATGTAATTGATTTTGGATATAAAAAATTTGTAAACAAAGTCAACAAAATTCCAAATATGAGAACATAAACGCAGAACAGAAACAAACGGCGGAAATTAAATTTATTGAAGAATAATCCAATTACGCCTTGGGCAAGATTGGTGATGGTGATTCCAAAAAGAATCAAACCCGCTGGGACGAGAATAGAAAAACGATTTTCTTTTGCTTGAATAAGTAAAAAGAAAAAAATTAAAGAAGCTGCGCCGAAGATATAGTTTTCGGTCAATGAGCCGAATAACAAATGAGAAGCACTAAAGCCTAATAGCATGGCAAAAAGAAAAGCATAGGTTTTTGATTCGGTAGCACGTTTGATAAATAAGTAAACCATGAAAACGCATAATCCAGCAGTGGCGGAAACGACAAGCATTGCCCCAAGTGGATAATGTTCACCCATCCAAAAAGAGACAATCCGCATGAGTGGACGAATGATGATTAAACTCAGTGGATGCACAGCACGATTAATTGCACCACTTTGTGGACTAGCAAGGATTTCCATCCATGGACCAGCATCCGCTTCAAAGAGGACGACGTTATAACTTAAAGCAGGATGATTTAATGCACGAGCGAGAATTAAATGAATTAAGAAGAACATTCCGCCCAAGTAGATGCCTAATCCATTTTTGATTTCAATATTTGTTCTTTGAACTAAAAAGTAAGAGACAAAACCAGAAACAATTGCAGTGAGAATAAAAGTCAAAAGATATTGTATGGGAATAGAAATATTTTCCCATACAAACATTTCAGGGAATTGAAGACAGATATAAACTGTAACAAACCAGAAAATAGGCAATAGTGAAACTATGAGCATACTTAATGGCTTGCTTAAAAATCCATTACGAAAAGATTGGGTTGCTTGTTTTACAAAAGAATAAAAAATGACATTGGAAATCACCATCATAATTAAAGTTGCAATGACAATTGCCAATGTGGAGTCTAAAACTGGATTTAGGAAGCCAACAATAATGTAAGCAAAACATACACTGAGTAAAAAACTGATTAAGAATTGTGTAATGGAATGTTTTGCCATGTTGGGGTTAAGAATTAAGTTGAAGTGTCAGAAACAAGCATAAATTAAGAAAGAAGCGATTTATTCTTTCACATCCATAATAATTTCGGAAACTAAATCATAACGATGGAATTGTGGCATCATATAAATTCCGCTTGCCCAAGTTTTGATTCCTTGAATTAAATCAACGGCGAGTTCAACACCTGCTTTGGCGGCACCTTCACCAGCGGATTCGATTCGTTTAAGCGTTTCATCTGGAATGAAAACGCCAGGCACTTCGTTATGCAAAAAGTTTGCATGTTTGGCACTGACCAACGGAAGAATGCCCGCGAGAATTGGCTTATCTAGTTTGCCATGTTTGGCTTCGTAGGCTTCGATTAATTTCGGTCCATCATCTTTTCGATAAATAGGTTGGGTTAAAAAGAAATCGGCGCCTGCTTTAATTTTGCGATTTAAATTTTTAACTTCAGTGTCCATATCTTGTGGGCAAAGATTTAACGCCGCGCCAACAAAAAAATTGGTAGGCTGACCAATGCTTGTGCCTGAATGGTCAAGCCCCATGTTGAAACCTTGTTTGATTAATTTAATTAAACCTGATGGCACCAAATCATAATTATCTGCGGCTTCGGGATAATCACCAATTGAAGTTGGGTCACCCATCACGACAAAAATATTACGAATGCCAAGTGCATGTGCGGCGAGCAAATCACCTTGCACGCGTAACAAATTTCTGCCGCGTGTTGGGAAATGCAAAGTGGTTTCCACACCAATTTGACGTTGCACCAAATCACATACTGCCCAAGCAGACATTCTCATACGCGCCATCGGCGTATCAGCGACGTTGATAACATCTGCACCAGAATCTTGTAATAAAGATGCACCTGCTAATAATTTATGAGTTGAAAGTCCACGCGGTGGGTCCATCTCAACACATATAGAGAATTTTTGATTAGCAAGTTTTTGTGCGAGTTGAGTCGGTTGTTGTGCTGGTTCAATTATTTCATCACTTGAGACTTCCGAAGTCTCTAAGACTTCGGAAGTCTTGATAGATGACTCTAAAGTTTTTTTCATTGCAGAAATGTGTTGCGGAGTCGTTCCGCAACAACCACCCACAATGTTTGCACCTGCTGAACGAAACAACAAAGCATATTCACCAAAATATTCTGCATCGGCGGGGTACATGATTCTTCCGCTCACTTGTTCGGGCCAACCTGCATTTGGTTTCACCCAAAATTTTCCATTTGGCACAGCCTGTTTCATTTGTTTTAAGATTCGTAAAAGTTGTGAAGGTCCGCCAGAACAATTGACTCCAATTACATCCGCGCCTGCTTCCGCAATTCGTGTGGCAACTTTAGCAGGGTCATCACCAAGCAAGGTTCTATCATCACGCGTAAACGTCACCGAAGCAATCACTGGCAAATCGCAAACTTCTTTTGAGGCTTTGATTGCTTCTTGCACTTCATATAAATCACTGAATGTTTCGATGATGATTAAATCCGCACCTGCCTCTGCTAAGGCTTTGATTTGCTCCGCAAACGCTTCTCTCGCCTCCTCCAACTTGACTCTGCCATACGGAGCGATTCTCACCCCGAGCGGACCAACATCCCCTGCAATCAACACATCTTTGAATGAAGCCGCAATGACACGTTTTGCAAGTTCCACGCCTGCTCGATTAATCTCAACAAGATTACTTTGCAAACCATACTTGCTCAACTTAAAACGATTCGCACTAAATGTATTTGTAATAATTAATTCTGCACCTGCTTCAATATATGCCCGATGAATATCTGCTACTGCGGCAGGGTTCGATAGGTTTAATTCATCAAACGATTTATCAAAATCTACACCGCGTGCATGAAGCATCGTTCCCATCGCACCATCGGCAAGTAAAGTTTTTTGTGAAAGGGTTTCAAGTAAATTCATATTTTCTCTTTTCAAGGTTTCTTAATGACCGTCAACACAGCATTACCGCGTTTAATTTCATAAATGACTTCTGCATCGGGATAAGACTTTTTATCTAAATCATATCTCGTTGTTGAAACAACATACTCATAACTTTCAGCACGTTCAATTTCACCCGATGAAAAAATTTTCAAATCTTCTCTGGCAAACATCGTAAACAATTGCGCAGGTCCTTCCACCCAAATATTTGCATTCGGCGAAGCAACACCATTTACATACTCAGCCGCTTCACGATACGAAATTGCCCAATAATCATTTTCAAAACTTTCACTTGTATCACCCGCAAACGTATTGTAATAAATATATTCGTATGGATGCAATTTTACAATCCCAAAAATATTTGGGATTAAACATAAAACAACTAAAACAGTTTGCCATTTTACATTTTTGATTCTTTCAAACGCCATACCTGCCATCAAAAAGATAGGCGGAACGAGAAATAAAATTTGTCTAAAATTATCATATAAAGCGATTTTGAAAATAATGAAAGCCAGAAATGGAATAAGAAACCAAATTCCGAATAATTCGATTAATCCACGCTTCGTTTCGACAGGCTCAACGCCTCGCATTTCTTGACCTCGAATTGCTAGCCAAACCCCAACTATGGTCAACACCCAAACAGCCTCGCTGAATTGAATCCCGAATAAAACAGGCAAGTATGAAAAAGGTAAATCAGTGATTGGATAACTCACACCATTGAATAAAACTGTCCCTGTCCATGGATAAAGCGACATTTCTCTAAAACTTTCTACAAAATGAGCGATTGGATTCATCCACAAGTAGGGCCAGGTTATATAAGTGAATATAAGAGAGAGAATGAGATAGATTGTTAATGGAAGAAGGGCGGATTTTCCTTTATTTCGGAATGCGTAATGTGTAACAATGAGTCCTGCAAATGGACCAAGTATTCGTGTTGAAGTTGCAAATCCAAGAAAGATGCCTGCGGGGAGAAGAATAAGAATCGTTTTTAGTAAGTTTGGTTGTGAACGATAATAAACGAATAGAAGTAAAAAAGTAGAAAGTAGAAAGTAGAAAGTGCGGATTTGTAGAAATAAAAGAAAATATCTTTGTGTGTAAACGTCTGCTGAAACGCCAGAGATATTTTTTGCGATTAATGAAATGATGTTCGTGTTTCCTGCCTGAGCAGACATTACAAGCGTAGCAATATAGTCGTGAATGGCTTGGGTGAAGAGAAAAAATCCAAAAACAGAAACAAGCCAAAACGTAGTCAGAAGCATGATTTTTTTATCAAGTTTTGTATTTGAGTCAATTGAGTCAAAGGCTTTGAATCCAAGTGCAATAGAAATAAGAAAAAGTGAAAGAAACGGCGTATCTTTGGGATTGATAAAAGCATGTCCCCATAAAAGTGGTTGAGTTGCAAATAAAAGTGTTGCACCTAATGCCGCGTTTTCACTGAGCCAACGCTTTGCAATTGAGTAAAAAGCCAATGCTCCAAAAAAATATGTGAGGAAATAAATGAGGTGGCGCACATCCGAAATGTGAAATGAAGTTTTGATAGTTTGTGCGAGCCATTCAACAAGCATCACATACGCGGGACCATAAAACGCCAAATCATCACGCGTTAAATTGACAATACCTTCTTCACGCCATGTTGAATAGGCATTGAGAGATTTAGTTGCATAGGTTTGCAGAGAATCTTCATCCCAACTTTGACCATAATTGTCAAAGGTCAATAAGCCTGCAAGTAAAATGATTAAGAAAATAAATACGGGAATAAATTTCTTCATTGAAGTTTTAGAAGGGTGCGCCGCGCTTTGCGAATGAGATTTGTTTGAGCTAGCAAGTTAACTTCACCCATTATTTAATTTGCCAATGAAAGCGCGAGGCATTCATTGTTTGGATAAATTTTGTTGGCTCATTATTTTTTGACGTAGCAAACATTAACCACAAAATTATCAATGGAGCAAGCAAACGTCCGTATGACCACGGGAAGAAATCGAACGACGGCAAAACAAATTCAAGGAAATATGCAGAAGCAAATAATAACCAGTGATTTGGATTATCAATTCGTTTGATTAAAAGCAAAAATGATAATGTGACGAACATTCCATGATGGTCCCAGACGATGGGTGAAGCAAGAGTCATAAAGACGAATAAAGACGGAACAGCATTGAGTAATTTGTTCGCTTGTGAAAAAGATTTCTGTTGGATATTTTTCGTCATCACAAAAAGGGTTGCGATTAATAATAAAACTTTGAGAACCAATACGATAATGCGAGTTTGCTCAATCTGAATCCCAAAGAATGGGTTAAGAAAACGTAAGAATGAATCAAAAGAAGTGTCGTGGAAGTTTGTGTCAGGGATTTGAGTTAACAAAAATGCGTTGTTGAAATAATCGAAATACGGCTGTGTTCCGTTAATGGCAATGGGGAATAAACCTATTAGAATAAAAGTTATAGCAAACCATATTAGCCATTTCCAGTTAAATTCGAGCAAAAAGGCTAATACCAAAACAGCAGGTGATGTTTTGAGATGAACTGCCAACGCGAGTGTCAATGCCGAAAGAAAATTATTTTTGGGATAAGTTAAAAGACTGAGGATAATTAAATCCATGACAAGCAAGTTAACTTGCACAAAACCTAAAGTTCGTAATAATGGTGTATTGATAAGTAAAAATAAAATAGTAATGAAAGTTGCAAGATTTTGTGAGAAGTTATATCTTTTTAGGATTTTGATAAGTAAAAAGTAGAAAGCAGAAAGTGCAATGATGTTGAAAATCCAAAGCGTGACTAAGACTCCTGAATCGCCAAGCGGAACTAGAAATTGTAAAAGCGTCGCCCAGAGTGGAAGATATAAATACGTATCAGGTAGGGTTTGTCCATTGGCTAATGCAGTGGCGGCTTCGAGGTAGTAGTGATAGTCACCATACCGAAAACGTTCACGAAAAATGTTTAGGTAAAGAAATAGGATAAGAAAAAAGCCTGCTGTAATCCAGACATTGTCTTTGTTGATTTTTTCATTGGCAAGTAAATGAATCAAAACGCCGAGCAGAATCCAAGTCAAGGACGTGGAGGCGAGGGTAATCGGCAGGTTTGAGAGGGGCCATTGTTGGATAAACAAGTTAATGCCATCCATTCCATTACGGAGGTAGATAGCAAATAAACTTGTAATGACTAAAATAGTCAGAACAATCCAAATTTGAAAGGCGCGTTTTAAAGTTTGCTTCATAAATCTATTTTACTGTCTCATCAACTGCTCAACTCTGGACTCGCCAACCGAATAATACTTCGCATTTGCATGATGAACAATAATCGCGGCAGTGGATTGCTCTGGAATCAATTGACCTGATACAGACAAACTCATTCCCAACTCTGATTCAACAGCAGGCAACAACTTGAAGACTTTGAAATGGTCTTCGAGTTCTGGAATGGCGGGATAACCCCATGAATAACGTTTGCCTTGTTTTTCGCCAATGCCCAATTCACGGCGAATATGTTCGTGCAAATAATTGGCAGTCGCTTCTGCGGCTTGGACGGCGAGACCATGTGTAAAGTAGGCTTCGGTGTAATCATTGGCGGCTTGCATCTTATCAAATTTATCACTGGCTTCTTGACCCACTGTGACCACTTGCAAAGCAACTACATCCAGTTGACCTGATTCAACAGAAGCATAATAATCTGAAAGCGCAAGATGGTCATCATACGGTTGGCGTGGAAAACTAAAACGAGTCAATTCTTTTTTACCAGTTCCATCTTCATAGATAATTAAATCATCACCATCGGCTTGACAGGCAAAATATCCATACACACCTTGTGGTTTCAACCACTTAAATCGCAAAGCATCTTTGGTCATTGTTTCAAGGCGCGCATCAAAATCTGCTTTCATCTTAACCCATGCTTCACCGTGTGTATTCTTCGCGCCCCAGGATAAACGATACAACTCGTTGATGTTGAGATGTTTCAATACAATTTCAAGTGGCATTTGTTTCACGACTTGTTGACCCAATTTGGCAGGAAGTGGGATCGGTGCGGGCACAATATTTGATCGTTGATTAGAAGCAACTTTCGGCGTAGCTTGTGAGGCGCGTCCTAATTCCATTTCTGATTCTGTACGAATCTTTGTCAACAATTCAGGGCGTTTGGAATAATCAATCAAGACATCCATCGTTTCCAAACCTTCAAACGCATCTTTACAATAGAAGACGCCTGCTTCATAAAATTCTTCATTGGATTCAGTTTTTAGGATTCTTCTTCCAAATCTGCGATTAATTGCCGCGCCTCCAATCAAGACGGGGAATTTGTGTCCGCGCCTATGCAGTTCATTTACTATCAACGGCATTTGCTTGGACGTGGAAACTAACAAAGCAGATAAACCAATCGCAGTAGCATTGACCTCTACCGCTTTGGTGATAATGGTTTCAGCAGGAACTTGTTTTCCTAAATCAACAACCGTGTAACCATTGTTCGCAAGAATGGTTTTGACTAAATTTTTTCCAATATCATGCACATCACCATAAACGGTTGCGATAACAACTGTTCCTTTGGTAACACCTTCCATCTTTTCGAGATAATTTTCGAGGTGAGCAACCGTTTTCTTCATCACTTCGGCAGATTGCAAAACAAATGGAAGAATCAATTCACCTGCACCGAATTTGTCACCAACTTCTTTCATTGCAGGCAATAAAACATTATTTAATGTATGCACTGCAATATCATGTTTAGTAAGGGCAGAGTCCCCCTCTCCGACGGGAGAGGGGTTAGGGGTGAGGGCGGTCGCAGATGCTTCATCCAAAGCAATCCAAATCTCATTTAACACAGTTTCTGTATTATTCAATACATCACTGTTCCAAAATCTTAAGACACGAATTTCTTGTTCATTTAAGATTTTTGTTCTTTCTTCATCATGTTTAATTTGCTTGTCTTTTAAATGACCACTTCCATCTAACTCAATTGCTAATTTTGCATCATGGCAGTAGAAATCAAGAATATATCCTTTGATTGGATGTTGTCTGCGGAATTTTGCATCATGAACTGCACGGTTACGGAGAAGTTGCCACAATAATTGTTCTGCTTCAGTAGCATTTTGACGAAGTTCACGAATGCGTTCTTTGAGTTCTTCTGGCAGGCGAGGATTCTGTTTGATTGGCTTGCTTTCTCCCTCACCCTGCCCTCTCCCATTGGGAGAGGGTAAAACGCCGCGATTAATGATTTCATCAATATCGGCTTCAACGCCATCTTTGACACGATGCAAAATTTTCCAGTGCAATCTTTGTTCAGGAGTCATGCCTTCGGTTGGGTCTGCGATTCCTGAATCAGTTGAGACCTCAACATTTTCAAAATGTTGAATGAATAATTGAAGTGCATCTTCACGACGATTGAAGATAAGGTCTTCACATAATTTGCGTTCCACTTCATCAATTTCAGCATACGGTTGGACGTGTGTTGGATTAACGATTGCCATATCCAAACCTGCTTGCACACAGTAATACAACATCACCGAGTTCAAAGCAGGTCGTGCTTGCGGTGCAAGACCGAAAGATAAATTACTAACACCTAATGAAGTCATTACGCCAGGTAAATTCTTTTTGATGAGGCGAATGCCTTCGATGGTTTCTTTGGCAGAGTCAACAAACTCAACATCGCCAGTAGCGAGGGTGAAGGTCAAATCATCGAAGACTAAATCTTCGGGTTTGAGTCCGTGGTCATTGACAGCCATATCATGAATGCGTTTTGCAATTTCATATTTTCGTTGTGCAGTTTTTGCCATGCCGTCTTCATCAATGGTCATTACGACGACTGCGGCATTATATTTTTTTGCGAGTCCAAAAATCTTATCGGCTTTTTCGCGACCTGATTCAAGATGTGTGGAATTAATCAAACAACGCCCAGGTGCGGTTTGCAATGCAATTTCGATAACATCTACTTCGGTAGAGTCAATCACAAGTGGAACATCAACACCCATTTGTAATTTCTTAATCACCTTGCGCATTTGTTCGCCTTCATCGGCGCGTTCGGTGACAGCCACACAAATATCTAAGGCATGAGCACCACCAGCAACTTGTTCGCGGGCAATATCTAAAATGCCATCGTAATCTTCTTCGAGCAAAAGTTTTTTAAATTTGCGTGAGCCTTGTGAATTACATCTTTCACCAAGCAAGGTAGGAGCAGGCTCTTGACGCATAGCAATAGCTGACATAGCAGATGAAAGCTGAGGCGTAGAATGAAGCGGTCGTTTGGGATGTGGATGATTATCTAATTTTTGAATCAATAATTTTAAATGTTCAGGAGTCGTGCCACAACATCCACCCACAATAGAAATATTATGTTTGGTCACAAATTCATACATGTCATTTGCATACGGTTCAGGTTCAAGCGGATACACGGCTTGACCATCGACATTCAATGGAAGCCCCGCGTTTGGAATACATGAAACTGGCAAGGTTGCATTTTCGCCAAGAAAACGAATTGGCTCGCGCATGTGTTCGGGTCCAGTGGAACAATTGAGACCAAAGACATCAATGCCCATACCTTCAAGGATTGTGAGCGACGCATTGATATCGGTGCCAAGCAACATGCGACCCGTCGTATCAAGCGTGACCTGAGCCTGAATCGGCAAATAAACATTTGTTTCGCTGAAAGCTTGATGCAAACCCGTGATGGCGGCTTTGACTTCGAGAATATCTTGTGATGTTTCAATTAACAAAACATCCACACCACCTTTGATTAACCCAACGGCTTGTTCGCGGAAAGTATCAATCAACTCATCATATTTAACATTTGATAATTCAGGATCATTGGTGGATGGTAATTTTCCTGAAGGTCCAATCGAACCAGCCACAAAACGTGGTTGACCAGTTTTCTCAGCATATTCATTGGCGAGTCTTTTTGCCAAAGACGCGGCCGCGACATTGATTTCAATAATGCGATCTTGCAATTGATATTCTTGCATCGTCAAACGATTGGAACGGAATGTATCTGTTTCAAGCACATCCACACCCACTTCAAGAAACGAACGATGGACTTTTTCTACAGCTTCAGGGTATGAAATGACGAGATAGTCATTACATCCATTGTATTGTTCGCCACCGAAATGTTCGGCAGTTAAATTTTGTAGTTGTAAGCTCGTTCCCATGGCACCATCAAAGACAAGTACTTTCTTTTCGAGGGCATCAAGGTATGAGCGGTTTGTGTATTTGCGTTGAGTCATTAAGTTAGTTCCTTTATAAGTTAATTCCAGCATTAATTACATATTTTTTTGAAAGTAAAGCATATCAAAATTTGAAAAATCAATAAATACCTTCTGAGTAGTTTTCCATTCTTTCCAGATTTTTTCACAATCTTTCAAGTGACTAGTGTTGTTAGCTGAAAAATTCTTAACTTCACAAACCATAATGTCATGATATTTTTCTGTGGAAAACCTTTGCGAGCAAATGATTAAGGTTTCAATATATTCATATACAAATTCAATGTTTTGAGCTTTTCTATCTCTTATCTCTTCATATATATAAATAAAACTATTGCAAATAGAAAGTATTTCCCTAACACTATCCACAGCTAATTTGGTTTTAGATAGATCAGTGAGTAAATCTCTAAATTGTTTAATTTTATTGAATTTAGTCCTTAGTTGTCCAAATTTTTCTGAAAGGTCTACATTTTGTGGTTTTGAAATATTAAACTCGCTTCTCAATTTTGAACAATACCCTTTCTTTTCAAAAGATACTGGAGGTAATACAACATTAAAAGCATTGTAATGTCGAACATGCTCTATATGTGAATTTGATAAATAGGCGATACCTCTACAACTAGCATTTTTCCTCACCCAACTTAACAACATTTGAGGGATTATATATTCGGGAACAAAAGGTTTATTCTTACCTTCTGAAATTAATGAGCAAGCTGCTGTTAAGGGATAAGTTATTAAGGAGTTTATAATAAAATTTTCCACAGGTTTTTTCCCAAAAATCGAAGTGTAAACCTTGTTTCTAACAGTAACAGATGAAAAAGGTGAAAATGTAAGATCTAATATTTTTATTGGTTCAACAGATTTCAATCTAAATTTAGACCAGTAAAAATTGCCGGGCATTCCTGTTTCAAACCAAGCTAAGGAAAGAGCAGCATCATAATCACCTGGTTTGGCAGATGAATTAAAGCTACCATTCCCAGCGAGATATAAGCTAGGAAAGCCAGCGATACTATATCTGTATCCCTTTACCAGCTCTCGCTTATCAAATGGTATGTGAAAAAGGTCTTTCCAGTCTTTGCCTTGACCAATTCGGATTCTGGCAAATCGATATTCATTATTCTTTGCTATTTCTTTATAAATCAAAGAACCTTGAATTTCATCCATTCTTTTTGAAAAAACAATATATGATTCTGATATATATCCTTGAAAATACAAGTCAATTGCCTCAAGAATATCTTGAGAAAAAGCGGTTATTAATTTTTTTGTTTTTACTAAATCAGAATAATTACTCTTATTAAGATAATTTCCTTCAAGTAAAGCATCTAAATCGGTTCTATAGGAACTGAAATATTTCTCTAGAAAAGAATAGATATCCTTACCTCCTAGCTTTATAGGTAAGCTATATTTTTGAAACGTGTTTTTCAAAGAAGATATCATATAACTCTAATCTTTTCTTATTCAATAACTAAACTGCACAATTATTAAAAATCCTAAGCCCAACTATTTATTTCTTATTCCATAGCCAAAGAATAAAATCCTGCTCAAAAGTTGGTGCGCCGTAAATCGGCGGGATAAATCCCTGCCTCAGTTCGTGGAAGCGCTTCGCGCTTAAGCCCCTTCGGGGCTTCTTTGTACTGAGCGAGGATTTTAATCCGACGCGATGATGATTGAACAAGCTACATTTATTTTCAAACATTATTCTTCTAAATCAATTCTCTCATAATATTCATTCACATTTCCATTTTTGTGATGTTCTTTTTGTTTTGCGGCATATTCCATCACAATGGGTAAAGATTTCTCTCCAATCGTCAAGGCACCATAACCTGCTTGCCATTTGAATTGACCATCACTTCCATCCATGTGATTGATAGCATAAGCACTTGCACCTTTTAGGTGACGAACACAATCCGCGATAGATAATTTCGGCGGAATGGATGCAACCACATGAGCATGGTCTTCTACATTTCCAGCGGCGTGAATTTTTATATCAAGTTCTTCTGCTTTTTTATACAAAACACTATAAAACATTTTCTCACGTTCGAGTATAAGGCTTGGTTCTCTATCACGAGTTGACCAGATGAGATGGTAGTGGAGTCGCCAGTAGGTCATGTTTTGTTTCCTTTCCGTGAATCGGCGGACTAAAGTCCTGCCTCAGTTCGTGAAAGATCTTCGGGCTAATTGCATGAGTAGTGGACTTTCATGCACTGAGCGAGGGACTGCGTAGCGTCCCGATGCGATATAAGCAATACATAAGTAAAATTTACAAAAACAATTAAGCCCAACTATCAATCTCTTTTTCAAACTTAATTTTATTCTCTTCCAGCCATTTCTTGATTTCAAAATATGATTGAAAATTTTCGCTCAGCCATTGAAGTAATGATGCTTCATTTTGCCTTGTGATCAAACATATCTTATTCATATCACTTACGGTCAAAATATAAGCAATGTCATTGCCAAAAGTATTTTGTGCCTCTTCACTGAAATCATAATACTCTATTTTGAGTTGGTTATTTTCCAACCAAACCCATGTGACGGTTTTTTCGAGTCCGCCAGTGAGTTTTGTTTTTTCGGTCATACAATTACTTTAAGTCTTTCTTCAATACTACATCATATTCTTCATATCCATGCTTGTGATACAAAGACAAAGCAGGAATATTATCGTCACCTGTTTGGATAAGAATGCTTTTTGCACCTTTTTGCTTGGCAATTTTTTCAGCAAAGGCAATCAAGTCACTGGCTACACCTTGCTGACGAAATTCTTCCATTACATATAACTCGGTCAATTCGGCGTGAGGTGTCATATACAAAACTGTCCGCACAATTCGTATTAAAGCAAATCCAATCGTTTGGTCAGATGTTTTTGCGAGAATCACGCTTTCAACACAAGCAGGGTTTGCCATATCTGATGCAATCGCTTCAGCAGATTTATGTCCTTCATTGAAAAGAAGGTTTAATCGAGCAATGTCAGGTGCATCGTTTGTGGTTGCAAGAGAAATTTTTATTTGCTTGGTCATTTATACCTCGGTGGTTGAGTAGACACGAGCGAAGCGAGTGTCGTATCGAAACCACCACGTTTCAAAAATATTTCTTTTCCTGTTTACTGTTGGTCCCAATACGGTTTCGGCTATCGCCTCAATCTACTCGACCAACGGATTTTTACAACAAAATCGCCTCTCGCAAAATGAGAGGCGACATGAATTTCATATCATCTCTCATCTGTCAATTGATAAATCAATTGCCGAAGTTGGCACCGTTTTTAGCGGTTTGCTTTTAGCGATTAGCGTTTGGGCTAATTGCTAACGGCTGATTGCTAACCGCTAACGGGTTGCCGAGGTTTCAAAGGGTCGGTCCCTCCGCCTCTCTGGATGAGTACAGCGTTCTTTTTCTTTTTTATATCACAAGCCTAAGCCATTTGTCAATTTGACTCAGCACATCGTTTGGAGTAGACTCACGATTAAGTTTTTCTTTATATGAAAACGATTCATTCCCTTAATTCTTTTGACAAAATAAAAGTGCTGGCGGATTCTCACCGCTTGGATATTTTACGCCTGCTGATGGCATCACCTGCTACACTCACGCTTCTCGCGCGGACCTTGAAACAGTCTCCCGCGTGGATACGTCATCATATTCTGACGCTTGAGTCTGCCAATTTGATTGAAGTAAGTGAAATTCGTAAACGCGGAAAAGTAACTGAAAAATTTTATAGAGCAAAATCTGATGCTTTATTATTACAAGAAGTTGTTTTGCCTAAAAGCAAAAAACCTTCGCTTATTTTTTCAGGTAGCCACGATTTAGCCATTGAAGGCATTGCTGAACATTTATCCAAGCATGTCACATTATTAAGTATGCCCGTCGGTTCTTTAGATGGATTGGTAAATTTACGTCAAGGCTTGTGCCAAATTTCAGGGTCGCATCTATTAGATGAAAATGGCGAATATAACACACCATTTGTCAAACATTTGTTTCCAGAAAGAAATGTAGAAGTGGTTACGTTGGCTTATCGCACACAAGGTTTGATACTTGCAAAAGATAATCCGAAAAATATTAAAAAATTAAGTGATATTGCAAAACCAAATATTCGTTTTGTTAATCGGAATGCAGGGTCAGGCACACGCTTGTGGTTAGATGCTGAATTAAAACGAATCAAACTTCCAGTGGAGAAAATAGATGGGTATGAGAAACAAGTCAAAACACATAGTGAAGCGGCGAATTTAATCGCCCAAAACAAAGCAGATGTATCTCTCGGTCTGCAAGCCGCCGCACATCAATATCATCTTGATTTCATTCCACTGTTTGAAGAGCGTTACGATTTTGTTTTGCAAAAAGAAGAACAGAAGAACTTAAATCATTTGTTGGATTACATCCAAACCGCGGACTTTCGTAATTTATTAAATTCATTAACAGGCTACGATGCAAAACATAGTGGGGAATTGGTGGCGTTGTAATTTTTTTTTTAGCGTTTTCGATTAAGTTTTTTCTTAATCGTATATCATTTCAAAAGGAGTAAAGTATGAAAAACAAAAAAATTATTTTTAGTATGCTGCTTGTCATTTCAATTTTGTTAGCGGCGTGTGGCTCATCTGCCCCATCGAATCCAAACATTATTTTAGCAACCACAACATCCACACAAGATTCAGGTTTGTTAGATGTGTTGATTCCTATGTTTGAAGAACAAACTGGTTATACTGTTCAAACTGTAGCAGTAGGAACGGGTCAGGCTTTGAAAATGGGCGAAGAAGGTAATGCTGATGTATTATTGGTTCATGCGCCAGCTTCTGAAGAAGCATTTATGGAAGGTGGCTTTGGCACAGACCGTGCGGCTGTGATGCACAATGATTTTATTATTGTCGGTCCCGAAGCAGACCCAGCCGGGTTAATTGGCACAACTTCTGTGATTGAAGGTTTAGAAAAAATTTATGAATTAAATGCTACTTTCGTTTCACGTGGCGATGATTCAGGTACACACAAAAAAGAATTAGATATATGGAAGAAAGCCAACCTTGACCCTGCTGGGCAAAGTTGGTACCTTGAAACAGGTCAGGGGATGGGAGCGACCTTAACTGTTGCTTCTGAAAAAGAAGGCTATACTTTAACAGACCGAGCCACTTATCTTGCACAAAAAGATAATCTCAGTGTAGTGTTAGTAATGGAAGGTGATGCTTCTTTATTGAATCCATATCATGTCATTACAGTTAACTCTGAAAAATGGGAAAATGTTAATTATGAAGGTGCTATGGCTTTTTACAATTTTATGATTGCACCTGAAACTCAAACAGTCATTAGTGAATTTGGAATTGATTTATATGGTGAACCATTGTTCTTCCCCGATGCTGTGGCAGTGCCGTAGATAAATCATAGCAAATAGATATGCAGGTAAACACGAAGTTTATTTTGTGTTTACCTGTTTTTTTACAATATGGAAATTTTTGAAATCACTTCGTTATCTTTACAAGTTTCTACACTGGCAACCTTAATCAGTTTGTTGATTGGTTTACCTTTAGGAACGTGGCTTGCATTGGGGAATTTTCGCGGGCGTTCATTTATCTTAAGTGTAGTCAACACGGGGATGGCACTGCCACCAGTTGTTGTAGGCTTAGTGGTAGCAATGACTCTTTGGCGAAGTGGTGTACTTGGTGGTTTGAAATTAATTTACACGCCAATTGCCATCATCATTGCGCAAGTAATTATCGCCGCACCGGTCGTCACTGGATTAACTGCTGCCGCCTTGGAAGCACTTGATTCAAGATTACAACAACAGCTGTTAGGACTCGGCGCTTCAAAACTGCAGATGATTTGGTATTTGTGGTGGGAAGCACGTCTTCCGCTTTTAGCCGCGTTAATGGCTGGCTTTGGTTCTGTGATTTCAGAAGTTGGCGCTTCGATGATGGTGGGAGGAAATATCAAAGGTCAAACAAGAGTATTAACTACTGCGATTGTTTTAGAAACATCAAAAGGTGAATTTGAAATTGCATTGGCATTATCGGCTTTACTTTTGATTCTGACTTATTTAATTAATTTAGCACTGACTGTAATTCAACAAAAGAGCTCAAAGAAATAAATGAAATCTTTTATTCAAATTAAGAATCTTCTTATACAACGCAATAAACGTGATGTATTAAAAATTGATTCGCTTACAATCAAACGCGGAGAAATTTTGGCAGTAGTTGGTCCAAATGGTGCTGGCAAGAGTACATTTTTATTAGCATTGGCAAATTTAATTCAACCCACAAGTGGCGAAATTATCTTTGATGGAAAAAATCAAAACGAATGGAATGAATTGGAATACCGAAGAAAAATTGCTTTTGTATTTCAAGACCCATTGTTAATAGATATGTCTGTTGAAGAAAATATTGCATTGGGATTAAAATTTCGTGGCGAGAAAAATTTTCAAACGCAAATTATTAAGTGGAGCAAAGCCATGGGTGTAGAATCGCTTCTAAAACGCCGCGCAGGTCAGTTGTCTGGTGGTGAGGCGCAAAGAGTCAGTTTGGCGCGAGCATTCGTTTTAAATCCAGAATTGTTATTGATGGACGAACCTTTTTCCGCAGTTGACCCGCAAACACGCAATCAACTATTGAAAGATTTATCTAAAATTTTATCAACAGAAAAACGCACGACTATTTTTGTAACTCATAATTTACAAGAAGCCATGCAATTTGGTGACCGTGTGGCAGTTATTATGGATGGTGAATTAAAACAAGTGGGTAAACCAAATCAATTAATTCAAAACCCCATAAATACGCAAGTGAAGAAATTTTTAACTTCAAGGAAATAAGATGAAACATTTTTCAGTATGGATACTTTTATTCTCAATTTTATTAACAGGATGTGCTCCCGCTTCATCTACGCCGATAGTTGATTCTGAACCTCAAACATTGGTTGTCTTTGCCGCCGCTTCATTGACAGACGCCTTTACCGAAATTGGAAATAATTTTCAAAATGCCAATCCAAAGGTAAATGTCACCTTTAACTTTGCAGGTTCACAAGCTCTACGGACTCAAATTGAAGAAGGCGCACCAGCCGATGTATTTGCATCTGCCAGTGGAAAAGAGATGGAAACTTTGATAACAAATTCATTTGTTGTACAAAGTGCTTCTCAATTTTTTTTGAGTAACAAATTAATTGTGATTTTGCCCGCCGATAATCCTACAGGAATTGATTCACTTGAAGACCTTGCAAATTCTGGAATAAAAATTGTATTAGCCGCTGAAGAAGTGCCTGTTGGTAACTATGCTCGTCAATCACTGGATTTGATGAATAGCAAATTTGGAGCCGATTTCAAAGATAAAGTTTTAGCAAATGTTGTTTCAAATGAAGATAATGTCAAACAAGTAGTAGCAAAAGTCCAGTTGGGTGAAGCGGATGCGGGAATTGTTTATACGTCAGATGCAGTCGCCGCACCTGAATTGCAGACAATTGAAATTCCATCTGAATTAAATGTAATTGCAAAATACCCAATCGCGCCATTAGTTGAATCCCCAAATGTGGATGTAGCCGAAGCATTTATTACTTATGTGCTTTCGGATGAAGGTCAAGCGATTTTGAAAAAATGGGGATTTGGTTCTCCATAATGTTTTTAACCATAAAGGGCACGAAGGTACACAAAGTCTTTCCTTTGTGACCCTTTGTCTCCTTTGTGGTAAATTTGTTTTGGCTTGAAAAAACTCCTCGACTCAAAATGGATATTCATCATCCCAAGTATTTTTATGTTGGGATTATTTCTATTGCCTTTGTTTACAGTGCTTCTGCGTTCAATCAATCCAGAATTTTTTAATAATGCGTTTTCAGAACAAGCAATAAATGCATTGAAATTAAGTTTAGTCACCAGCTCAGTCACAACTGTCTGTGCGATTCTTTTTGGAACTCCACTTGCTTATATCTTAGCAAATTGGAAATTAAAATATAAATCATGGCTTGAATTGCTGATTGATTTGCCGATTGTGCTTCCGCCATCAGTTGCAGGTTTGGCTTTATTGATTACATTCGGTCGGCGCGGATTGTTAGGTTCAACATTAGAAATATTTGAGATTTCGCTTCCGTTTACCACTGCGGCTGTGGTTGTTGCTCAAATGTTTGTCGCCGCACCTTTATATATCCGCTCTGCACGAGTTGGCTTTACAGGCATTGATAAACAATTAGAAGAAGCCGCCAATGTAGAAGGTGCGAATCGTTGGCAGTTATTTCGCGAAGTGATGTTGCCCCTTACTAGAAAAACTTTATTAAGCGGCGCAATCCTCACTTGGACAAGAGCCTTAGGTGAGTTTGGAGCAACGATTTTATTTGCAGGGAATTTAGAAGGCGTGACCCAAACCATGCCAATGGCAATTTATTTGGGATTTGAAAGAAACCTCGGCGTGGCTTTGGCTTTATCGGTTGTGCTGATTATCGTTTCGTTTTTCTTATTGATGCTGACAAAAAAATTGGAAAAAGAAGAATAGATATTGCAGGGGCGACCCATCAACAATTAACACGAAACATTATCCTAAATGGCGGGTCGCCCTTACAAACTTAAATTTATTTTCTTGTTAGTGTATACACACTACCATTATCGCTTGCCAGATAAATCTCCCCATTTTCACCTTGACCAAATGAAGTAATTGTCACACCTGTTTCAAATAATCTTTGATTTTGAAATTGTCCATTTGATAAGAACAATCCCCAAATGTAACCTGTGCAGTAATCACCATAAAGATAAATGCCATTCCATTCAGGCATGGAACCACGATACACATAACCGCCTGTGACTGAACAACCTTCATACGGATTGGAATGACTATATTCAGCGGCGGGAAGTAATAAGCCAGGTTGAGGTTCACCATCATAACCAATGCTTCCTTCCATAATACTCCAGCCAAAATTTGCACCGCCGGGTGAACCCGCTGGTAAATAATCTATTTCTTCTTTTTCACCCTGACCCACATCACCAATCCATAAATCGCCATTGGCTAAATCAAATGAAATACGCCATGGGTTGCGAAGCCCATACGCCCAAACCTCATTTCCAAACGGATTATCTGATGGAATAGTGTACGGGTCTCCGTTATTGACATCTATTCTCAAAATTGAACCAAGTAATGTATTTGGGTTTTGACCATGTTTTAACGGGTCACCTGCCGCGCCGCCATCGCCAAGACCAAGATATAAATACCCATCTGGACCAAAGACAACTGCTCCGCCGTTATGATTTGGGAAAGGTTGGTCAATAATCATCAAAACTTTTTCACTGGCGGGGTCTGATGAATTTCCGTTTGCCGTAAAACGTGAAATGCGCGTGTGACCACCTTCACCAGTGTAATTGACATAGAAATATCCATTTTGCTCATAGTTTGGATGAAATGCTAAACCGAGCAAACCCATTTCGTTGCTCCAATCATTTACACGGTCATCAATATTCAAAAATGGTTCATCTAACAATTGACCATTTTGATAAATGCGTATCACGCCATATTTTTCAATGATGAATAATCTGCCTGTGCCATCAAATGCAGATTGCACATCAACGGGTCTATCCAAACCATTGATGATGGGAGTCCATTGATAATCATTCGCGTTTGGGAAATTATTGGCGGTGGGTACTGATGTTTGAGTGAGAGGTACGGGTTGCGTATCGGTTGCTGGAACAGAATCAATTTGAGGCGGGGAAAGAGGCGTTATCGTCGGAGCAACAGAATCAGAAAATCCGCCACATGCTAGCATGGGCAAAATCAATAAAATCAAAAATCGTTTCATGTAATTTATTCTTGTGAGTCGGTCGCTTCCGCATCTATTACATCATCTTTGCTTGAATCTGAACTCATATTAGCGGCTAAAGCTTTTTTATGTTCTTCCACAACTTCGGGCGGGCAAAGTTCGGTAAAGATATATGAACCTAACCATAACAATGCGGCATCATCTACCACGCCAATAATTGGAAGCGAAATCGCATCCAACGGAAAAAGTAAATAAGCAAACGCGCCAACAGGAACAAGTTTCGCAAAGAAACTTACACGCCTATCTCCCATCAAACGAAAGATAAGTTTTAATTGAATAAGAATATTTCGAATCACGCCGCCTTGTTGCGGTACCATGATATCGGATGCTTTTTTTTCTGCCATGTCGGTCTCCTTTTTATTTGATTATATTCCGAATCAACTTTTCAAATTATTTTCACATACGATTTTAAGACCATAAAGTTTTTTATTAAAGGGGTAGAATCGTACTATGCCGTATTTGATTGATGGACATAACTTGATTCCGAAAATTGGTTTGCAACTTTCAAACCCAGATGATGAACTAGAATTGATTCATATATTGCAAAATTTTTCAAGAGTGAAACGCCAACCAGTGGAAGTATATTTTGATGGAGCCCCATCCGCTTCTGCTGGGACTAGAAAGTTGGGTACTATTAAAGCACATTTTATCTCGCTGGGAACTTCTGCCGATTCCGCCATGCGTGCTAGATTAAACAACATGGCAAAATCTGCCAAAAATTGGACGGTGGTTTCATCGGATAGAGAAGTGCAAAACGCGGCAAAAGTGAACGGGGCGAAAGTTATTTCTTCAGAAGAGTTTGTGAAATTGTTGCAACAGACATTAAACGCAGTGAATAAAAAGAATCGTGAAGAAAAAAGTATTTCTGCAAAAGAAGTGGAAGAGTGGTTGAAAGAGTTTGGAGAAGAGAAGAAGTAATGAGAAATGAGTAATTTTTTGGACGCTGATGAACGCGGATTTACGCTGATTAAGAAATTAAAACATCCGCGTTTTCCGCGTCCCCAAAAAGAATTTAAAATATGAACACACTTTATACCTACGTTCCATCAAAACATCATTTTTTTACCGACCACCCTGAAAAGCCAGAGCGGTTTGAGTTTTTTGAAAATAAACTCGATTCGTTTGGTGCAGAATTAATTCAACCGATTCGTGCAAAAGAAAGTGAAATAGCACGCGTGCATGAAGTAGGAATGATTCAATCTATTGCAGAAGTTTGCAAACAAGGCACTGGAATTATTGACCACGCCCCAACCTATGTGACCAAAACATCTTATGAAGATGCCATGCTTGCGGCTGGTGGCGTGTTAACGTGTACTCGTGCTGTCATCAATGGTGATGCGAAAAATGCCTTTGCCATTGTCCGCCCGCCAGGTCACCATGCTGAGCCAGATAAAGCCATGGGCTTTTGTATTTTCAATAACGTTGCGGTTGCGGCGCAAGATGCTTTAGCAAGTGGCATGAAAAAAGTGATGGTGATTGATTTTGACGCACATCACGGCAATGGCACACAAGTGGCATTCAAGGATGATGAAAGATTAGGCTTTATTTCTACCCACCTTTGGGGAATTTACCCAGGAACTGGTTGGGTGACAGATTTACCCAATGCGAAAAAAAGAATTGTCAATGTGCCGTTAAGTGCGTATGCAGGTGATAAAACTTTTTCAGTGATTTGCGATGAAATATTTAATCCAATCGTTAAGTTATTTCAACCAGAGATGTTATTCATTTCTGTTGGCTTCGATTCGCATTGGCGCGACCCGCTCACTTCGTTAGGGTTAACGACACAGGGGTTTTATAACGTATCTAGGAAATTAGTGGGAATGGCAGAAGAGGTTTGTGGTGGGAAAATTGTCTTTGTTTTGGAAGGCGGCTATGAATCGGAAGTGGTGGGGTATGGGGTAGGTGCCGTTTTCAGTGCATTGACCAACTCTCCGTTTGTCAATGAAGCGCGTGATGAATTTCAAGGTCAAGAACCAAATTTTGAGTTACGTCTGAACGAAATCAAAAAATGGCATGGAATCAAGTAAAAAAAGGAGAAATATGAAAAAAGTATTGAAGTTTGTTTTGATTTTAGCAATAATAAGTATGGCTTGTAATGCACTTACATTGCCGAGCATTGATACACCGCCTCCGCCTGTAAATCCGACCGTAGTGCCTGAAACTTCATTTGAAGTGATTGACGACATTAAACCAAAGTTACAGGAATTAGGTGGTGTGCCTTGTGAAGAAAATGAAGAGCTAA
>JAEURG010000206.1 GCA_016789345.1 Anaerolineales bacterium | reverse complement strand
GTCAGAGACGATTACATCAAATGCATCGGTTTGACTGGCTGGTGTTGTGTGGTCAATAAACAATGTGAATTGCACAGGCGTGCCTAATGGAACATTGTTTACAGGTGTAGCACTTTTGTCAATTTCTAGGTCTGGTTCAATGATTTCTACATCAGGAGCAGATGTAGTGAATGAGCCACCTGTCCATGCCCAAGTGACACTATTATTTAATTGTAGTCCGCTTTGATTTTCAATCACATCTAAAACAATAGCACGATATTGAATTACTATTTGTTGAGATGGCGCAGTAACTGTGATAGGTGTAGGCAAAGTAAATACAACTTGCCTGCCATCATCAGCAGGGTTGACTGAAGTACCAACTGCCGGGCTAACTGCCGGTGGGCAAACTGTGGCAGTTTGGTCTACGCCCATTACAAATACAGATAAACAATCTACAAAGGCTAAGCCTCTTTCCATTTGGTCTGTAACAGTGGTGTTATTAAAGGTCGTTCCATTTGGAAGGTCAATCACAATTTCGTATGTGATAATTTCGCCAATGGTGACATCATTTCCGACAGTATGCACTTCGCTTGAGTCAATAATTGTTTTGACAAGACCCGGGTTTGCGATAAAACCAAAATCTACAGTTGGGTTAGCAGTAGTTCCATTTGCATGTGTAATAGTATTGTTTGAAGCCGCACCAGCATTGCCGGGTGTTAAGGTTACGATTCCGCTTGAAACAGTTCCACTACCTGTGCCAATGCCGTTGTCATTATTATCTATATTGCCATCTGGGTCAGTGGTATCTGCATTATTGGCAGTATCAACTGTGCTGGTATATCCAACAGGTGGGGTGACGCGCACAATATAATCACCAGCGGGTAAGCCACTAAACAAATACGTTCCACCTGCGCCAGTGGTTATGCCACCGGGTGCATCATCGGCTGTGCCAAGGATGCCATCTGGTCCAACATTAATTTCAGTGCCATTGCTTGAAAATAGTTGAACGGTTGCACCTGAAAGTGGAGTATCACCTGCGTTATAAGTGCCATCTGCATTGACATCAATAAATACAATGTCGCCGAGCGTTTGACGATAGAAGCCAAAATCTACTGTCAAGTTGCTTTGATTATTGACCGCTTCGCCGGGGGGGTTAGGTGATTCTATATCGGTTTCATTTATCGGCTCTGACGGCGTTACGTCTAAAGTGATTGCACGGCTGATGACTGCTCCATTAAATGCGCCACTGGTTGCTCTTGTGCCATTATCATCACTATCTACATTATTATCTGGGTCAGGGGCGAGGGTTTCGTTGATTGCGCCAGTTGCATCTAGCGTAGTACCACTGCTCCAGTAACCAGCAAGCGGTCCCCCAGTCAGAAATTGAGAGGCGGGGATGACGACCACATAATCGCCTGCGGGTAAATTATCAAAACGATAATAGCCACCATTTGTAGTTGTATCTGTTGCAATAACAGCACCAGTTGGGTTGCCACCTGCATCTGCGGCATAAAGTTGTACGGTTACGCCATTCACACCAGCCTCAGTACCAAAATCAATTTGACTATTATTGTTTGTGTCAAACCAAACGCGGTTTCCTAAACTATAAACTGGGGTGATAAATCCAAAGTCAACGGTTGGGTCGGTGGTAGTGCCGTTTGCATTGTTAACAGTAATATTTGCGGCAACTTCACCTGCTTCCATCGTTAACACGCCACTACTTACTGTGCCTGTGGATGTGCCAATACCGTTGTCATCATTATCAACATTTGAGTCGGGGTCATTTGTGCCGGCAGTATCTATGGTGCTGGAAATTAATCCGTTGGGCGGTGTAACGCGAACAATATAATTTCCTTCTGGTAAACCATTGAAGCCGTAAATTCCATTTACGTCAGAATACATGCCGCCAGTGCCATCATCTGCAGTTCCTGAAATGCCATCGGGTCCCCAGCTATCATCTTCGGTGCCGGGGATGCCGTCTGCGCCTGTGATGATTTCGGTAGTTCCGTTTTCAGCATATAACTGTACAAGTGCATTGAAGAGGGGTGCATCTGTACCTGCGTTATAAAAGCCGTTGGTGTTTACGTCGGTATAAATTAAGTTACCAAAACCAACTTGATAAAAACCAAAGTCAACAGTCATGTTGGCGCGGTTATCGTCTGTACCTTGTCCACTGGTTTCAAGGTCAGTTTCACCAGTAGGTTCGCTATTGCCGGGTCCAAGTGTTACTGCGGCGGCGGCAACATAGTTAATGGTGTTACCTGTAAATGTGGTAATGCCATTGTCATCACTATCTACGTCATTATCTGGGTCATTTGCAGTAGAGTCGCTAATACTTCCATTGGCGGCAATAGATGTGCCACTGCTCCAATAGCCTGAAAGTGGGTCGGCTGGAACATTATCGCCTCCGCCAGTGTTGCGGAAGTTATCTGCGGCAATGACGACAACATAATTACCAGCAGGTAGCCCATCAAATCGGTAGTGACCATTTGAATCGGTGGTATCAAAAGCAAGGAATGTATCGCCTGCATCAAAAACACCGTTGCCATTATCTATGTATAGTTCAACGCGCACACCACTAATACCTTGTTCACCGGAGTCAATTGCGCTATTGTTGTTGGTATCGTACCAAACGCGATTGCCAAGGCTATAGCCAAGCACGAAACCAAAATCTACAGATGGGTCACTTGTTGTGCCGTTAGCATTATTTACGGTGATGTTTGCGCCACTTTCGCCTGGGGTTAAGGTAAGCACACCACTGGTTACTTGACCACCGCTTGTGCCTATGCCATTATCGTTGTTATCTGTGTTTACATCTGGGTTTAATGTATCGGCATTGTCCGCAGTATCTACGGTGCTGGTGTATTGTGAAGGTGGCGTTACTCGGATGACATAATCACCTTGTGGTAAACCACTAAATAAGTACAAACCTGTTCCATTAGTAATAATGCCACCTGTGCCATCATCGGCAGTGCCTGATATGCCATCAGGTCCCCAACCATCATCTGCTGTGCCGGGGATGCCGTCTGCGCCAGTAATAATTTCTACAACAGATGAGCCATCGCTATTGCTGGCATAAATTTGCACTAAGGCACCTGCAAGTGGGGTATCTCCTGCGTTAAACGCGCCACTATTGTCATTGTCAACAAAAATTAAATCGCCGATTTCTGCTTTATAGAAACCAAAGTCAACGGTCATGTTGGCACGGTTATCTACATTCCCTTGCCCGCTAGGGGAGAGGTCTGTTTCGCCAGTTGGCTCGGAGCTACCAGGTCCCAAAGTTACTGCATTTGAAGCGACATAATTTAATACATTACTTGTAAGGTTACTAATACCATTATCATCGCTATCATCTACATCTATATCAGGGTCATTAGCAGTTGCATCACTAATCATGCCTGTGCTACTAATACTTGTTTGACTACTCCAATATCCTGCCAACGGGTCACCTGGCACAGTATCACCAACACCTGTATTGCGGAAGTTATCGGCCGGTAGGACAACAATATAATTGCCGGGCGGGAGATTATCGAAGCGGTAATAACCGCCACTGGCTGTAGTGTCAAACTCAAGGAAAGTATCACCTGCGCCAAAAACACCATCCCCATTATCTTGATATAGTTCGACGCGTACACCATCAATGCCAACTTCGGTGCCAAAGTCAATGACACCATTATTGTTTGTGTCAAACCAGACGCGATTTCCTAAGCTATAGGTAAGCGGCGGCGTGGAAAAACCAAAGTCGTAGGTATGATTATTTTGCCCGGCGGTTCCAGTAGTGACTGGAATGACTGCATGATTTCCACTTGGGGTGCCATCTGAATCTCGTTGGTCGGCGCTTCCTTGATTTGCAGGAGATAGATTCAACCCTGCAAGTGGTGCTTGTTGACTTCCACCTGTGATATTTGGAATACGAATTTCGTAGTTTGAATTTGGTTGTAAAGCAGTAATGCCATAAATATGATTGGTAGTAGAAGTGCCTGCTGGACTAGAACTAAAGAAATAATTTCCGTTTGCATCTGTAATTGCGGTGGCAATTAATGTCCCGCCTTGATAGAGTTCAACAGTAACTCCAGCCAATGGTGTTTCACCAGGGTCTTGAATACCATTATTATCAGTTTCAGACCAAACTCGATTGCCAAGCTCAATCGGTGCTTCGTAACAGAAGCCTTCAACATCTCCAATGCCAATGGCTTTACCAAATGTAGTTGGTCCTCCACCAAAGTCTTGTGGGAAAATTTCATAGGCGCGATTACGTGTACCATTGACATTACTGAACCAAGCGATGCCACCTGAGCGAATAGCGAACGGGTCAAACACAGACACAGCGATTTCATCTGTGCCGGGAATGAGAACTAAACCACCAACGGTTACTTCATGGTGTGTACCCCCACCTATAGCTGTGCTTACAGTATACATATCTTGCCAATAGTATTCACCATTGCCAGGTCCCTGCCCACCACCAGCACCACCTGTTGTAATCCCACCGCAAGAAGCGTTATTCTCAAGGGCATATACTCCTGCTGTTAGGCATATCCGCAACATATCACTAGCGGCTACACCTTCATATAAACCGCCAGGGTTTGTCGGGATGTTAATCGTAACTGGAGAGTACCCTGTGTCTTTGTTATAAAGTGTGACATTATTACCCCATGGGTTTGAAGTGGCATAATTTGCATTCCCTACTTGGTGACCGAGACGGTCCATCAGCGCAATAATGATGCTACCATTGGTATCAAATTCAATATCTGAAAAAATAGGTTGTGGATAAATAATTTGTTTGTCGAAAGCTAAATCAGCAAATCCTGCACATGGATTTGTGCAAAGAGATGTCATCGTTGGAGACCAAGGACGCCATTCGGCTGGATAACCACCATCAGGGTTGCTGACATTGCCACGTGGGTAATCTAATGGAAATTCATAAACCAAAGAAAAAGTACCGGGCGTAGTTTCGCTCGTTCTGATGATATAAGCATATAAGTCATCTACATCCTGTGTACTTTCGGCAGAGCAAACTACACCAATATATACATCACCACGATGAATTTCCACTGCCCATGGGCGTATATCACTTGCAGGACAGGATGTAGCACCAGCAGGTAACGAAATCGGAACCGTATGTGTTAGGGTAGCGGATGCAATATCAACTGCATACAATGTTTGATTTGCAAGGTTTACAAACCATAATTCATCATCAGATGAGCCAACTTCCATATCCCCAATTGCAGATTTTCCGACTGCATCCCAACCAGCAGGGTCTGTATTTGGAACCGTAGAAGTACCTGATAATCCTCTAGCGGCGTTACTTGGTAAGGTGCCGACTGGAATACCAAGTGTTGTAATATCTAAAAAGTTAGAAACAGATACGAGGGACCCAGTCGCAGGGTCTACTTCAATTGCATAAATACCGCCAGCGCCTAACGGACCCAAACCAGAATGTCTTTTAGCCAATGCACTAGAAAACACAGTCGCAGTAGAACGTTGATAACCTAAACCCCAAGTTGCACCAATTTGGGCATAAGTAGCTAAAGGTTGTTCAATAGTTACATCGTAACGCCCATACGCATCATACGGAATGGAGACAAGTGCTGTTTGCCCTGCTACAGTACCTGCTACTAACGGGTCACCATTTTTATAACAAGGCATCAGAATAAATGGATTGTTCTGACAATAATCTGTTGGAATAGATAAACCGAGGTCAACCCCTGCGGCTGGGCTAGTTACAAATTGAACAGTAGTGCCAGAATCGACACCATAGGCACCGGGTTCTAACCCGGCTGGAATATTTGTAAATTCAATTCGCACAGCAGTGCCATTCGGAATACTTAATGAGTAATTTCCAGATGAATCTGTTGTGTCGGTATCTACTACTGCACCAGATGCATCATAAGCAGTGACCAATACATTACCCACCGGCAAATCACCCGAACCACGAGTGCCATTGTCGTTATAGTCTGTGAACACTTTGCCAGTTACAGTGTTAGGGTCAGCACTGGTAAACACTAATTTGGATTGATTATATGTGCCAAGTGCATTTCCACTTCTTGTATCACAAACAGATAATGTCCAAGTTCCTAGAGCATCCTCACCTTTGAAAGCACTTAATAACTCATGCGGTTTGGATATGCGGTCTAATTCAAAAATTGGAGCGGCAATTGTATCGTTATCGTTGTCATAAATAGAATTGGGCGATGTATCATCTAACAATAAGTCATAGTTATCAAAATCGTCAGGGCTAGCAACGGTTGGAGACCCAAGCCCACTGCCAGGAATCAAAACCACTGTTGTTCCTGATGGGGAAGTAAGCGTAACCCGAACATCACTGCGGCGAGTATGCGTAATGTTTAAACCAACATTAACATCAGCAATTATTAAACTAGAACCCACAACAAAAGTCCGCGTTAAGGGTGCGGCACAATTGTTATCTGCAATTGAACCTGCGGTTGCATTGCTAAAAGTTGTAGATAACGCTTGAGCAGAGAGTGGTGTCCCCATCAAGTTCAGAATCAATACCCCAAAAACGAACATAGAAAATAATCGATGAATTGCTTTCATGTTAACCTTTATAGACGTGCTGGTGCATCAATAAATTAATAATTTATGAAAGTATACACCCATTGGGTGGATTTTCTAAGGTTTTTTTGCTTAACCTATCGCAAGTGCAAACCTAACATATCTTACAGATTTACTATCCAGCTTTTTAGATGGTCTCCACTTCAATGCTTGCTACTCTACAATAAGATTGGAAACCGCTTCTCTCTACCAGAGACTTGGTTACTGCTCATCGGCATTTTTTCTCACCCTAAACATCTTTGGGGGGTGACAAAAATAATGGGTTAACATTTTCTTAGCCACAGAGAACACTGAGATTTATGAGAAAAAGCCTCAATTTTCTCTGTGTGCTCTATGGCTAACCTACTAGATTAGCCACTTCCCATCTTCGCCGTTCATTGACAAAATTCCAGCCGTTAGGGTATATTGTCATAACATTATAACATTTACTGATTTAGGACTATTACTTAATGAAGAAACCTACAATTCGAGCGGCGGCAGTGCAGTTTGCAGTGACAACAGATGTCGCGGCGAATCTTGAAACCTGCTTAAGGATGATTGACGAAGCCGCAAAGAACAAAACCGATGTGATAGTTTTGCCTGAGTTTGTGAATCATATTGCCTGGTATGAAAATGAAGAGCATTGTTATAGCGTGGCAGTGTCATTAGATGACGAGTTTATTCAAGGCATCGCCGGCAAAGCCAAAGAGCATAATTGTTATATAAAAATCAATGTGACACTGAAACGGGAAAATGGAAAAGTTTCAGGCGCAAATATTTTGTTTGACCGAGCGGGGAATATTGTAGGAGTCAATGACAAGCAAATTTTGATGGGCAATGAAAATAACTTTTTAGAAAAAGCAACTGAAATTGCACCGATACTTTCTACTGATATTGGTAATGTGGGCATGTATGCTTGTATGGATGGAGTCATTCCAGAAGTTGCAAGGGCATTGGCAGTCCGTCGTCCACAGATATTGTTGAACAGTTTAAATTCATTCGCGCATGATGAAGCTTCATTGCATATTCCTGTAAGAGCCGCAGAAAATAAAGTGTATGTGATTGCGGCTAATAAAGTTGGCTCACTTGTGCCAGAAGAAATGCGAGCAAGTGTTGCGGCGAAATTAAAAATTGATCCAAGTTTTCTTGAAGGTGCGGGTGAAAGTCAAATTGTTGCGCCTGATGGGAAAATATTAGCCAAAGCACCGAAAAAAGGGGAGGCAGTTGTGTTTGCAGACATCGAGATTGATTTTGCTGATAACAAACTTAGACCTGATGGCACGGATATTTTCACATCGCGCCGACCCGAATTATATAAACCGATTGGTGATGCGCCAAAAGATAATAAGAAAAAAGTTGGGGCTGAGAATCTGTTGGTTGGTGTGATACAGGTTACAGGTCAAGGAAAAGAAGCGATTGATGAAGCGAAGAAATATATTGTAGAAGCGGAATCGAATCAAGTTAAATTAATCGTTTTACCAGAGTTATTTCATCTTAAAGAAAATGATGATGAAATGATTCGAGCATTGCAATCGGTGATGAAAGATTCTTTTGTTGTCACTTCAATTGTTGAAAATAATCAACATATCGGCGTGATGTTCGATAAAAATAAAATTTTGTTGAAGCAACCACAATTGCATTATTCAGAAAGACATGCGTGGGCAAAATTAGGAAATGAATTAAATATTTTTGATGCAGAGTGGGGACGTGTTGCAATTATTGTGGGAAATGATTCTATATATCCTGAAACATTTCGTTTGGCGGCATTGCAAGGTGTTGAAATAGTTTGTGTGCCAACGATGATTTTGGAAACATGGGAAACAGAATTTGGTTTCAAAGAACGTGCCGCAGAAAATAGAATGAACTTGATTGTTGCCAGCAAAAAAGATTCTGGCATTTATGCCATCACTGAAGATTTTACGTTGTGGACGGAATGGAAAAATCGTCCGTTTGATGGGAATATAAATTATCCCGTTGTGACGATGGCACGTGATGGTTTAACAACAGCAGTGATTCATCCAAAGGCTTCTGTTAATAAAATGGTTTCGCATCGCACCGATGTGTTGAATGGCAGACCCTGGCATTTAGCCGAACCAATTATTTCATAAATGGAGATAACATGAGCGATACAACTCAACAACTTGCAGATGTACTTGATTCTCGTAAACCAATTGATAACACTGAAAATTTTAATTACTTATTAAATGTGCGTGAACAAGCGTGGGAATATATCAACGCTAATTTAAGTTTGAAGCGTGATTTGAAATGCAAAGATATTGAAAACATTCCTGATTTGCAAGGCAACACGGTTGGCACAATGTTCACTTACACGGGCGATAAAAGCCCAGTGGATTGGATTGTGCGTTCATGGATTGGTAAACCTGAAACTGGATTTACAAATATTCATCTGACCTGTTGGTTGAATGATGAAATTGACGCGCCCCATCTTGGATTTGCACTTGGCACTGCACCTGATGTTTTTTGCTACGCTGATTTTCTCCCACGTTATGATGCGCCTGCAAGTTTTGAGCATTTGAATCAATATCATGAACAAATGAATCAAGCATGGATTACGCTAAAAAGAAATCCTGCGTATAAAGTTTTCAATCCGATTCATTTATATACTCGCAGTACATTATCTCCCATTGCAATTTGTGGATTACTACCGTTTGAAGATTTCAAATCCGCAGTTGAGCCTGTGATGATGGAATATGTCAAGAAATGGGTAGAGATTGTAAAAAATGCTAAACCAATTGATAAAGAAAAACGTGCTGAATTAAAAGCCCGCGATGAACTTGTGAGACGAACGATTGTTGAGAAAGACCCTGCTAATGTTTTAGCAGATCGTATGTTGGGAGTTCCGATGCGCGAGAGATTGGTAAGAATTTTGCACGCAGGTGAAAGAGAATAATTGGTTACGAGTTACAAGATACGAGTAATCAGTGAACAGTAATCAGTTTCCGATTTTAATTGTAGGTGCTGGACCTGTTGGTCTTTCACTTGCCTTGTCACTTGCACGAGCAGGGATTCAAGCTGAAGTCTTTGAAGCGGATGAGGAACTAAATACACAAATCCGTGCTAGTACGTTTCACCCGAAAACTTTAGAATTATTTGAAACTTGGGGTGTAGTGGATGATGTCATCAAGCATGGATATAAAGTTAATCAATTGCAATATTGGGAACGTGCTTCTCGAACAATTATTGCGGATTTTGATTATCAAGTAATTGCGAAAGATACAAAGTATCCATATCGGTTGCAGTGTCCACAACATATTGCTACGCGAGTGCTGAAGCCAGCAGTAGAGGTGACTGAATTTGGAAAAGTTCACATGGGGCATAAATTGATTGATTTTGTGGATTGTGGAACACACGTCAGAGCAAGGTTTGAAACGAAAAATGGAATTGTAGAAAAAGACGGCTCTTATTTATGTGGTGCAGATGGGACTCATAGCACAGTTCGTAAGCAACTCAATATTGGTTTTCAAGGCAAAACATATGAAGACCGTTTTCTTTTAATAGGAAGTGACTTAAACACAAATGACCTGCTCCCCAATGCCGCTCAAGTTTGTTATGTCTTTGACCCGCAGGAGTGGGTCATTATTTTAAATTTGCCAGATATTGTGCGTGTTGTATTTCGAATGCAAAATGATGAAGATGAAACAATTGCAATGCAAGAAGAAAATTTGAGAAAAAGAATCTCGAATTTTTTTGGTGAAGTGCCAGACTATAAAGTTAAAACAACTCAGTTATATCGAGTTCATCAGAGAGTGGCAGATACATTTCGAGTTGGGCGAGTGGTTTTAGTTGGTGATTCTGCTCATAACAACAATCCATCAGGTGGGATGGGGATGAATAGCGGAATCCATGATGCGGCGAATTTGACAGAGAAATTGGAACGAATACGAAACGGAGAAGCGGATTCTATTCTTGATGATTATTCAACTGAAAGAAGAAAATATGCGATCGAGTCTGTGCAGTTGTATTCAGACCAGCAATATAAAAATATGGCAATGACTTCTGATGAAGAACGTGTGAAGAGGAATGAGTCGCTTGCGGAGATTGCAAATGACCCAGCAAAAGCAAGAGAATATTTATTGAAGGCAAGTATGTTGGAAGAACGGATTTAAATCTTAACCACAAAGATACACAAAGGGTCACGAAGGAAATCTCTTAAAAACCTTTGTGCACCTTTGTGACCCTTTGTGGTTAAAAAGAAAAGGTAATTATGAAAACTTACGGACATTTTATTCACGGAAAAGAAATCCCTGCATCAACTGGTGAAACATTTCCAAGTGTTGCACCGATGACAGGCGAAGTGATTGGTCATGCGGCACGGGGAACGGAAGCAGATGTTGATGCGGCAGTGACATCTGCGCGCAAAGGATTTTTGCATTGGTCATCACTTCCGCCTGCTGAGCGGGAGAGGATTCTGTTGAAGTGCGCCGACCAAGTTGAGGTCAAGTATGAAGCGTTATTAAATCTATTGATAGATGAAAGCGGGTCAACCATCACAAAAGCAAAATATGAAGTGATGTATACCGCATCCGTTTTAAGAACAGCGGCGGGCGAAGTACGAAGATTGTATGCAGACACATTGCCAAATGAAAAACCACATCGTATGTCTATGGTGGTGCGCGAACCTGTTGGAGTTGTATTGGCAATTTCACCGTTCAATGCGCCGTTGGTGTTGTTAGCAAAGATGGTTGTGTTTCCGTTGGGCGCGGGCAATGCAGTGATTGCAAAACCATCCGAAGAAACTCCGTTGATTGCAATTGAGTTTGCAAAAGTTTTACATGAAGCAGGTTTGCCCGATGGCGTGTTGAATGTGGTGACGGGATTTGGAAAAGAATGCGGCGAGCCGTTAGCAAAACATGCGGGTATCAATGGAATTGCATTGACGGGTTCAACTGCAACGGGTGTAAAGATTGGTGAAATTGCAATTCAATCTATGAAACGTTTGCAATTGGAACTTGGCGGAAAAAACCCGTTATTGGTTTTGAATGATGAAGATGTAAACAAAGCGGCTGAAATTGCGGCGGTGGGTGCGTTTACTCATGGAGGTCAAATTTGTATGTCAAGCGCGAGAATTTTGGTTGAAGCGCCGAATGGTCGCGCGTTTGCAGAAGCATTGGCAAAGAAAGCAAAAAGTTTGCAACTTGGTGATTTGCGAAATGAAAAAACTGCGTATGGTCCATTGATTAATCAACGTGCATTGGATAAAGTGATTCGTCATGTAAATTTAGCAAAAGATGGTGGCGCTGAAATTTTGACGGGTGGTGATGTGCATAACGGTTTAGTCTTTCAGCCTACAGTGATTTACAATCCGCCTCAATCTGGACCAAGTTGGTGTGAAGAGAC
>JAEURG010000148.1 GCA_016789345.1 Anaerolineales bacterium | reverse complement strand
GGCAGGACTTGAACCTGCGACCTTCGGGTTATGAGCCCGACGAGCTGCCACTGCTCCACCCCGCATCGTTAATGAAGCCCGCCGATATTACCAAGTTTGCTACAAAAAGTCAAGCAAACTTATAAAAAATGTAAATTGATTTCTTCATCAAATAGTACTATGGATTAAAAGCATTTGTTAATATTTAGTGTATAATGCAAAAACCTTAACAAACTTAAAAAGCCTACTATTATTAATTTTAAGGTCATTAAGGTAAATCAAAGTCAGGTGTACCCAATCACATTATGAAAACCACCACATTATTGGTGATAGAAGCAAAGCACGCAGAAATCCCTTCTTTTGCAATGGATTTGCAGAAAAAGGGATTTGATGTCCATATTGCTTTAAACGGTAGCAAAGCAGTTGCACGCCTCAAAGAAGTAAGCCCAAGTTTGGTTGTTGTGAATGCCGCTTCCTTACGAAGCACTGGCATAAGAATTTGTCAATCACTGCGTGAAAAAGATTCTAAACTTCCCATCATCTTAATTCTTGAAGATGAAATCGAAGTCAACAAAGATTTAGCAGATGCTGTTTTAGTTTTACCTTTTACAGCACAAAAACTTTCCAATCGCATCAAACCATTATTGCCTGGTGATGGTAAAAATGTTTTGCATGTTGGACCCATTCGTTTAGATTTAGAAAAACGCCGTGTGCGTTGTATGGGCAAAAGCACAAAACTCACTCCCCGCCTTGTTACTTTGTTACAACTTCTTATGGATAAACATGGTGAGGTTGTTGAACGCGAACCCTTATTCAAAAAAGCATGGGAAACCAATTACACTGGCGATACCCGTACATTAGATGTTCACATTTCATGGCTTCGTCAAGCCATTGAACTCGACCCTGATAACCCAAAACTGCTCAAAACCATTCGTGGTGTCGGTTATCGTTTAGATGTGTAACTGAAATTGCTTGCCTTCAACGGTGATTAATCGGATGCAGACCTTGCCTCCGATTTTTATTTTTAACTCCATTGGAATCTCCCCGCTTCTTCCATGACGTTGAGCCTGAGCAATGCTCTTGAACAGTTTCCCATCCCAAGCAGAATCAACTTCCCAAAAATCCACATGCAACGAAGTTTGGATTTGAATCCTATCACCTACAATTTTTACTTTTATCTTCTTCGATTTATTGGCAACTTCGTTTTTTATAGCCAAATCACGCTCAAATGTAAACACGGATTTTGTCTCTGACAATCTCGCACGCAATGTTTGAGTCGCTCGTATAGATTCATCACATGCAATAAATTTTCTGCCATGTTTCGCTGCAACCAGAGAAGTTGTGCCAGAACCTGAGAAAAAATCAGCAACCAAATCATTTTTATTAGATGAAGCTAGGATAATGCGTTCTAGCAATGCCACAGGCTTTTGAGTCGGGTAACCTGTTCTTTCACTGTGTAAACGTGCTACAACTGGAAAATACCACCAATCTTCAGGTACTTTGCCTCTTTCTAAATCTGGCACTTTGCCGAAGCCCGCCTTTGGTGATGACTTAAATGTCGTCAGTGTGCTTTGGCTATATGGCTCACGCACATCGTCAGCATTGAAAACATAATTTTTACTTTTGGCATACATCAAAATTGTGTCATGTTTTCTGTTGAAAGCAGTCCGTATTGGTGAAGGTCCGTGGTATGCCCAAATAATTTCGTTGATGAAGTTTTCAGCCCCAAAAATTTCATCTAAAATCAAACGTGCGTACGCGTCAGCGTGCCAGTCGAGGTGGAGATATAAAGTTCCAGTTGGAGCAAGCAGTTTCCACATCAGCGAGAGGCGTTCATATAAAAACTGTAAGTAATCATCAAGTGTATTCCACGAATCGTGATAGCCTTCTACTAATTTCCATTTGGAGGGTTTGCGAGAATCTTCACCTTTGCCAATGCGGGCAGAAAATTTTCTGTTTGTGAAAAACGGCGGGTCGGCATAAATCAAATTGATTTTGTTTTCGTATTCGGGTAATAACGCCGTCATCACATTGAGGTTATCACCAAGAATTACACGTCCATCGGGGCGAGACTTTGGATAGCCACGTCCTTTGGGATAAGTAATAGAATCTTGAATAACAGTAGCAGGTTGAGGCGCGGGGAGATGCTTGCCCGTCCAGTTAAAAGTTGGCATGGATGTTATTTTATCTTTAATTGTGATTTAGTAATGAATTTCAACCACTGTACCAAGCCCGCGTGTGGCGACGGCATCTGGCGGGGAAACGGGTTTTGCCCAACGGAACAACCAATTGGATTCGTCACTACGCATGTTGATACAACCTTTGCTCATGGGTGTTCCAAAATTTTCATGCCAATACGTTCCATGAAAGGCATGTCCCTCTTTGGTGAAGAACAACGTCCACGGCACACCGGGCAAGACATAGTTATCGGCATCGGCAAGTAAATTGCCTGTTGTTTGAGAACTGAAATAACTATAACCCATGTGTTTGGCTGGCACTTTATCTAAAATCGTAAAGGTTCCATCAGGTGTTTTGGTAGGCAAGCCGCCATCCAGTGGTCTGCCGCCAATCACGCCGGTAGCGACATTTGTTTCAAATACTACTTTGCCATACTCATACGCATATAACATTTGAGTAGAGATATTCACTTCAATCATCTTTTGTTCATAAGGTACATCAGGTGAAATCGGCGCAAGGAATTCTGGCGGAAAAATACGCATGTGAATCGCTGGCACATAATAGGAGACGTTTGAATCGAGTTCATCAAAGATGCGATACCATGCGCCTTTGTAATCTGCCATTTCTGGACCTTCTTCTACTGCTTCAACCCAATGCACTGAACCATAATACAAAGGCGGAGACATTGGTTGCCAGCCAAATGCTTTAGAAAATCGGTATGGGGTAGTAAACGGGACTGATATATCGCCCAACATGCGTGTGCCTTCTGAAATGCTTGAAAGCGGTGTTTGATAAATCGTCTTTACACGTTGTAAACGTCCGCGATGTAAATACCCGCCCCATACGCGATACCAAACCGGGTTATGAATAGGGTCTTTTCCCGTCACTTGTTCGTACACATGCACTAATTCATCGCGATACCAAGTGGATTGAATTTGGCTTTCATCCGTTGCTTCTTTGCGGACGGGCATTTCAGCGGTGGCAATGCGCACTACAAAACTATCGTCAAAATCGGTAAGCCCGGGTAAAAATGGTGAAAATGCCAAGCCGCCTAAGGTCAAACCGCTTAATTTAAGAAAATCTCTGCGTGAAAGTTTTTGTTTCATATACAAAATTTTACCTTACAAAGTTTAAGATTTAATGAGAAAAAAGAACAAGTTGCCACAGAGCTCACAGAGAGAATGAGAAAGAATTGCTTAGAAAACTCTGTGACCTTTGTGTTCTCTGTGGCTAATTCTCTTAAAACAAAACTGCCTCCCAAAATGGAAGGCAGTTGATATATTCAATTGTTATTTAATTATGCTTCCACTGTTTCTGCAATCATATCTTTCAATAAGATTTCAAGCGCCATTGAATGTCCACAGCGTTTGTGTGTGAGAAAAAATTCACAGTCACAACTAAACGCACCATTGTTGTACGTTACATGATGGTCATTATTATCCCCATGAAAAGTAAGGTCAAACTGATTAAAACGAAATCTTTTTCTATCCTCAGCATATCGTTTTGCTTTCTCCAACTTACCAATCAGTCCGTAGTCCATGGCAGGTCTCCTTTTGAAATAAAATAAAAAAAGACACGCACAAATATTCGCGTGTCTTTACTCAACAAAGTTTTTTATCAT
>JAEURG010000139.1 GCA_016789345.1 Anaerolineales bacterium | reverse complement strand
CAGTTACATCAAGCGCAAATTGAGTTTGTTGAATGCTAAGTACTTGTTCAGTCACTGCTAGGTTAGGCGTAGGGGTGGCAGGAGCAAATACATTGGCACAACCTGATAAAAAACTACTGATTATGAATATGAAAACAAATGATTTTAGGTAAACTTGTTTTTTCATAACTTGCCCTCGCTGGTTTAATGTTTTTATTAATTATACCGTATCAATAAAAATATATTTAAGCTTTTTGCCTTATTAAATTCCAGTTCCATGCTTGCCGAACGCCAAAGATAAAGAAAACAATACCTAACGTGACACCGCCGAAGTTGCTGAGAAATTCATTCACCACTTCCCATTGACTGCCAAACAAATAACCGAGTCCGCCATAGCCGAAAATCCACACTACCTCGCCGAGAATATCGTAAACCAGAAATTTTTGAAATGAAAACCTCGTTGTGCCAGAAAGTAGATTAACTGGTAATGCAATGGCTGTGACAAGAAAACGTGAAAAGAAAATGGAAAGCGCGCCCCATTTCTGAAAAGATTGTTCTGCTTGTAACCATTGCGGCGTGTTGCTAAAACGCGACAAAACTTTTTCACGCGAATAAAACCCAAAAGAATAACTTAAACTATCACCAATAATGACAGAAACTATACTGATTATAGAAGTGATTTGCCAATCCAAAATTCCCTGACGAGCAAATGCACCCGCCGCAATAATCAATAATGTGCAAGGCAATGGAATGCCAAGCCCACCAATAAATACAATGATGCCAAGCAATGGCGCACCATAGTTAATAATTTGTGTTAATAAAAAATCAGACATGAAGTTAAGGAGCAGATGGGGGAATAGGAGTCAGTGGTGGTAAAGGCGTAGGCGGAGATTGATTGGCAAGCAAAGTCGTTTTCACAATTTCAATTACTATTCCATCATTTTCAGGAAAATATTCCTTGTTCAAATCCCGCAAACTTTTTTTGTGATTGTCTTCGGGTGAAATACCTAAAGCATCATACAAAATTGGTTCAGGCACACCATACATGCGCGAGATAAAAGGTATCGTCATCCAATCACGCACACGTTCCACATCCGTTTCAAGTTTTTCGGGGAAATCTCCCGCTGGCGGACCATGCCTGTCAAATTTTTGAAACGCGCGAAATGAACGTAAACCAAAAAATATGATAAGCAAACAACCAAGAATGGTTAAGCCAATAATAATGATGCGTTGCTTTGAGTTTTTGTTTGGCATAAAGTTAATTGCTAATTACTAATCCTGCCATTCCAATTCAAAATCACCGATGAAAACTGTATGACCTTCTTGCACACCAGATTCACGCAAAGATTTATCAACCCCTAATTTTTCCATCAAGCGTTGAAAGCGGCGCACCGAACCATGATGTTCCCAATACGTCATCTTAGCGGCGCGTTCAATCGCTACGCCATACACACGCCATTTATCACCATCTTCACGTTTGATTTCAAATTGATTTGGGTCCACTTCTGGTTTATAGACTGGTAACGCTTCTTCCTGCATTACTTCTGGTGGCAGTTCCTGCAACAGTTTATACGCTGACAGTAAAATCTCGCGCGTGTTGCTTCGCGCCATTGCCGAAGCCGTAATGATATTTATTTTTTTCTTTTTGAAACTTTTTTCAATATCTTTTAATTTTGCTTGCACATCGGGTTGGTCAATTTTATTAATCACCACCACTTGTGGCTTTTTACCAAGTTTAGTATCAAACAAAGATAATTCTGTATTGATTTGACTGTAATCTGCAAGTGGGTCTTCCGATAATCCATCAATCATGTGAATCAAAACACGTGTGCGTTGAATGTGACGCAAGAAGTCATGTCCCAAACCAGCACCTTCATGTGCGCCTTCAATTAATCCAGGTATATCAGCCATGACGACAGTGGTTTCATCATCTATTTTTGCAACGCCAAGATTCGGTTCCAAAGTTGTAAATGGATAATCACCAATTTTTGGTTTCGCATTTGTCAGTACCGAAAGCAGAGTGGATTTCCCAGCATTAGGCAAACCGATAATGCCAATATCAGCAATCAATTTAAGTTCGAGGCGAATCATCTTTTCTTCGTGCGGTTCCCCGCGTTCGGCAGTCCGAGGCGCTTGATTGCGTGATGTAGCAAAATGTTGATTTCCTCTTCCGCCACGCCCGCCTTTACAAATCATCAATTGTTGACCCGGCTCTGTTAAATCACCGAGCAATGCGCCAGTTTCAGCATCATAAATCACTGTGCCGGGTGGAATGTGAATGATGAGGTCATTTCCACTTTTGCCTGTCAGTTGTGAGCCGCCGCCACCTTTGCCTTCATCTGCTGCAAATTTTTGCTTCGGCTTAAAATGTGAAAGCGAATTGAGAGTCGGTTTCACTTCAAAAATAACATCGCCGCCTTTGCCGCCATCTCCACCATCGGGTCCGCCACGTGGTTCATATTTTTCACGGCGAAAATGCACCATGCCATCGCCGCCTTTACCGGATTTTACAAAGATATTCACTTGGTCTATAAACATGGGTTGATTATAACTTACTGGCTTTGTTCGTCTTTTGAGTTTTCAGGAATCGTAAAATAAAATGTCGCGCCTTTGCCTTCACCATC
>JAEURG010000017.1 GCA_016789345.1 Anaerolineales bacterium | reverse complement strand
ACCCGGTGTGATTGGCGCGGACGCGGAAAAAATATCAGAGAGAATCATTGCTGGGGTTCGAGGCACCAGAATTGAGGTCAAGAAAGATGCGCCGTTGACGGTGAATGTAAAAGTCAGTGCGGGCATTGCATCTTTGAGCCGCATTACTACATCCACTGAAATGGAACCGATTATTCAACAAGCGCGCCAAGCCATGTCGCGTGCGAAAGAAGCGGGGGGCAATCAGGTATTTTTGATTTATAGTTGAAGCCAACTTAAAATAAATAATGCCACCATGCCGACGAGAATGGTGAGTAAAGTGTTTTTTGAAAACCAAGCAGTGATGATGGCAATGAGACCTGCTAACAAACGAATGTTTGTGAGTTGAAAATTTAATGCGCCATCTTGAATAAATAATTCGGGGAAGATGATGGCAGATAACACAGCAGGTGGGACGTAATGCAATGCTTTTTTAAGCGTTTCTGGAATTTCAAATTTACCAAATAAATAAATCAACGAGAATCTCATGCTAAATGTAATCAGCCCGCCGATTAATAAAACAAACCAAATGTTATTTTGCATTTTCTTTTTCCAATAATGTGCCAATTAAAATTCCAACTAGTGCGGCGAGAATTAAACCTAATTTGAATGGCAGACTATATGCTAATAATGCTGTTATGCCTGCGCTTAATGCGGCGGCAATCATCGGTGGTTTTTTTAATACGGGTACTACCATTGCAATAAACGTTAATGGCAAGGCGAAGTCAAGTTGCAAATCGTCTGGAATTCTAGCACCGAGAAAAATTCCCAAAGCCGTGCTGATTTGCCAATTTATCCATAGTGCTAAGCCTGCTCCCAATAAAAACCAATGACTATGTGGTTTTACCCCTTCTTTTTCATATTGAATAATGCTTGGGGCATAAGCCTCATCGGTTAATAAATAAGATAATAATGCTTTCCACTTTGTTGATAAATGTTTTAGATAGGGTGCGAGCGATGCGCTATATAGCATGTGACGTAAATTCACAACCGCAATTGTCAAAACAATTACAAAGCCTGGCGCGGCTTCACTGACTAATTGAGTCGTAATGAATTGTGCCGACCCTGCAAACACAATGGATGACATCATTTGTGATGCCAAAGTGGATAGCCCTGCATTCATTGCTAATGCGCCATAAATCATGCCAAATGGAAATACGCCAACTAATAATGGGATTTCTGCTTTGACTCCATCCCAAAATGCTTTTCTTGATTCTGTCATGTACGCTCCATAATTTCTTAAAGGCTTTTAAACACAAAGGAAACAAAGGGTCACAAAGAAAAAACCCTTTGTGTACCTTAGTGACCCTTTGTGGTGAAAGATACTATTTCTCTTGCTACTCGTTGACCACTTTCTACAGCCCCTTCCATATATCCCTGAATCGGTGTGGCATGTTCACCTGCAAAATACAAACGACCTGCTGGTGTAAATAAAGTTTGCCAATGTTCAGTCACTTGATTTGGGGCAAGTGCCATGTATGAACTTCTGGTAAACGGTTCGTTTATCCATGCCATTGTGGCTGTGTTCTCAACCAAATCCGCTGAACCGGGGAATGCTTTTTCAATGACAGATACAGCCGTTTTTATTCTTTCTGTATCAGAAAGTTTAGATAATTCAGCACCAGGCTTTCCGCCAGTGTAAGCCGTGATAATGCCATGCTCATGTTCAATGTGATTGGTCGCACCCCATGTCATCACAATCGGTTCATCAGTGTATAAACGTCCATTCCAGCCGATTTCTTTCCAAAACTTCTTGCGATATTCAATTAACACCTTTGTCACTGCGCCGTAAGAAATTTCATCTACAAGTTTTTTGTGAGCCGTTGGTAATGATGAATTGAAATCAATCATGCGTGCCACAGTTAAAGGAACTGCCAAAATTGCAAAATCAGACCGAAGCGTATGAAATGAATCGACTTGTTTGTATTTAACGGTCACACCTTCACCTTGAATCTTAATTGATTCAACGACCGCATTCAGGCGTACATCAGGCAAGATATTTGCAATGGCTTTTGGCAATAAATCATTCCCACCGATGATTCTATAATTTGGTTTCTCTTCTTCTGGGTTGTTGTAATACAATGCCGCATTTCTTACAAAATCTAAAAACGAAAAATCTTCAGGCTCGCATGTGTATTCAGAGCGAATATGGCAAGTGAATAAATCTTTTGCTATCGGATGAACATTTTGTTGGTTTATCCAATCGGCAACATTTTTCGCATCCAATTCTTTTGCATTCGGCGCAGTTTGCGGATTGCTTGGGTCACTCACAAGGTTTGCGAGTTCTGCTAACGATGACCACATTTTTTCATGCTCATATTCAAGGTTTACGCCCCAAATTTTTTCATCACTCAACAAGCCTGCTTTACTTTGAAACAAACCCCAATCGCCTGATTCAGCGTGCCAGCCGCCTAAACTACCAAGTGATAAATTAAATTCTTTTGCAAGCGCAAGCATACGATGATGTCTATACTCAATAAACTCGCCGCCGCCTTCTGCTACCAAACCATCCGAAAATTCACGCAACGAAAACACACGTCCGCCCACACGGCTTCGCGCTTCCAACACAGTCACAGCCCAACCTGCTTTATGCAGTTCATACGCGGCGGCAAGTCCTGCCACCCCAGCCCCAATGATTGTTACTGATTTTTTTGTCATAGGAAGGGATTTTATCATTATGTAGATTTTGAATTAAACTAAAAATAAACCTACCCAAACTTCCAGTATCATTCCATTCTTTTCGGCGATACACTCCAAACGTTCACAACATACAATCTGTGAAAAGGAGTAACTATGAGCAAAAATATTTTTTCAGAACTTTCAGATGCAATGGCAAATGCTGTTGAGCAGGCTGGCAAATATACAGTGCTGGTTGATGCGCGTCGTCGTCACCCTGCTAGTGGAATTGCAATTGCAAAAGATTTAATTTTGACTGCCGACCATGTGATTGAAAAAGAAGAAGATATCACCATAATATTTGGTGATGGAAAAGAATCAAAAGCCCGCCTCATAGGTCGTGACGGGGGAACTGATTTGGCAGTGTTGAAATTAGACTCAGCCCAAGCCTCTTCTGTTGAAATTGCAAAGACTCCTGCGCGAGTTGGCGAGTTTGTGTTAGCAATTGGGCGTGGAAACAAAAGCGGAATTGAATCTAGTTTTGGCACAATCAATGCCATTGGTGGACCCGTTCGCACAGCACGTGGCGGCATGTTAGAAAAATACATCAAAACAGATTTTGTTTCATATCCAGGTTTTTCTGGTGGACCATTAATCAATGGCGAAGGTCAGGTGCATGGAATCAATACTTCTGGTTTTGGCGGCGGAGGTGGAGCCATTACAATTCCAATGGATATTGCATTAAAGATTGCAAATGCTCTTGAAAAAGATGGCAAAATTAAACGTGGTTATTTAGGAATTCGTAGCCAAACCGTAAACATCCCAGCAGATGTAAATCGCAAACAAGAAACTGGATTATTAATCGTCGGCATTGAAAAAGATAGCCCAGCCGAAAAAGGTGGTTTAATTCTCGGTGATATTTTAGTAGGTGTAAATGGTCTCGCTATTGAACATCACGATGAATTGTTTAATCGCTTGAGTGGTGATGTGGTTGGAAAATCCACGCCAATGGATGTGTTGCGTGGCGGAAAATTGCAAACTATCAATGTAACTGTTGGAGAAAGATAATTGATTCAAGTAACAATCGTTTCGCCGAATCATGCGTTGCGGGTTGGTTTGAGAGAAATGTTAAACAACCAAGCAAACATTGAAATTGTCGGCGAAGTGGTAAGTTTAGAAGATGTGAATGAAAGAGAGACTGAGGTTGCTATTCTTGCCTCAGTCTCTTCTGTGCGTTTTTTAGAAAAAAAGAATTTTGCAATTTTATTTTTGACGGATGATGTAGATTCACTTCGTGGATTTATCAACTCAAATTTACATGCTTGGGGTGTGCTATCTGCCAATACAACCGAAGAGGAATTGGTGGCGGGGATTTTGTCAGTGAGTGAAGGGCTGTGGGTTGGAGCACCCAGTTTGATGCAAGGTCTGATGCGCTTGCCGAAGAGTGGGGAAGGCTTGGGAGAAGAATCGTTATTAGAAAATTTAACAACTCGCGAGAAAGAAGTCTTAGAAAAAATGGCGGAGGGTTTGGCAAATAAACAAATCGCGTTGGCGCTTTCTATTAGCGAACATACTGTCAAGTTTCATCTTTCGTCTTTGTATGCAAAGCTGGGAGTCGCAAGCAGAACCGAAGCGGTGAAGCGTGGCATTGAGTTGGGTTTAATTTCATTGTAAGTGCAATGAAGTAGTACTTAAAGGCGGGTAAAATAATTTAGAGTTTATGCGTCAAGGAACACATGGCAAAAGAATATCATTTTCAATGGGTTTTTGATTTGAAAGCCGCGCCTGAAGCGTTGTGGCATCTGGTTTCGGATACGAATCGTTTTAACCGCGACACAAATTTACCCCCCATGCAATTGCTTGGGATTCAAAATCGTGTAAAGCGTGTTAAATTCAAAATTCCTTTAATTCGTGTGGAGTGGGATGAAGAGCCTTTTGAATGGACGTATCCATATCGTTTTGGAATTTTACGCCGTTATGTGGCGGGACCTTTACGAGAAATGCGCGTGGATTGCCGACTTGAACGACTCGATAGCGGTGGCACAAAATTGACGTATCAAACTTGGGCAACGCCTCGTAACGTGATTGGGGATTTTGGTATTGCTTTTGGTATTGGTATTGTAGCAAAAAAACTCTTTGAAAGAGTTTTTCATTTGTACGACCGCATCGCTTCTCGCGGCGACCCTGCATATGCGGTTGCAACGGGCAGGCATCTTTCTTCGTCAGGTCATACGCGCTTTAAGAATTTAAGCGAGCAATTGAAAACCGAAGGTGCAGATGAAAAAGTATTAGATAATCTGTATGAATATTTATATCGTGCTGACGATTTATCCGTTCAACGAATGCGCCCGTTTGCGTTAGCAGATATTTGGGGTTTGCCGCGTCGGACTGTGTTAGAAACTTTTCTGCGCGCCACACGCGCTGGTATGTTAGATATGTTTTGGGATTTGCTCTGCCCGGAATGTCGCGGTGTAGCAGAAGATTTTGGAAAACTAAGTGACTTAACAAGTCATGCTCATTGCAATACCTGTCAAATCGAATTCAATGCTAATTTTGACCAAAATGTAGAAGTGATATTTAGACCCAATCCATCAGTCCGTGCAGTAGATAATGAAATTGAATTTTGTGTTGGCAGTCCGCAACGCCAACCGCATATTATTTTTTCTATGGTTGTGCCGCCGCGTGAGCAACTTCCGTTTGGAACGATGCTGAACGAAGGGCGTTATCGTTTGAAAGCTTCGGGCTTAGAAGGTTTTCAATTAGTCAATGCCAATCCAAGCGGCACAGAAAAAAGAGATTTCACAGCCGATGCCTTAGGCTGGCACGATGATATGTTAGATGTGAGTCTCACGCCCTACATTCGTTTGATTAATCAAACCGATTCAACGCAGACCTTTCAATTGGAACATTTGATATGGTCAGACCAAGCCGCTACCGCCGCCGATGTCACAACGCTACAAATTTTCCGCGATTTATTTTCAAGTGAAGTGCTTCGCCCTGGTGAAGAAATTTCTGTTGGCTCAACAACTTTGATGTTTACCGATTTAAGAAATTCCACACGACTATATCGTGAAATTGGAGATGCGCCTGCTTTTGGTCGTGTGCGCGAACATTTTGATATTTTAGAAGAAGCGGTCGCCGCCGAAGGTGGAGCCATTATCAAAACAATGGGTGATGCGGTCATGGCGGCATTTCGAAAACCAGTTTCATCAATTAAATCTATTTGGAAAGTACAAAAAGAATTAGAACGTCGTGGCGTACCACCCTTAACAATTAAAGTCGGTATTCATTACGGACCTTGTATCGTCGTCAACTTAAATGACCGTTTGGATTATTTTGGTTCAACTGTCAACATCGCCGCACGTTTACCAAATTTTTCAAATGGCGGTGAAGCCATTTTCTCCGAAGCCATCCGCAACGACCCCGAAGTGTTGGAATATTTAGAAAAAAACGCCGCGCCTAATTCATTAACTCGTTTTCAATCTGAGTTACGCGGGTTTGATAGTCCGATGGAATTGTGGAGAATTAAGGTTTGATATAAAAAATCCTGTATTTATGCAGGATTTTTTATTCGCTTCATGCTTAAGGGGAAACTTGATTCTGCTTTTCAATATTTTGTTTACTTCAAAATTTCTTTTTGTTATTCCCCTAAAAATTTACGAACCTGCTCTTTTAAGGTAGGTAAATCGTTTTTTGCAGTATCCCAGATAATTTGCACATTAATGCCACGATAGTCATGCACAATTTTGTTGCGGATGGCTCTCATTTGTGACCAGGGTAAATGGTCATGCTTCTCTTGAAATTCATCAGAAACGTTATTTGAGGCTTCGCCAATAATTTCAATTTGCCGCATCACAGCATCTTGCATCATCAAGTTTTCTAAAAAACTTTCTTTGTTTACATTGTTGAGGTAACTTTCAATTCTATGAATCGAGTCTAAAATATCGCCAAGGTAGGTTCTGTCTCTATCTGGATTCATACAAGATTACCCTGTCTTTTTCGATATTCTGTTTACGGCGGGTATTAATTTCTTCTTCTGTAATTAAATCTACTTCCCGTCCAAGTTTTTTTTCTAACGCCTGCTCAAGACTGATAAATTTAATCAAACCTAAAGCAGGGCGCGCTTCGGCAGGCTTTAATGCAATCAGTAAATCAATATCACTGGTAGAAGTTGCTTCACCACGCGCAAATGACCCAAATACCGAAATTCGGCTGGCATATGGTTTTAGAATGGGAACAACTTTTAATTTTAATTCTGTAAATTGATTTTGTTTTTTAGAACCAGTTATTTTTCTTGAGGCGCGTAAAACTTTCCCCGTTTGTTTTTTTGTTTTTGAAGGCGATTTTATTGCGGTTGCCATAAATTGATTATACCTAAGTTTGTGACTTGCTTAGCAAAGCCCGCGTCTCATCTACATCTTTCCCAATTTGGTGAATCAATGCTTCGACAGATTCAAACTTGACTTCATCTCGAATGCGCGCGACAAATTCAAGTTTGAGATATTGGTCATAAATATCGCGGTCAAAATCTAGCAGATACGCTTCTACACTTTGGACTTGTCTTTCAGGTGTGAATGTTGGATTAAACCCAACGCTTGTCGCCGCCATAAATGCTTCATCACCTAAAGTTGCCCAACAAGCATAGATTCCGTTTGAAGGTGTGGCTTTGCCTTGTGGATAATCAATATTGGCAGTCGGGAAGTTGATTTGTTTTCCACGCCCCGCGCCATGAATGACAATGCCACCAAGGGGATATTGATAGCCGAGAAGTTTATTGGCTTCACTCACGTTTCCAATTGAAATTAGTTTGCGAATCTCAGTAGATGAAATCACTCCGCTTTCGTCACTCAGAGCAGGGATAACTTCCACTTTGTAATCTAGTTCTTTGCCAATTTCGGTTAATCGTGGAGCATTGCCTTCACGCCCTTTGCCTAAGGCAAAATCATAGCCGATGAGCAGGTGACTGAGTCCCAGATGCTGTTTGAGGCTAGAGACATAATCAAAAGCAGAAACAGTTGACAGGTCACGTGTGAAGCGTTGTGTTATGACAGTATCCACCCCAAGTGAAAACAAAATCTTCGCGCGTTCATCAGGTGTGGTTAATAATCGAATCTCTTTACCAGTTAACACGCTGGCAGGGTGCGGGTCAAAAGTTAAAACAACGGCTGGAGAATTTTTTGCGTGAGCATCATCCACAAGTTTTGTGATGATTTCACGATGACCGCGATGCACGCCATCAAACACGCCGATGGTGAGATATGAATTTTGTAAGTTTGCTTCTTTGAGAGAATGATAATGTTTCATTATTAAAAAATTAAGTCATCAGTGATGATGACTTAATTTTATCCTATTCTAAATGTAGGTCACGTTTTCAACGTGACGACTTTATTAATTTTATAGTCACGCTACAAGCGTGACCTACAGATTAATCTGTAAAAAACACTTTCTTCGGTTGCCATTCTTTCGAGCCATCGGCTTGGACGGTGAGTTCCATCAATGCAACCAATTCGCCTTGTGTGCTGATGCCGCGAACTTTTTCGTTGACAGTATCGGCTTCTTTGGCTTTGACGCGATGCCCATGACGCACGCCTTCCACTTCATCAGGATTCAATTCAACAGAGGGCCAATCTGCAAGTGCTTCGGCGGCAGGGATTAAGAATTGATACCAGTTGCCAGCGTTGAAGGCTTCTTGTAATTTTCGTAATGGGGTTGCATCACGCAAAGTGAATTTTCCGCTTTTGGTTCGGCGCAAACCAACTAGATACGCACCACAGCCTAATTTTTGACCGAGGTCATTTGCTAATGAACGCACATACGTGCCTGATGAACAATGCACATCAATCACAACTTCGGGCGGAGTCCATTCCAACACTTCAAGATGATGTACTGTAATTTTTCTTGGCTCTAGTTCAACTTCTTCGCCTTTGCGAGCCATTTCATAGGCTTTTCTTCCGCCAACTTTTACAGCAGAATGAGCAGGTGGCACTTGCTCAATTTCACCCACAAATGTTTTAAGGGCTTCTTCAAATTCTGCTTCGGTTACATTGATAGGGTCTTTGGTAGGTGTGAATTTTCCTTCGGCATCAAACGTATCTGTTGTGCCGCCCAAACGAATGATGGCTTGATAACGTTTATCTGATGCAGAGACGTATTCACTTAAGCGAACTGCTGGTCCTACTAAGATAACCAACACGCCAGAAGCACGCGGGTCTAATGTACCTGTGTGACCTGCACGGCGCAAGCCTGTTCCATTTCGAATCGCTTGTACAACATCGTGTGAAGTCATGCCAACGGGTTTATCCACCACGAGTGCGCCAGAAATGGCATTCTTGATATCTTGACTGTTCATAGGGTATTCCTCCTGTATTTAGAGATTAATTATGACACATTTATTTCAATTTTACAACTTTACTCATGGTACGTTTAGGTTATTTTTTGTAAAATTCTTTACAAATTTAATAGTTCTTTGGTTTTCTTTAGTACTTCTTTTTGAACGTCTATTAAATTTCCTTCAATATCTGCTCCTGCGGCGGCGGCATGACCACCACCATTAAAGTGTTTTGCAACAGGCGAAACATCTACATTTGAATCTAATGCACGCCAAGAAACTTTTACATGTTTATTTGCTTGCTCTACAAACACCATGCCCACTTTGTGATTATCAATGGCTGAAATCATATTGATTAAATCCGCATCATCATTGCCACCATAGCCTGCTGATTTTCTATCTGCTAACGTCAATGTTGCCCACACAATTCCATCTTTTGTTTCCAAACTGGATAAACCCGCTCCCCAATATTTTGCGGCTGGATATGTTTTCCTGACCAAAGACTGCATATAAATCTCCGGCAGATTCACACCCGCTTCCATCAACGTGGCGGCTTGTCTCAGCGCCTCAGGCGTTGTATTTGACGTGCGAAATCCCAACGTGTCTGTGATGATTCCAGTCAATAATGCCGCCGCAACGGGTTTCGTGATTTTGAAACCCCACACTGGAATATAGTTTGTGAGAATTGCCGCCGTGGCAACTTCATCGGCTTCAATTAAATTTATCTTTCCAAATTTTTCATTGGTGATGTGATGGTCAATGTTAATATCAGGTTGACCAAAATTCTCAAAGATTTTCCCCGTGCGCTTAAAGTCTGCACAATCTACGGTGATAAATGTATCATGTCCGCCACTGGCTTCTTTTTTGATAAGTTTGCTTCCTTCTAAAAACTTGAACGCCGAAGGCACACCGTCTGCTAAAACCATTTCTACCGATTTGCCTGCTTCTTGTAAAGCAAGCCCTAAGCCTAAAACAGAACCAATCGCATCACCGTCTGGACGTACATGCGCGGCAATGAGGATTTTATTTGCTACTGCTAATCTATCCTTTATTTCCCCTATGATTTTATTATCCACTAATATTCTCCATAACTTATGTCATTGCGAGGGCGATGCTTTTCGCCCGAAGCAATCCCCGAATGAAACAGGAGATTGCTTCGTCATGATTTCGTCACTCCTCGCAATGACATTATTTTTTTCTTAACCCAGCCAACAATTTCTCAATATGGTCTGCGTTTTCTGGCGTGGGGTCCCAATGAAATTTTAATTTTGGGAACGCGCGCAATTCTACTTTAGAAGATAAGATTTTGCGTAAGAAGCCCGAAGCAGATTGAAGTCCGGCAAGAACCTCTTCTGAGCGCGAAGTACCTTCAATCGCTGAAACATATACATTTGCAAAAGCGAGTTCTCTATCCACTTTTACATCTGTAATAAAAATTTGTTTCAAGCGTGGGTCATTGACCTCATGGATGAGCAGTTCTGACATCACCTGTTGGATGCGGTCTTCAATTCGTTTAATTCTAATTCCAGATGGCATATCTTTAGCCTTTAGCGGTTAGCAATTGGCTATTAGCAACTACTTTCCGTGTTCCAATCTCTAATTCTCTAATCTCTAATTTTTACTCAACAGTATAGCACTGCAAAATATCACCGGGCAAAATGTCGTTGAAATTTTTGAAACCAACGCCACATTCAAAACCCTGACGAACTTCTTTCACATCTTCTTTTTCACGGCGCAAGGAAGATAAATCACCTTCAAAGACAATATCAGCACCACGATATACGCGCACTTTCGCGCCACGCTTCAATTCTCCTTCGATGACTTTACAACCAGCGACCTTACCAAATTTTGAAGCAGAAAATACTTGCAACACTTGTGCACGTCCAAGATTTGTTTCAACCAAATCTGGTGCAAGCATACCTTTCAACGCTTTTTCAATATCTTCAGTCATGCGATAGATAATTTCATACAAACGAATATCTACGCCTTCTTTTTCAGCCATGCGGCGTGCGTCAATATCGGCTTGCACATTGAAACCGATGATAATGGCTTTTGAGGCAGAAGCCAGCATGACATCATTATTTCCGATGTTGCCTGTTTCAGCGTGAAGTACTTTTACGCCAATTTCGCCTTGACCTAATTTATTTAATTCAGTGATGATTGGGTCAAGCGAACCTTGCACATCGGCTTTGACGATTAAGTTCAAATCTTTCGCTTCACCTGATTGCACGTTGGCAAACAAATCTTCGAGCGATACTTT
>JAEURG010000020.1 GCA_016789345.1 Anaerolineales bacterium | reverse complement strand
GTAACGACACCAGCACCGACCGTGAGACCACCTTCACGGATAGCAAACTTACTGCCTTGTTCGAGAGCCACTGGCACGATGAGTTCAACGGTCAGGTTGACGTTGTCACCCGGCATCACCATCTCAACACCATCAGGGAGTTTAATATCGCCTGTCACATCCATCGTGCGGATGTAAAACTGCGGACGATAGCCACTGAAGAATGCTTTGTGTCGTCCACCTTCTTCTTTTTTCAAGACGTACACTTCGGCTAAGAATTTCTTGTGTGGGGTCACTGAACCTGGTTTGACTAACACTTGTCCACGTTCGATGTCGTCACGTTCAATACCGCGTAGCAAGATACCAGCGTTGTCACCTGCTCTGGCTTCGTCAAGTTCTTTGTGGAACATTTCGATGCCAGTGATAACTGATTCTTTGGTGTCGCGTAATCCGACGATGGCGATTGGGTCACCTTTTTTGGCTACGCCTCGGTCTACACGTCCTGTCACTACAGTACCACGTCCTTTGATGGAGAAAACGTCTTCGACTGCCATCATGAATGGTTTGTCTACTTCACGCTTCGGTTCTGGGATGTATTCATCTACCACACGCAATAATTCTTTGATGGGGGCATATTCTGCGGCACTTGGGTCAGTCGAGGCACTTTCTAAGGCGTTCTTGGCACTGCCACGCACGATTGGGGTGGTGTCTCCGGGGAAGCCGTAGGAGTTGAGTAATTCTCGTAATTCGAGTTCAACCAATTCCAAGAGTTCTGGGTCGTCCATCATGTCCACTTTGTTGAGGAACACGACGATAGATGGTACTTCCACTTGGCGAGCCAACAAAACGTGTTCGCGGGTTTGTGGCATGGGACCATCTGGGGCGGCGACTACTAGGATTGCTCCATCCACTTGGGCGGCTCCGGTAATCATGTTTTTGATGTAGTCACGATGTCCGGGCATGTCCACGTGAGCGTAGTGGCGTTTGTCGGTTTGGTATTCCACGTGGGCGATGTTAATCGTGATGCCACGTGCTTTTTCTTCGGGGGCGTTGTCAATCTGGTCGTAGGCTTTGAAGTCTGCCTGACCGGATAAGCCCGCTACTTTGGTAATTGCCGCTGTCAATGTTGTCTTGCCGTGGTCGATGTGTCCCATCGTCCCAACATTCAAGTGCGGCTTGCTTCTGTCAAATTTTCCTTTTGCCATTTTGTAAACTCCTTGAGTAATAAACCGATAATTATGCTTTCAAAATTTCTTCCGCCACTGACTGCGCAACTGGCGCATAGTGGTCAAATTCCATACTAAATACACCGCGTCCTTGTGTGGCTGAACGCAATTGTGTGGCATATCCAAACATTTCTGCTAAAGGAACCATGGCGCGGATTGCTTGTGCATTACCAGTACGAGCATCCATGCCTTGGATCAAACCACGACGACTGTTGACCTGCCCCATCACATCGCCAAGATATTCCTCTGGCACAATGACTTCAACTTTCATCATTGGTTCAAGTAAGATGGGATTACCTTTGTGAACACCTTCTTTGAAACCAATTGAAGCGGCAAGTTTGAACGCCATTTCACTGGAGTCCACTTCATGGTATGAGCCATCAAACAAAGTGATTTTCAAATCCACAACGGGATAACCTGCAAGTACACCATTTTCAGCGGCTTCTTTGAAACCTTTTTCAATTGGGTTGATATATTCTTTTGGAATTGAACCACCCACAATTTTATTTTCAAACACAATGCCACTTCCACGTTCACCGGGTTCAAGAGAAAATACAACGTGACCGTATTGACCTTTACCACCTGATTGCTTCGCATATTTGTAGTTAACTTCTTTTACTGGTTTGGTAATCGATTCACGATATGCTACGCGAGGTGTACCAATATTGGCTTGTACTTTGAATTCGCGCAAGAGACGGTCAACAATAATATCAAGGTGTAGCTCACCCATACCTGCAATAACAGTTTGGGCTGTGCTTTCGTCTGACCGAACACGGAAGGTTGGGTCTTCTTCTGCTAATTTACGAAGGGCTTCACCCATCTTCTCTTGGTCAGCAGAACTCTTTGGTTCAATCGCAATAGAGATAACAGGCTCTGGGAATGAAATGCTTTCAAGTGTAAGTGCCCTTGTATCGCACAGAGTGTCGCCGGTGAAGCTATCTTTGAAGCCAAGTACAGCACCGATATCACCAGAGCGAATTTCAGTTATATCTTCACGGCGGTCAGCATGCATACGAAGCAAACGACCGATACGTTCTTTTTTGCCTTTTGTGCTATTTTGAACAGTTTGACCTTGGCTTAAAACCCCCGAATAAACTCGTATATAAGCCAAACGACCTACATATGGGTCAGTAACAATTTTGAATACAAGTGCGCTCAAAGGAGCATCATCCTGTGTTGGTAATACAAATTCATTTTCAGGGTTGCCTGGTTCGGATACTTTTACAGAAGGAATATCTGCTGGGGAAGGTAAATAATCCACCACTGCATCTAACAAAACTTGCACACCTTTATTCTTTAAGGAAGAACCACAAAAGACTGCGGCGGCTTTATTTGCAATGACACCCTTACGTAAAGCGGCTTTCAACTCATCAATGCTGATTTCTTGCGCTTCAAGGAATTTGACGGTGAGTTCATCGTCTAATTCCGCAATTTTTTCTACCATTTGGGCACGCGCTTCTTCAGCTTGTGCTTTTAAATCTTCTGGAATTTCTGTAATCTTTGGTTCTTTGCCGAGGTCATCTTCCCAGACAACTGCTTTCATCGTGAGTAAGTCAACTGCACCTTTGAATGTTGCTTCAAAACCGATTGGTAGTTGCATTGGTATCGGGTTAGCACCAAGTCGCTGGACGATTGACTCAACTGTCCGCTCGAATGAAGCGCCGACTCTGTCCATCTTGTTGACAAAACAAATACGCGGCACACCATAACGGTCAGCCTGTCGCCATACAGTTTCAGATTGTGGTTCTACACCTTGCACGGCATCAAAGACGACAACGCCACCATCCAAAACGCGGAGGGAACGTTGTACTTCAGCGGTAAAGTCAATGTGACCGGGTGTGTCAATAATGTTTACTTGGTAGCCCTTCCATTCAGCTGATACAGCTGCAGACACAATTGTAATACCGCGTTCGCGTTCCTGAACCATCCAGTCTGTGACTGTTGTACCATCGTCAACAGAGCCGATGCGATGAGTCAAACCGGTGTAAAACATAATACGCTCGGTAGTGGTAGTTTTCCCGGCGTCAATGTGGGCAATAATGCCTATATTTCGATATTTCTCCAGTGGGTGAACGCGTGCCATTCTAAGAGTTACCTGTTTCCTTGTAAGTTAAGTATCAAACTAAATACGATAATGAGAGAAAGCACGGTTCGCTTCTGCCATTTTATGGGTTTCATCACGCTTGCGAATAGATGCACCTGTTTCATTAGAAGCATCAATCAATTCAGAAGCGAGCTTATCGGCAAACGATTTTCCTGCGCGCTCACGCGTAGAGGAAAGAACCCAACGAATCGCCAAAGTCAAACGGCGATCTGCAGTCACTTCCATAGGTACTTGATAAGTGGCACCACCCACACGACGTGGGCGAACTTCCATTGCAGGACCTACATTCTTAAGTGCCGCATCAAAAACCTCTAGAGGATTTTTTTCAGTTCTTTCTTTAATTAAATCCATAGCATCATAGACCAAGCCCATAGCAACACTTTTCTTGCCGCTCTTAAGGACATGTTGAATCATAGTCTGTACATTGAGGCTATTAAAACGGATATCGGGAAGCAGTTCCCGTCTCTCTGGTTTTGCTCTTCGCATCTTTAACTACTCCTAATTGCTACTACTTCGGACGCTTCGCGCCATACTTCGAGCGACCTTGCTTACGATTGGCAACGCCGGTGGTATCCAACGAGCCACGCACAATGTGATAACGAACGCCGGGCAAATCTTTTACACGTCCACCACGCACAAGAACTACAGAGTGTTCTTGCAATTGGTGACCTTCACCTGGAATGTAAGCAGTTACTTCAATACCATTGCTTAAACGTACACGCGCAATCTTCCGTAAAGCCGAATTCGGCTTCTTAGGAGTCATGGTACGTACAACAGTACACACACCACGTTTTTGTGGTGCGCCTTTATCTTGGCGAAATCTGCGTTGTTTGTAGCTGTTCAATGTGAACTGCAACGCAGGTGCTTTGGATTTTGCATTCTTATTTTTGCGGCCCCGGCGGACCATTTGATTTACTGTAGGCACTGTTGCCTCCGATTACAAATTCTTCAATTTTTTCTTTTGATATTCGCAATAAATGAGACCATCAACGTCATACCCTGATGGCCTCATTTGTAGTTGCCAATGTATTGCTTTCGAACGGGGTTTGAATTGCCGTTCTATTTCCTTACAAAAGCATGTTATTTTATCATGCCATGTATATAGCGTCAATAGGAAATCTTACTTTTTCCGTGATTGACCCTCACCCAAACTGAGCAACCCGCTTTCATGTTTCGGTGGATGCGTCTTCTCTTCATCTTTACCAAACTTGACCACATCACCACTTTCATTAATCGCTTCTACTGCCAAACCTAATGACTGTAATTCTTTCACTAACACACGGAAAGACGCAGGGATGCTAGGTTCTTCAATCGGCTCACCCTTAACAATCGCTTCATACGTGTTGACGCGTCCAACTGTATCGTCAGATTTTACAGTTAACATCTCTTGAAGCGTGTGTGCGGCACCGTATGCCTCCAACGCCCATACTTCCATTTCACCAAAACGTTGACCACCAAACTGAGCCTTACCCCCAAGTGGTTGTTGAGTTACAAGACTGTATGGACCAGTAGAACGTGCATGAACTTTATCTTCTACCAAGTGATGCAATTTGAGAATTGTCATTACACCAACAGTGACGGCTTGGTCATATTTCAAACCATTTTTTCCATCGCGTAACACTTGCTTACCAAGAATCGGCAATGGAATTCCTTTTTCTTTTGCTAATTCTTGAGCAGTCTCATGCACCTTATCTTCAGCAACGCGGCGAGTAACGCCGTTAACTTCCATCCACAAGCGCAAACAAGCGATGATAGTCTTTTCATCTAACTCAGGGTCTTTATTTGCAACCCCGCGGTCTTCAAGCAAAATTTCATCTGGGTTGGTGTAGCCTTTTTCACGTAACCACTCACGAGCAGTAGCACGGTGTGCATATTCAGGCTCATTTAAGCGATACACATCATAACGACGTTTATCAAGCCAGTGTTCCAAATACAAACGGCGGACTTCATCATCATCTTCAATGGAGTTCGGGTCATATTCTTGTTCACTTAACCATTCCCAAGCACGTTGTGCGGCTTCTTTCCACGCTTGGTCAAGAATCCAAGCGCGCGCGAGTTCGGCTTCAATTTGTTCTTCGCTCGTTCCATCAAATACCGGAGTCACAGCACGGAAGCCCATGCGTTTCGCCGCCCAACCTAAATGCACTTCCAATACCTGACCAATATTCATACGACCAGGCACGCCTAATGGATTCAAGATGATGTCAACTGGTGTGCCATCATCAAGATAAGGCATATCTTCAACAGGCACAACTTTAGAAACTACACCTTTATTACCATGTCGTCCCGCCATTTTGTCACCAGCAGTAATTTTGCGACGTTGTGCAACAGAAACGCGCACCATCATATCTACACCAGCGGCAAGGTCTGAGTTATCTTCACGTGTGAATACTTTTACATCCACAACTTTACCGCGTTCACCATGCGGCATTCGTAATGAAGTATCTTTCACGTCACGAGATTTTTCACCGAAGATAGCGCGCAATAATCTTTCTTCTGGCGTTAATTCTTTTTCACCTTTTGGTGTAATCTTACCGACCAAAATATCATTCGGTCCAACTTCTGCACCAATGCGAATGATGCCATTTTCATCTAAATCTTTAATCGCATCATCACCCACATTCGGAATGTCGCGCGTAATTTCTTCTGGACCTAATTTTGTATCGCGTGCTTCCACTTCATACTTTTCAATATGAACAGAAGTAAAG
>JAEURG010000282.1 GCA_016789345.1 Anaerolineales bacterium | reverse complement strand
CATTGCTCGACTTGTTGGCGGGTTATTCAAACCAAAAGATATTCGCATTGGCACTGACTATTCAGGCGTGGTTGAAGCGGTTGGCAAAAACAGAAATGATTTCAAAGTTGGCGATGAAGTTTTCGGAGCCAGAAGTGGCGCGTATGCCGAATATGTATGTGCCAAAAATATCATTATTCCAAAACCGAAAAATATTACGTTTGAACAAGCCGCTTCTGTTCCGACAGCAGCAATCACAGCATTACAAGGTCTGCGAGATTTTGGAAAGATAGAAAAAGGTCAAAAAGTATTAATCAATGGGGCTTCTGGTGGGGTGGGTCATTTCGCGGTTCAAATTGCAAAAGCATTTGATACACAAGTCACTGCGGTTTGCAGTACAAAAAATATCGAAATTGCTCGTTCTTTTGGTGCAGACCATGTAATCGATTACACCAAAGAAAATTTCACAAAAAATAATCAAAAATATGATTTATTGCTTGATGTTTCAGGGACACATTCATGGTCCGAATATAAACGTGTCTTGAGTCCAAATGCAAATTTTGTCATTGTGGGTGCGCCGAAAAGTAATAGCCCTATCGGTCCGCTTGGGCAAGTTATCAGAGTCAAAGTGGGGTCGTGGCGTGCGAGTCAAAAAGTTTCATTCTTTATTGCAAAATTCAATAAAGAAGATATGAATTTACTGAAAGAACTTCTTGAGTCGGGAAAAATCAAGCCGTTTGTTGAGAAAACATATCCACTCAGTCAAATAAAAGAGGCGATGAGTCGCTTTGGTCAAGGTCATTTACAAGGAAAGATTGTTGTAACGATGTAACCATGTTATTGCGAGCCGCGATTTTGTTTTTCGCGGCGAAGCAATCTCCAACTTAATCATAAGATTGCTTCGTCAGACTAAAGTCTTCCTCGCAATGACGTTATCAAATCTCCACAATCTTTGTCAACATCATCCACAATTTATACATAATCGCTTGATACAGTTAGCATGTAAAACAAATTACCACTGGAGGTAAACATGAATCGCAATATCGTATTTCGTATCATAGGGGCAGTGCTCCTCATCGCTTTATTAATAGCAGGAGGAACATTTGTGTATCGTGCTGGTGTAGCGCAAGGAATTTCGCAAGCACCGCAAGTCGCAGAAGCAATTCAGCAATCTGCTGAAAATGGAAATCCAGTACCACCCATGATGTATGGTCGTGGATATGGTTATGGCTATCCATATCATCATGGTTTTGGATTTGGTCACCACTTCGGATTTGGTCTCTTCCACTTCTTCGGCTTCTTCATCTTCTTGTTCTTCTTCTTTGGCTTGCTTCGCTTCATCTTCCGACCTTGGGGCAATCATGGACATTGGGGAGGCAAATGGGAAGGCAGATTTGACGACTGGCACAAACGTGCTCATGGCGAATCAACTGACTCAAAAAGTGAAAACTCGTAAGTAAAAAGAATACGAGTAACAAGTTTTTCTTGTTACTCGTATCTTCCTCTTTCTTCTTTCATTTATAATCATTCCCAATGACTCAACTTATTCTTGTCGTAGATGATGAACCAAAAATCGTCCGCTTAGCACGCGATTATTTAGAAAAAAATAATTTTCGCGTTGTCACAGCCGCTGATGGTCAATCTGCACTCACAACGGCTCGCAAAGAAAAACCTGACCTCATCATCTTAGACTTAATGCTTCCAAATATAGATGGGCGCGAAGTTTGTAAAATCATTCGCAAAGAAAGTGATGTTCCCATCATTATGTTAACTGCACTTTCTGAAGAAATTGACCAAGTGACAGGTCTTGAAATTGGTGCCGATGATTACATCACCAAACCATTTTCGCCACGTGCATTAATTGCCAGAGTGCGAGCCTTGTTACGAAGAACATCTGGCGGAATCAAAACGCCAAATGTTATCCGCATTGGAAATCTTGAAATTGACTCGGAAAAATATTCAGTCACCTATCAAGATAACCCTATCAAACTCACACCTAATGAATTTAGATTGTTACAATTGCTTGCTAGTCATGCAGGTCAAACGTTGACTCGTGAACAAATCTTAGAAAATTTACACGGCGTTGCATCCAGTTTTGACAGAAGCATTGATTCACATATTAAGAATCTAAGAAAAAAACTTGAGCAAGCCTCAAATCAAAATATGATTGAAACCGTCTATGGGATTGGTTACAGGTTCATAGAATAAAATGTCCGACCATCCAACTCCACGCCCACACAAACGCTTTCGCGGAAGACGAAGATTTTTTCCGTTCTTTCCGCTTTTCTTTTTTGTAGCAATATTTTTTATTGGCGGCACTGCCGCACTTTTTTATTTATTATTTTCACAACACATGCATGCCAGAAATATTTGGATGCTTGTCTGTGGAGCACCAGTTGTTGTTGTCATTATCATTATTATTACAATTTTTAATTTATACATGCGCTTCGGTAAGCCACTAGAAAATCTTTTCAGCACAATTGATTCTGTTTCCGAGGGCAACCTCAGCGTGCGTGTGCCAGAAAGTAAATCTGATATGTTCAGCGAATTAATCACTCGCTTCAACAAAATGGTTGATGAACTCGAGCGTGCTGATAAACAACGTCGCAATCTCACCGCCGATATTGCTCACGAACTGCGCACGCCGCTTCACATCATTCAAGGAAATTTAGAAGGCATTATTGATGGCGTTTACAAACCGACCGAAGAACACATCAACAATACATTAGATGAAACAAAATTATTGACTCGACTCATCAACGACTTGCAGACTTTATCTTTGGCTGAGTCACATCAACTTCCGCTTCATCCTACCCGCTTCTTGCTCGCTGACCTCATCCACGACCTCACTTCAAGTTTTTCCTCCCAAGCCAAGTCACTTGGGATTAATCTCGAATCTAATATCAAAGATTCATCCTTAGAAATTAATGCCGATTATGACCGACTCAATCAAGTGTTATCTAATTTAATTTCTAACGCAATTCGTCACACACCAAAAGATGGGGAAATATTAATTGAAACAGAAACAGTTGTAAGTCAAGAACGCGATGCGTTGAGCCTGTCGAAACGAAGCGTGCGGATTATTGTCAAAGATTCAGGTGAAGGAATCGCATCTGAAGATTTACCATTCATCTTCGATAGATTCTGGCGAGGGGATAAATCTCGCAGTGGCAGAATCAACAGTGGACTTGGACTCGCGATTACAAAACAATTAATCGAAGCGCATAACGGCACAATAAAAGTTGAAAGCGAAGTTGGAAAAGGAACAACATTTGTGATTGAACTACCTAGTACTAACGTGTGAGATTATTTTTTTCGAGTTGCTCCTATAATAAAAAAATAGGAGAGATTATGTTTAATTATCCGCTTACATTTAGTTTTTCGGCTTTTGCTGTATCCCCCACCATTCAAATCAAAGACGCAACTGGCAGGCATTTAATTTCTGCATCAAAAAAATTAATTTCATCCAAAGAAGAAATTAATATAAATACAGGCAATGGCGTTTATAAAGTCATTTCACAAGAAAGTCGTATTACAGAAATTCCGAGCAATTGGGATGTGCTTGCACCATCGGGTCAAAATTTAGGCATAGTGGATGATGATTTCGTAAGTGCATTAGATAATATGAATTTTTCTGGCAACCCCATTTTAGATGGCATGTTGCAAATGAAAACTCATAGTGCTTTGAATTTACGAAGTGCAAAAATGTATTGGCTAAAAGATTCTTCTGGCAATCAACGAGGATTCATCACTCCTGAGCCAAGTTCATTGTTAATGACTCAAATCCCTATGTATTCTTTGATTAAAGATTTGCCTTTTGCGTGGCGATTAATTACACCAAGTTATTACATTCAACTGGGTGATGATACTGTGATGAATTTGAAGAAACAACGCACGTTTTTTGTGGATACTTATACACTTTCCAAAGTTGGTGAGTTTAACCAAATAGATGAGGCATTTTTAGTATCCAGTGCAATTCTGGCTGTGGTGTATGAAAGAGCACAATTAAGAAGTTTGTACGCATAATTAAATTCGCCAAACTAGAACACAACTTCGGTTGTGTTTTTTGATTCTCAAAGCCTGATAAAATCAAATACAATGTCAACCGAAGCATCAATGTTTAAGACTCCAGAAGGTCAAGCGCGGTATTTTGCCGCTTACGATGAAACGCTTGCGCTTTGGAATGTACCTATTGAAGCAATTGAAATTGAAACTCGATTTGGTACAACCCATGTTAATGTTTGTGGCTCGAAAGATGCACCACCACTAGTGTTATTACCCGGTGCGGCAATTAGTTCTACAATGTGGTATCCCAATGCAAAAGCACTAAGCACAGATTATCGTTTGTATGCAATTGATGTAATTGGGGATATGGGTAAAAGCGTGCTTACAAACCAGCTTAAGAATCCGAGTGATTATGCTGAGTGGCTTGTTGAAGTTCTTGATAGTTTACAAATAAAACAAACTCATGTGCTTGGTATATCATTAGGTGGTTTTCTTGCACTAAATTTTACTTTGCAAAAGCAGGAACGAGTTCTCAAACTTATCCTTTTATCGCCTGCAACACTTTTGTCAATTCGACCTAAGTTATTTTTCAATATTGCGATTGCAATCTTTGTCCCATTCTTAAGTCCAAAATTTAGACAAGAGCTTTTTCTAGGTATGGCTTCGCCACATTCCGCACCTGCTATCAAGCAACTGTTTACTCCAAATGATTTTCAGTACAAGATGTTTTTACCCAAAGTTTTTCGAGATGAGCAATTGAAAGAGATTAATGTGCCAACCCTTTTATTATTGGGTGAGCGTGAAGTTATCTATAATCCAGAAAAAGCACTCAAGCGCGCCAAAAGGCTTATCCGTAATATCGAAGCAGATATTATTCCGAATGCAGGCCACGCAATCAACCTTGACCAGCCTGAAATTATTAATCAACGAATCTTAGATTTTCTCAAGAAATAAACGAGTTTAGTACAATTACCCACAATGGAACTTTCTGAAAAGATTCAAGGCATACTTGCCACATTACCAGCCAAACCAGGTTGTTATATTTATCGCAATGCCGAAGGGACGATTATTTATGTTGGCAAAGCGATTAGTTTGAAGAATCGCGTGCGTTCTTATTTCCATGCCGATTCAAGTCACGATAACAAAACGCGTCGCCTTGTAAGAGACATTACAGATATTGAATGGATTGTAGTTGGCTCTGAACTCGAAGCGTTGATTCTTGAAATGAACTTAATCAAGAAGCATCGCCCAAAATATAACATTCGACTAAAAGATGATAAAAAATATCCATATATAAAAATTCATTGGAATGACCCATTTCCAAAAGTGACTGTCACAAGGAACATGCTTGAAGATGGCTCAAGATATTTTGGTCCATATACTTCGGCATGGGCAGTGCACCAAACTTTAGAAGCACTTCGCAAAATATTTCCGTACCTCACCTGTGACCGTGTTATCACAGGCAACGATCCGCGTGCTTGTTTGTATTACGACATCAAATTATGTACTGCTCCATGTATCGGAGCAATTTCGCAGTCAGGCTATCGCCAAATGATTTCAGACTTGATGGATTTTCTAAGCGGACATAGCGAACATATCGTTATCCGTTTGCAAAATGATATGCAAAAAGCATCAGAAGAAATGCGGTTTGAAAAAGCCGCCGCATTGCGTGACCAACTCAAAGCCATTCAATCTATTATTGAAAGACAAAAAATTGTCTTCGGTTCAGATTATAAAGATTCAGATGTGATTGCTATGGCGCGTGCTGATGGTGAAGCCTGTGTACAAATCTTCTTCATTCGTGGTGGAAAATTAATTGGGCGTGAATATTTTATTCTCGAAGGCACAGAAGATACGGCTGATAAAGAAGTTGTATCTGAATTTGTTAAACAGTTTTATACCGAAGCCGCAAATATTCCTGAGCAAGTGATGCTTCCGCAAGAAATTGAAGAACGAATTATTATTTCACAATGGTTAAGGTCAAAACGCGGCGGCGAAAAAGTGGAATTGCTTGTACCGAATTCAGGTCAGCCACAAGAGTTGGTCAAAATGGCGGCGGAGAATGCTTCTGAAACTTTGCAATCATTACGTGCTCAATGGCAAGCGGATGCTCACAAACAGGAACAAGCATTAAGTGATTTACAAACATCATTAAAGTTATCTGCTCCGCCTAACCGCATTGAATGTTATGACGTGAGTCACACGCAAGGTGTGGCAACTGTTGGCGCAATGATTGTCTTTGAACAAGGTGTGCCTGCAAAAAGATTGTATCGAAAATTCAATATTGAATCTACTAGCATTGGCGCACCTGATGATTTTGCTTCGATGGAAGAAATGCTCACACGTCGTTTCAGGCGTTGGAAAGGCTCGCAGGAAAAAGAAACAGATGTCGGGTCCAAAAAAGATGAAGCGTTTTCTTTCCTTCCCGATTTAATTATCATTGACGGTGGTAAAGGTCAGTTGAGTCGCGTTGTCAAAGTCATGGAGCAATTTGAATTAATGGATAAAGTTCCAGTAGTTGGGCTTGCAAAACAAGAAGAAGAAATTTTCTTTCCGCATAATAGTCAACCTTTGTTATTGCCTCGTCATTCACAAGGGCTTTATCTGGTACAACGGATTCGTGATGAAGCACATCGCTTCGGGATAACAGCGCATCGTAACAAACGCTCGAAGTTGGGTCTTGCATCTCAACTGGATTCAATCCCCGGCATTGGTCCGACCCGCCGAAAAGCCCTCTTAAAACATTTCGGTTCTATTGATAAAATAAAAGAAGCAAGTATCGAAGAACTTTCGGCGGTCAAAGGCATGAACGAAACTGCCGCAAAAAATGTAAAGGCGAATTTAGAATGAAAGAAGTTTGGGTTGTTGACGATGATGATGAAATGGGCAAAGCGGTTGGTTTGATGTTGCAACTGCTAGATTACACGCCCAAGCATTTCTTAAATCCGCGCCCGGCGGCTCAGGCATTGTTGGCTGGGAAAACACCCGATTTGCTGATTTTAGACATCAACATGCCCGAAGTGACAGGCTTAGATATGCTAGAATTCCTGCGTCGCAGAGAAGAATGGAAAAATCTGCCAGTGATAATGCTCTCCTCCGAAGCGGCGGATGTGATGGTAGAAAAAGCCATGCAACTCGGTGCAGATGCGTATGTGATAAAACCTGTCCTCATTGAGGAATTAGAAAAGGCAATGTCACAGGCGTTTTATAGGAATATCAAGAAATAAACGATAACGTCGCGCAGGACAAGCCTGCGAAACGGTTACAAAAGTGAGAAAAAGAAATGGCAAGTAAAAATAAGAAACCAACTCAAATCAAACCTGAAAAAAACGAGGCAGAAAGACGTAAAAAAATAGCTGATTATATTTTTGCGTTTCTCGCCATTCTTTTAATTCTTTCACTCGTCCTCTCTGCCTTTGTGACTTATTAGCGAACCCGAATGGTATAATCCCGTCCGCGCGGCTGAATGATATGCCGCGTTTTATTGCGCAAAATTTTATGAGGAAATATGTTAGACACTCTACAAGTGGTTGAAGATAAATTTGAAAAACTAAACCAAGAATTGCTCGAAGTAGGCAATGACTATAAACGCGCGGGCGACATCAACAAAGAATTGGTGAGCCTAGAACCGTTGATTAAGAAAGCAAAAGAATATCGTCAGGCAATGAAAAGCCTCGACGAAGCAAGAACCATTCTCACATCAGAAAATGATGCGGATTTATTATCGTTGGCAAAATCAGATGTAGAAGATTTGACTCCCAAAATCGAAACGCTTGAAAAAGAAATCAGAAATTTATTAATTCCAAAAGACCCACGTGATGATAAAAATGTCATCTTTGAAATTCGGGCTGGCGCAGGCGGTGACGAAGCCGCTATCTTCGCCGCTGATTTGTTTCGTATGTACACACGCTATGCCGAAGATAGAAAATGGAAAACAGAAATTCTTTCAGAAAATGCAATTGGTGTGGGCGGCTATAAAGAAGTTATTTTTGAAGTGAAAGGCAAAGGCGCGTTCTCGCGTTTGAAATATGAATCGGGTGTGCATCGCGTACAACGTGTGCCAGCCACCGAAGCACAAGGGCGCATTCACACATCTACTGCAACAGTGGCTGTTCTCGCCGAAGTGGATGAAGTCGAAATTGAAATTCCAGAAAGTGATATTGAAATTGAAGTATTTCGTTCGTCTGGTGCAGGCGGGCAAAATGTGCAAAAGAACTCAACGGCTGTACGTTTAACTCACAAGCCAACGGGTATGGTCGTAGTTTGTCAGGATGAACGTTCGCAATTGCAAAATCGCTTGCGCGCTTTAAGTATCTTGCGCGCCCGTTTGTTTGAATTAGAAGAACAAAGAAGACAAAACGAACTCGAAGCCGACCGCCGTTCACAAGTAGGTACAGGTGAACGTTCTGAAAAAATTCGAACTTATAATTATCCGCAAAACCGCGTTACAGACCATCGCATTGGTTTATCCAATTACAATCTACCCGCCGTGATGGATGGCGAAATCAATGATTTTATTGATGAACTCACCACACGTGATGAAGCTGGCAAACTCGCCTCTGCAGGCGTGGATGATGATGAATAAAACACATCATATAATAGTTACATGAAAAGATTTGAAGTTCCAATCCGCATCCTTTTCATTGTACTAGTGGCAATCATTGCTTGGTCACTTCGCGCTCGTGCAGTTGAAAAACTTAACATTGATTTTGATGAAGATGATTACATGCGTGCTGGACAAGAATACACGCATCTGATTCGGACTTCAAATTGGTCTGGCTTCTTAGACACTAACTATCGCCCGGAACATCCCCCGCTCGCAAAAATAGTGATTGGATTGAGTCTTTTATCTGCCCCAGAAAAAGATTTAATTCGCGATGCACCGACTACATCAGAACCCAATAAGTATCTTCCGCGAGAATTAGTAAAACCTGCGCGAACGACAAATGCAATCCTAGGTTGGTTGACTGTTATTCTGCTTGCAATTATCAATCCGTTGGCAGGCTTGGCATTAGCCACACATACATTCACTATTAAATATGTATCACAAATAATGCTGGAAGCACTCCCTGCATTGACAAGTTTTATTACAGTCTTAGCCTATTTGCAATTCAAGAAAAAAGAAAAAACAAATTGGCTGATTACATCGGCTATATTTTTAGGGTTAACTGCCGCTTCTAAATATCTGTATTGTTTCGTCGGCATTGCAATTTTGATTGATTGGTTTCTTGAGGCAAAATCAAAAGAAAAGATTAAACCTTTTCTTCGTCAAGCATTGGTGTGGGGAGTTATAGCGTTTGCAATTTTCTTTATCGCAAATCCATATTTGTGGACAAATCCAATTGGACGCTTACAAGAATCTGTTTTTTATCATGCACAATATTCTTCTAGTGCAGAAGAAGTGAATCGAGCGGGTTATCCATTTTGGCAACCATTTAATTGGTTATTTTTTTCTCCAATCGCTTGGCATGAAGATGTATTTCTGTTTGCACCAGATATTTGGATTACATTATTAGCAGTCATCGGCTTAACTAGATTATGGAAACGTGAACGAGTCTATGTTTTATGGATAGGCGTTGCATTACTGTTTTTATTATTCTGGAAGACCAAATGGCCCCAATACATTATCATCTTCACAGTTCCGCTTTCGCTTTCAGCGGCTGAGGGAATTGCAACTCTGTGGAATCAATTAGTTGAATGGTGGAAAAATCGTCAGGTTCAGCGAACAACTATCAGCAAGAATGAAGCGCGCAGAGCGATTCCATGGTTGGTGCCGGGATTAATCGCATTCGCCATCTTTACAATCTTTCCGTTGATTTTTCAGGTGGTTGTTTCAATGACTGATTTTAATAGTGCATCTATCCGCGATGGATTTCAAGGCGGTATTTGGCGTGCATTTTGGGAAGGAATTACTGGGCAAATTCCGATTTCAGAATGGGATGGTTCACGTGCCAATCAAGTTCGTTTTACTGGATTAACTTCATATCCTTTTGTGTTTAATGAAATTGCAAACGGAAATGGCAGTGGGAATAGCATTTTGTTTTTTAATATTATGTGGGCTGTAGTTTCTGTGATTTTACAAGGCGGGTTAGGACTTGGCGTTGCTTTGCTTTTATGGCAACGCGGTGTGCAGCTTGGAAAATTTTGGCAGGCATTATTTATTTTGCCGTGGGCAATCCCTGAAATGATTGGGGCTTTGATGTGGTTCAATATTTTTCAGAGAGAGTGGGGCTGGTTGTATCTCGCCGCTGAAAAATTTGGAGCAGATTCTTTTTTTGGAGTTTTTACAAGAAATTTAGAAAATAGTCCGAGCTTGTGGTTGATAACATTTCTTTTGCCTGCCTTATGGTATGGCTTTCCTTTTATGATGTTAGCCGCCAGCACTGGACTAAAAATCATTCCAAAAGAAGTATATGATGCAGCAGCAATGGATGGTGCGAATGCTATGCAAACATTTCGCTATGTCACTTTGCCATTGCTTCTGCCACTACTTTTGCCCGCTATCATTGTTCGCGGAATTTTTGCTTTCAATCAATTTTATCTTTTTCAAACATTTTATTTTCTGGATGGCACGCTTGCCACGCTTTCATATAATGTTTTCAATCCCACTGGATACTTCGGTGGTGGACAATTTGCAACATCCGCTGTGATTAATATCATCACAGTTCTAATCCTTATTATTTTTGTTTCCATGTTCAACCGTTGGAGCAAAGCCGAAGAAGGAGTAGTGAATGCATAAAATTTCTACTCGCAAGCAAATCATTACACAAAGTTTGCTGACCTTGATTGGCTTGTTCGTCCTTCTTCCAATTTGGGGAATGATTCGCCTCGCATTTGATGGCTCATTAAAAGGGCGGCCTACAGAATTTCGATTCTTTCCAAAAGAATGGTCATTGACTGCTTTTTTGCAAGTGTTAGATAGACCCTATCAATCTGTAGAATTTAGTGTGTTACTAAAAAATAGTTTAATCGTTTCATTTGGTGCAGCATTGCTTGCAATCGTACTTGGTATTAGTCTAGCTTACGCCTTTGCTCGTTTTCGATTTCCTGCTCGCAAGCAAGGTCTTTTCGCAATTTTATTAACTGCATTTTTACCACCCGTCGCCTTTATGACTCCGCTTTATATTTTGTTGAGCATTTTACAAATCCGCACGACATTGTTTGCATTGGTGCTGGTCTATGCTTCGTTTGCGTTGCCGTTTTGTATTTGGAATATGCGCGCCGCATTTCAAGCCATCCCAAAAGAAATTGAAGAAGCCGCATTTCTTGATGGTGCAGGCGACTTTCGAACTTTTCTCAACATCACATTGCCACTTGCATTACCTTCGATTGCAATTTCTGGTTTGATTGCATTTCTGATGGCATATTCTGAATTTGCAATCGGTTGGCTATTTGTAGATAAAGCTGATAACGTCACCCTTGCCATGTCAATCTATGCTATTGTGCAATCACAATACTCAGGCGGCGCACAACCTTGGAGTTATCTAGGCTCGTTGGTCATCATCATTTCTATTCCCGTCATCATTGTTTTTCTGGTTTTTCAATACACATTACTTGAACATATGTTATTTGGTTCTGCTGAATGAATATAAAAGAGTTTTTAGAGTCACAAAAAAATCTTGTAGATGATTTTGATGCTCAAGTTTTGCTAGCGCATGTTTTAGAAATTTCACGTCCCCAACTGATTGCTAACCTCAACACGCCTCTAGACTTAATTCAACTTGATTCTGCAACTCAACTTTTTGCTCAATTGCAAGCTGGGACTCCGCTCCCCTACATTTTAGGTCACTGGGAATTTTTTGGTTTAGATTTTGAAATCAATGAGCATGTTTTAATTCCACGCCCTGAAACAGAATTATTGGTAGAAAAAGCAATTGCATATTTGAAAAATAATTCGGACAAACGAAACGTCATTGATGTCGGCACAGGTTCAGGGATTATTGCCATCTCAATTGCAAAACATATTCCAGATGCGAAAATTTTAGCAACGGATATTTCTCCAAAAGCGTTGCAAGTTGCAAAACAAAATGCAACCAAACATGGCGTGGAAAATCAAATTGAATTTATAGAATGTGATTTACTTCCGAAGTCACAAGTCACAGGTCAAAAGTCAGATGACTTGCGACTTTTGACCTGTGACCTTATCTGTGCCAACTTGCCTTACATCCCAACAAAAACTTTACAAGGCTTAGAAATTTACGGCAAAGAACCAACTCTCGCCTTAGACGGCGGCGAAGACGGTTTGGGTTTATATAGAAAGTTGTTTGGTATTGTTTCAAACAATAATGCCAACCTAAACGCCTTATTTTGGCTATGCGAAGTTGAAGAGACGCAAGGAAGTTCTTCCAAAAAGTTAGCAAAAGAATTTTTTCCGAATGCAAAAGTTAATTTGCATCAAGATTTGTCAGGTAGAGATAGATTAATTGAAATTATTTTATGAAAACAGAAATCATCCCCGCAACAGAAATTCAAGCGGCTTTTGAAATTTTACAAAAAGGAGGCATCGTCGCCTTCCCCACTGACACTGTCTATGGACTTGGTGCGTTAGCATTTGATAATTCTGCAATTGAAAGTATTTATGTTGCAAAGAATCGTCCAGTTGAAAAAGCGATTCCAGTGTTGGTTGGGGATTTGAAAGATTTTGAGGTTGTCGCATCAAGTATCCCCGAAATGGCGAAGCGATTTGCAGAAATTTTTTTACCCGGTCCGCTGACATGTGTCATTCCGAAAAAATCAACATTGCCACCTGCTATTTCATCAACGAATACAGTGGCTGTAAGGATTCCAAATCATTCAGATGCATTAAGTTTACTTAAACTAGCAGGCGCAATGGCTGTCACTTCGGCAAATATTTCGGGTCAAGAAAGTCCTGTCACTGCACAAGAAGTTTATGAGCAATTAAATGGTCGCATTCCATTGATTTTAGATGGTGGAAAAACTTTTGGTGGTGTGCCATCAACTTTGGTAGATTGCACAGGCGAAACGCCTATGATTTTGCGAGAAGGTCCGATTTCTTTGGAACAGTTGTTATCTGTTTTGTAGGTCATGTTTTCAACGTGAAGATTTAAATTAACAAATAAGTCACGCTGCAAGCGTGACCTACAATTCTTATTGAACTCTTAAGCAAAGTTCAGGATTTATTTAACTACATACATATAATAATAATTGCATTCTCCTGATATCAACCCTCAGTCAACTTGGGCAAGTCGGCTGGGGGTTGGTTCTTTTAAGAGAGTGGATACGTTGCCAGCACATCCATTTCTAAATTAGATTCGTATCCTAAAGCATAACGAAAATATCCAGCAGAAGCAATCATAGCCGCGTTATCAGTACATAAAGATAAAGGCGGGATGTGAACAGGAAATTCTGTTTGAGATTTGAATGTTTGTCGTAAAGGGCGATTGGCTGAAACACCACCTGCTACTAGAATTTCTTTTGCACCAAATTCACGGGCGGCATTGATTGTTTTCTTAAACAAAACATCTATCACAGCTTGTTGAAAGGAGGCGGCTAAATCTTGTGTGGGGATGTTTGCGCTTTTCTTTTTCAAATTTTGCACTTCATACAGAACAGAGGTCTTAACTCCACTGAAAGAAAAATTCCAAGAATCAGGCAACCAAGCGCGAGCAAAGTTGAAGCGGTTTGGGTCGCCCTCTTCGGCTGATTTTTGAATCGAAGGTCCGCCGGGGAAAGGCAAATCTAACATGCGCGCCACTTTATCAAATGCTTCACCAGCGGCATCATCTAATGTTGAACCAAGTTTTTGATAAGTGAGATGGTCGGTCATCAGATTTAATTCGGTGTGACCGCCAGAGACCAACAATGCAAGTAACGGAAATTGCGGTTCAGGCGGGACCGTGTCGCCTGCGTTGTGAACCCAAGCAGAATAAATATGCCCTTCAAGATGATTCACGGCAATTAAAGGTTTGCCTAATGCAAGAGATAAACCTTTCGCCATGTTCACACCAACAATTAAAGAACCTGCAAGACCTGGTCCTTGTGTGACGGCGATGGCATCAATATCATTAAGTGTAAGATGTGCTTGTGATAAAGCCTGCTGAACAACGGGGATAATACTTAATACATGTTGGCGCGAAGCGACTTCAGGAAATACACCACCATAACGAGCATGGATTTCCATTTGGGAAGCAACAACAGACGAAAGTAATGCACGTCCATTTTCGATGATGGCGCAAGCAGTTTCATCACATGAAGTTTCGATTGCAAGGATGCGTGCGGGTTTCAGTTGAGTCATGGTGAATAGGTAATAGTGAATAGTGAATAGTAATTGGTAATTGTTATAAGTGACGTAAATAGTTTTCAGGATTGGATAGGAAATCTCTTGTTAGATTGACATGTTCCAATTCATTATATTTTACTTCTTTTATTTCACTATCTTTGAATTGCAAGATTTGTGCATTTGGAAATGCCAAAATAATTGGTGAATGCGTTGCAATAATAAATTGTGATTCTTGTTCAATCATTTGTTTGAGGGCGGAAATAAATGTCAATTGACGAGTCGGTGATAATGCCGCTTCGGGTTCGTCTAGTAGATACAAACCTTGTGGAACAAATCTTGATTGAAATAAAGTCAGAAATGCTTCGCCGTGTGAATAGTTATCTAAATCTTTTCCATAACGGTTTTGCATAGCAGAGAGTTGACCCGCATATGCAGACTTGGCTAAATCGACTGCAAGTTTGGAACGCCCTTTGTAATCTCTTTCTACATTTTCAATCTCTTGCTCCATCTCTTCGCGAGTTTCACGCATAGAACGAGCATAGCCAAAAAAATCTTCAGCGCGCAAAAAGAATCCTTTGCGAGTTCGTTTTGACCAAGTCAATTTGAAATATTTTGCTAATTTACGGATGGGTGCAAGCGTTTTATCTGTCTTGACACTTTCACTACCCACAGTAATAGATTCCACTGCACAAGCCAATGCTTCCATGACTGTGGATTTTCCAGAACCATTTTCGCCGACAAAAAATGTAACAGGCGATGTGAATTTTATTTCTTGAAGTGATTTGACAATTGGAACCGTGAAGGGAAAATCATTTATGTCACTTTCAAGAAATGGGCGAAGTGTGAGAGATTGGAGGTGGAGCATTTTTTATATCTCGGTGGTTGAGTAGCCACGAATGAAATGAGTGGCGTATCGAAACCACCAATAAATGTAAACCTGAAATTTTTATCTATACTTAACTTGTTGGTTTCGATACGGCGGACGAACACCGCCTACTCAACCAACGGCTATTTCTTCCACTTCTTCATCGGCAAAACGAAATCATACGGATAGTCTGCCAATTTTTCTACTGTACCATCAGGTTTCATCCAATACGAATCTTCGATACGAACTCCCAAGCCTTTTTCAGGATAATACAAACCAGGTTCAATAGTAAAAATCGTTCCAGGTTTCAAACGATTATCCTCTGATGCAATGTGTCGGCTGGAGGGTCTTTCGTGGATATTAAGCCCAAGCCCATGACCTAGTGAATGAACATAGCCTTCTGTTAAAACGCCATCTGTATTCATAGGAGTTTTATGACCATTTTTAGCAAATTCATCGCAAACCAATTTTTGATAATCTTTGAAAGCGGCGTTCATATCAATATTTTCGATTACTTTTTCATACACACTTTGCACTTCATCATAGAGTTTTTGGGCTTCGGGTGTGGCATAGCCCAACGACCAAGTGCGTGTGAAATCATAGTAATAGCCACCGCCTGCTTCGGCGGGGTAAATGTCAAACACAATCGTTTGACCTAATTTCATTAAGTCAGTGGGGTTACCTGCTGAATGTGGCACACCGGCATCACGTCCGATTGCAAAAATAAAACCTGATGGTAACTCTGCCCCACTTTCGGCAATCCAGAGGCGGATTTTTTCATGCACATCGCCAACAGTCAGTGGGGTTCCATCTTCTTTCAGTAATACTTCATCTTTATTGACATCACATGAAACAAGATATTCTCGAACTTGCTCAACAACTTTAATGGTCACTTGCGCCATTGTGCGGATTCTTTTCGCTTCAATTTCATCTTTTGATTCCATTGCATACATAAACATTGACGTGTCGTTATGCTCGCCGATAAATTTCAAGGCAGGGAGTTCTTGAGAAATTTTGTTAAGAATATGCAAAGACATGGCTAAATCGGCTTGGCCATAAATCCCAACCAAACCCGATGTGAGATGATTCTCAACAAGAAAATCTTTGGGGTGGCTTGCAAATTCTTCCATTGCGCCTAAGCGAGTAGGGATTACTTTTAATCCGCTTTTTTCTGCTTCTTCACGTTCCATGGCGTTGCAATATAAAACGGGGTCTTCACCACGTTTTTTAATTAACACAGCTTTATTGATATGCCCACCACCTGTCATGTAATACATTGGTGGATTATGTTCCGCATTTCCAAAAATAACAAAAGCATCTAAATTACGGGCTTGCATCAGGGCATCTAAGTCGGATTTCATTTATTCTCCAAATGATTTATTTTTATAAATTCACTTGCAATGTCTTCATTTTCGAATTCTAACAGAACTAGTTTTTCTTTTGGTATAAACTTTGCTGAAATACCTATTAAGTCATCTGTATTAGAGAAAAAACTAAAAATTGTTAATGGTCTCTTAGTGACAAGTTTTCCATAAACAGGAATTGCGATTGTTTTAACAATTGCTTCGATGATTGTTCCAAAAATAATTCCAACAATTAAGGCAATGAAGCCAGCAAATACAAAAGGAAAATTGAGTGTTTGAGGTGTTGTGCCTTCGGGTGCGATTAATAATGTAGGGAGAAATACAATTGCGCCAAAAATTGCGCCTCCAATTAAAAACGGAATCAATGTCACTTTGGCAATGCTTCGTTCTTTATCTGCACAAGTCTTACACATCGGCACAGAAATTTTCATCACTACTTGTTGATTTTTCTTTTGCACGCCCATATCAAAGCTCAAACTCAATATTTCTTCTTTTGGTTTGCTACAATTCACACAACGATTCGGGAGTTGAAGAAGTGGCGGATTTTTCAAGTCAGAGATTGGGATTGATATAAGCATAGGCATTGTTTACTAAAGTTGAAAATCTTAACGCGAAAAATGCGGAAGGGCAAATTACGCGAAATTGTTATTTAGAAATTAGTCTGGGTTGAGTTAATCTTTCTACGTTTTGAATTTACGACACGAGCAAATTGTAATCGCCCTGCTCCAAAGTTAATTACTAAAGCAAGTTCTAAGCCAGTTGCTTTTAAGTAAGATAATGCTTGCTGTTTGTGAATAGGCGCAATATCTGATGCGGCTTTTAATTCTAAAACAACTTTTTCATTTACTACTAAATCCAATTTATGAAAACCAATAAAAATGCCTTGAAAAAATATATCCACCCGTTTTTGTTGTTCTAACAAATGATTATATTTTTTCAAAACAATCACCATTGCTTCTTCGTAAATATTCTCATCAAATCCTGGACCTAATTCATTAAAGACTTCATAAGCCGCTTTGATAATCGAATAAGACAATTCTTTCTCAATGATGTTGTCCATAACTTAACCCTTTCGCGTTTTTCGTGTTTTCGCGTAATTCGCATTAAGTCTTTAACGAATTTTTCACCCCAACCAACAATGCGCCTTCTTGTTCAGGTAAGACAGTACGTGGGTCTAATAAAATTTTGTCTTGTTCGGTTCGCGCAATAATTGGCGGATTATTTTTTCTTAAGGTTTTCAAAAATTTTTCAACAGATTTTACTTTCAACGATAACAAAAATGTTGGGATGGATTCATCAGGCAAAGAACCACCGCCCACAGTAGATAAACCTGATTCAATCTCACCCTGACCTAATTCATTTCTCCACGCCTCTGCCCGACCTTGAAGTTGTTTCAAAGTCAGTGACATCATCTTAACGACAGGGATTTCTCTTTCGGCTTCGTCTTTGAGATAATGAGTCAATGTGGCAGATAAACCTGCTAAACATGCTTTATCTGCACGGACTGCTCTTGCTAATGGATGTTTTTTGATTTTATCAATCAAAACTTTTTTGCCAACAATAATTCCTGCTTGTGGACCACCTAATAATTTATCTCCCGAAAAGCAGACAATATCCGCACCTGCTTGCATAGATTCTTGTACAGTTGGTTCATGTGCTAGACCATATTTTGCGGTGTCATATAAAGCACCTGAGCCTAAATCATCTACAACGGGAACATCAAACTTATGAGCAGTTTCGACAATATCTTTTAATTCGGGTTCTTCTGTAAAGCCAACTAACTTGAAATTTGAACGATGAGCGCGCATGACTAATCCAGCAGATTCAATCAATGCTTCTTGATAATCGGAAATATGGATTTTATTGGTTGTACCCACTTCAACAAGTTTTGCACCAGATTGTTTCATCACATCAGGGATACGAAAGCCACCACCAATTTCAACAAGTTGTGAACGTGCAATAACGACACGTTTTTTATTTGCTAGTGCTGAAAGAATTAATAAAACAGCCGAAGCATTGTTATTGACAATTAATGCTGATTCTGCGCCTGTCAATTTTTGTAATAATGATTCAGCATGAATTAAACGTGAACCACGTTTGCCCGTTTCTAAATCAAATTCTAAATTTGAATACCCGCGTGAGACTGAATCCATAGCACGAATGGTGGCATCACTTAATGGAGCACGTCCTAAATTGGTGTGCAGAATTACACCAGTTGCATTAATGACTGGATGTAAAGTTGAATTTGTCCATGTGGTTAAATGGGATTCGGTTTGGGTTAAGATAAATTCTGTAGATGGCAAATCAACTAGAAGTCCAGATTTGAAGCGGGTTCTTATCTCATCTAATGTGAGTCGAATTGCATCCAGAGTCAAAGGTCTGCCGAATCTTGCTATCAGATGAGCAGTTGATTCGATTTGTAGTAATTGCTCGACGGATGGGAGGTTACGAAGAGTCGTCATCGGAAATGATGGGCGGACGGCGATTTGCTTTTTCGCGCAGGCGGATAAAATATTCTGCGGCGATAAAACCGCCAGCCAAAACAAGCATAACATTTAATGTGACAAGTTTTCCCAACTGAAGCCATGCCAGCGTTGAGCCATACACACCCACCCAAAATGATTGACGCATGATGACATTTGATTCGGCAGGTGGCTCGCTAGGAAAACGTTTGTGTAAAAAATAAACAATGGGCAAGGCGATGCCTGTTAAGCCCATGAACATGAAAACAAAAAATGCCCAACGTGCGGGAACGAATGGTAAAGTTTGTGTAATGATGAAATATAAACCACCAAAACCAATGATGGTTAATGCGAGTGCTGATATGCCGAGTGATTTAAATTCAAGATTGTCTTCCATTTGTTTAATTATACTCGCCTGACCTCTCCCCAACCCTCTCCTAAAGGAGAGGGAGTTTGTTGATTGATAACTTTGCTCCTCCCCTTTAGGGGAGGCTGGGAGGGGTTGGAGAATTGTGTTCGGTAATCAGTGGGTTGCAGAAAGTTAGTTTGGCAGGTATAGTTCGAGTAAATTTCCATATAATACCTAATTAGCCACCTTCACATTAAATAGAAAAGGTGTTTTTTATGAGACTCAAAGTAAAAGATACAACTCCGAAAAGCGCTCTAAAGATTGATCCTTATAGCACATTGGTAGGCGATGTAGAATGTATTTCTAGAGTAGCCACAAAACTAGTAATTCCAGAAAGGGAACTGTGGGATATTTTAGATTTTTCCTGCATTCTCGAAAGTATCGCCCTCAATGACAAAATAGTGTTTTTTGATTTTGAAAGTGATGAAAACAAATCGGAGCAACGAAAACCTTTAATGGAACTTTTTGAGCCCTTTATGAGCGAAGGGGCTATTGAAATTCATCCGTTTCCCAAAATCGAAGAACAAGATTCAGAAGAGACTCGGCAACCTGACCCTAACGCAAAAGTAGTAAGAGTTGAAGATGACCCTACGTTGGAGTTTGTTTTAGAAGCAATGAATACTGTCACTGCCGAAAAAACGTTTAATTGCCCAGGTTTCCTTCTCATGCTTCATCAGCCAATATACGAGTCGCATGCTGATGTTGCAAACGACCATGAAATTTGTAATCTTTCGGTAAAATACGAGTCCTTTAAAGAAACTCTTTACAAATATAGAACTCAATCCCAATTACCGAAAGCCAAATATAGAACCCTCCCTATACCACCCATTGCTAATTTCGCCCTCAGAAAGTGCAAAAACATTCACGAAGCAGTGGATTCTGCACTTTACACACGCAAAAAATTTTCACAACTTAGAAATTCGCTAAAAGAATTAAGGGGAGTTTTAGAAGACGACACATTGTCGCCAAAGAAAAAGCATGGTGAAATTGTTTCTTGGACTAAATCATGGAACACACTTCAAAAGGTAACGGATGATTCGGGTTATATTCAGGTTGCCGACACAAATGATTACCTTCTTAAGGGAACTGACCTATTAATCCAAGCATCTAGTTCAATTTATGATTGGAAAAAGGTTGTTGCTGAGTTATTCGAGCAAATTCAAAACATGTTTTATAGATGGCGCGTTAGATCTTTGCATGACATTGGGAACAGATACAAGAAAACACCTAACAATGAAATTAATAAACATGCAGAGCGCATATTAGGAAAACCCATTGAAGACAATGAGATAAAAGATATGGTGGAAACTATTGATGTGATGAGCCGATGGAAAACTGCTGTTAGACTCGTCCCTGTTCAGAAATATACTATGTTAAAAACGTTAGCAGAAACTATAAGCAAAAGTGAACGTGGTCGGTAACTAACAAAGTATGCACCTATTTTGACCTCTCCCCAACCCTCTCCTAGAGGAGAGGGAATTTGTTTCTTCATGGGGTTGTTAATTTCATAAAAAATTATTCTTAATTAAAACATGACATGTTTCCATAGAGCCGTGATTAACCAACTCCTTCTTCATTCTTAGAAGTCTGATTAAAATTCGTCATCATAAAACATGTCATGTTTAGTAAATAAACAAAAAATCCGCAGACTCATCATCTACGGATTTTTATTTACCAATCTCTAGTCTCTAGTCTCCACTCACAACAACGGATTCCAAATAATAGAAAGCACAATTGCCAACAAAATAAACAACGCCGCAAAGATAACAAAGAACACACTGATTTCTGTTGTCTCTGTGACTGTAAAAATTTGCTTGGGCAGGCTATCAA
>JAEURG010000028.1 GCA_016789345.1 Anaerolineales bacterium | reverse complement strand
CATGAAAGACGGTTTGCAAATCACAAAATCGGTTGAAGGCAAGGTGACTATCTTGCATTTGAATGGCGCGTTAGATGCGGTTGGAGAAGAGTCATTGTTGGCTTTTGCGCGTGACGTATATGATGAAGGCGGGCATTTTTTGTTGCTTGATTTGGCTAAGGTGGATATTATGACCAGTGCCGGGATGCGTGCATTGCATAAAGTATTTAAGATGTTTACGCCGCGCGAAGAAATGTATAAAGTGCATCATGTTAAGTTATGCCGTGCGCCGCAAGTGTTGTACCAATCTTTGGGGGTGACGGGCTTTTTGCAAAATATCCCCACCTATGAAAAGATGGAAGAAGCATTAAGTTCCTTTTCGTAAGTTTTCCTAATCTAACTATCATATTGGAATTAGAAAGTTTTTTTAGAATCAGATGTTCTAATCAATAGTTATTCTGATTTCTAAAGGAGTAATCCATGACTCATTTATTCAAATCTGTTCCTGTCAAATCGTATGAAATTACGCCAAAAGCAACATATCTTTCCCGCAGAGACTTTATCAAAGCGGCGGGGGTGATTGCAGGCAGTGCCGCGCTTGCCGCATGTGCACCCAGCCTCGTCGAAGAATCAGAAGCGGATGTTCCTTTTAATCCCGCTTATGTAGATGAACTCGGTGACCCAGCAAATACTTATGAAGAAATCACAAGTTATAACAATTATTATGAATTTAGTACCAATAAAGAAGCAGTGAAATCTTTGGCTGAAAACTTTAATCCCAGACCTTGGACGGTGGAAGTGTATGGTTTGGTCAATAAGCCACGCACGTTTGGCATTGAAGATTTGTTGAAATTATTTCCGCAAGAAGAACGGATTTATCGTTTGCGTTGTGTAGAAGCATGGAGCATGGTGATTCCATGGCAAGGTTTTACTTTAGCAAGTTTGTTGAATTTAGTTGAGCCAACATCTGACGCGCAATATGTGCGTTTTGAAACCGTATATCGCCCCGAAGAAATGAAAGGACAAGGCAGTGCGTTTTATCCATGGCCCTATAACGAAGGCTTACGCATGGATGAAGCCATGAATGATTTGACGATTCTGGCTACAGGTCTATATGGCGAGATGATGCCGAATCAAAACGGCGCACCGATTCGTTTGGTAGTGCCATGGAAGTATGGATTCAAATCTATTAAATCTAGTGTCAAAATTGAATTAACAAATGAAAGACCAAATACATTATGGAGTACGGTTGCGCCGAACGAATATGGTTTTTATGCCAATGTCAACCCTGATGTTAATCATCCACGTTGGTCACAGGCTTCCGAGAGGCGTATTGGTGAACTCTCTCGCCGTGAGACATTGATGTTCAATGGTTATGGTGAACAAGTGGCTGAAATGTATGCAGATATGAATTTGCAGTTGCATTATTAAATTTTCTTTTCCCTCACCCTAACCCTCTCCCATTGGGGAGAGGGAACTCGACTCCCTTCTCCCTTTTGGGAGAAGGGTTGGGGATGAGGGTTTTTTAACTTATGAAATTATTTTCTCGTTATACCCCCTTACAAATCTCAATTCACTTATATGCTTGGTCGGCATTAATTTGGATTGCGATAGAAATGCTTACCAGCAGTTTTTCTATCAACCCGATTCAAGAACTTGAACAACGCACAGGTCGCCATGCCATTACGTTGTTAGTGCTATCTTTACTTTGCACACCACTCAACATCGCTTTCAAATGGAAAGAGCCCCTCAAACGCCGTCGCACATTAGGGTTATATGCGTTTATGTATGTTTTTATTCACGTTTTAATTTTCGTGAATTTCGACTATGGCTTAGCATGGAGTCTCATCTTCCAAACCGTTTTTGAAAAACCATACATCGTTGTTGGTCTCATCGCATTTCTTTTACTCATCCCACTTGCCATCACATCGTTTGACATTTGGAAAATCCGCCTCGGCAAAAATTGGAAACGCCTGCATCAACTCATCTATTGGATTGCCCCACTCGCCGTGTTACATTACGTCTGGAGCAAAAAAGGTGACATCCTGACATTATCAGGCGACATTGTTCGACCCTTGATTTATGGTCTCGTGCTGGCGATTTTTCTTATCGTGCGAATCCCTGCTGTAAAAAGATGGTTCGCCTCTTTACCTAGTCGCGGCTGGGTTCGTAACCCGAAACAGAATCCTAACCCCGAATCAGATTAGAATATTCCACGAAGGAAAAGCAGTAAACCAATAATCGCCAAAGGCACGCCAACGATTGCGCCAATAATTGTCAAACTAACCACAACACCGACAATGATTAGCACAATACCTAACACCATGGCTACAAGGCGACCTGTCATTTCTACGATAATAGAAAGTAATTTCCAAATCGCTACAAAGGGCCACCAGACCCAAGAAATTTGTCTTTTTGTTTGAGTTGACATAACAACCTCCGTGTTTTAATTACGCAATCTTTCTCAAAAAGATGCAAAATGAAATAAACTTAAGTACCACTTCAAAAATCAAATAGAAGGACTATAATCGCCACACTATGCCTACAAAAACTAAAAAATCAGAATACATGATTGAAGAAGAACCCGTCGTCCAAGACCCTGAAAATACAATTACATTTAATCGCAATACTTTCTTTTCAGTATTGGTTGTATTTGCATTTGCCGTTGGAATTTTGACAGGGTATTTCGTTTGGGGAAGAAATGCCACAAGTGTGGCAACTGCCCCGTCGCAAGTCGAACAGCCATCAGGTCAAGGGAATGAAGCGATATCTCCTGTTACCGAAGTGCCATCGCAAGCACAAGCCCCTGTTGCTACGCAATCACCATCATACGTTCGCTATGAGATTGCTACGGAAGGGTATCCAAGCTTAGGACCGGATGATGCGCCGATTACGATTGTTGAATTCAGTGATTTTCAATGTCCGTTTTGCAAACGCTTCCATGATGAAACGTATAAAGATTTATTAGATGCTTACCCCGGACAAATTCGTTTTGTATATCGCAACTTACCATTGACTTCGATTCATCCTGATGCATTTCCTGCCGCAGTGGCTTCGTTGTGTGCGAATGAACAAAATGTATATTGGGAGTATCACGATAAATTATTTAGTAGCACAACTTTAGGAACGGATACTTATTTACAATATGCAAATGAGTTAAATTTGAATATTGATGAATTTACAGCCTGTTTGAATAGCGGCAAGTTTGATGCTTTTATTCAACAAGATATGGATTTTGCTTTCAATTTAGGCATTTCTTCTACCCCGACATTTTTCATCAATGGTTTGGCAATTGTCGGCGCACAACCACTGAATAGCTTCCAACAAATTATTGATAAAGAACTTGCAGGTGAAATTCCTTAGAAGTAAAATGTAAACAAGTAGACAGGTACACAAGTTTTATAAATTCTTGTGTACCTGTTTTCGTGTATACCTGTTTACTTTCCTTCCTTAAAACAATTACACAATTTAATTCATGGTGGTAATATAAAAGAAAAAACTTCTGCGAGGGAAGCGCGATGAAAAAATTTGTAGCAATTGCTGGCAATATTGGCGTGGGAAAATCAACGCTTGTCAAAATGCTTTGTGACCAAATGGGGTGGGACCCGTTTTACGAACCCGTTAATCAAAATCCATACTTAGCCGATTTTTATGCGAACATGTCTGCTTGGGCGTTTCATTCTCAAGTTTTCTTTTTGAGCCATCGCTTACGTTCACATTTTAATTTGGCGCAACATCCTAACTCTGTGATTCAAGACCGAAGCGTTTATGAAGATGCTGAAATTTTCGCTCACAATTTATATAAGCAAGGCAATATTTCTGATAGAGATTATCAAACTTATCGTGATTTATACGAAACAGCGATTCAATTCCTACCCCCACCTGATTTGGTGATTTATCTGCGTGCTTCGGTTGAGACTTTGCAAAATAGAATCAGCCAACGCGGACGTGACTACGAAAAAACAATTTCGTATGATTATTTACAAAACTTAAATGACTTATACGAATCATGGATTGAAAACTTTACGCTTTGTCCTGTCCTTGCTGTGCCTGCTGATGATTTAGATTATGTGGCACATAACGGTCACTTGCGATTAATCGCTACAAAGATTGATGAGAAATTAACTGGCAAAGAAGAAGTAGTCTTTGAACCAGAAGAAGTTGCTAGAGCGGCGGAAGATTAGTTTGAGTTACAAGTTTAAATGTTTGAAGGTTGGAAAGTTATTCCAACCTTCAATTTTTTTAACCTTCAAACCTGCTAACTTTATAACTTGCAAACTCAGGCTTTGCCCAATACCATCGCCAACAACGCCATTCTGACATACAACCCATATTCCATTTGACGGAAATATGCGGCGCGCGGGTCATCATCAAAATCTGTGCTAATCTCACCCACACGTGGAAGTGGATGCATCACAATCATTTCTTGTTTTGCAGATTTCATAATGTCAGGGTCAATTACATACGCGCCTTTGACCTTTTCATAATCGACTGGGTCTTCAAAACGTTCTTTCTGCACGCGCGTTACATACAACACATCTGTTTCAGGTAAAACTTTTTCAAGCGTATCAAATTCCGCTTGTGGAACTTTTTTCTCCCCAATTTCATCCATCACTTCTTTTGGCATTCTTAAAATTTCAGGCGAGACGTAATTCAATTTGATATTCGTAAACATAGATAACAATCTTGCTAATGAATGTACCGTGCGACCATATTTCAAATCGCCGAGCATGGTAACAGTCATGCCATCTACCTGACCTGCGCCTAATTCTTCATAAATAGTAAATACATCTAACAAGGCTTGTGTGGGATGTTCACCAACTCCGTCACCTGCATTGATGACAGGTTTCTTCGCCGCTTTTGCTGCAATCGCCGCTGACCCTGTTTCTGGGTGGCGAAGCACAATCACATCGGCATAACATTCCAATGTGCGAATCGTATCTGGCAAACTTTCACCTTTGGATACTGATGAATATTTCACTTCATTAATTGGAATGACCGAACCGCCTAATCTTTCCATTGCGGCTGTAAATGATGATGATGTTCTGGTAGATGGCTCATAAAATAAATTTGCTAAAATTTTTCCTTTCAGCAAATCAAATGTTCCAACTCTTTCAACCATCCCACGCATTTCATGTGCTACGCCGAAGATATACTCTAAATCATTTCGATTAAATTGTTTAACAGAAATAATATCCTTTCCATACCATTCGGCGTTTTTGTTTTCACCAAACGGTAAATGTTGAGATAATGAATTTGTGGGCATACTTTAATCTCCTAGTCTTTTTAGTCTAAATAGTCTTACAAGTCTGACTAGTTAGACTAATCAGACCTGTTCGATTTTTATTTCATATCAAATAAATGATTCGCCAATGGGAATATATTAATCAACGGTTCTTCGTAAGGATGAACTTTTCTGATAGTCTTAATCGCTTCATTGACTAACTCACGCTTGCAATTGACTTCGAGTTTATATTCCGCTACTTCGCTGATTTCGCCAACTTTTCCTTCAAATGGATTTGCTCCTTCGGTTGGGCGAAAGAATCCGCGTACTGGAACAAGTGCAACACAATGGTCATAATTTCCAATCACGCCTACGCCAATTTTTGCCAGTTCATCACGGATGTTCAAGGCGTGGTCTTGTGGCACAAAGATTTCAAGTTTTACTTCTGTAAAGTTTTGCATGGTTTCCTCATTGTGTCATGCTGAGCCGAAGCCCTGAACGAAGTGAAGGGGCTGGCGAAGCATCTCTACGATAATCTTCGAGATTCTTCGTCGCAAGAGCAAAAGCGCGGCTCAGAATGACATAGTATGAATTAAGAAAAAACCTGACAATGATTTGTCAGGTTTTGATTTTATAAAGGTGTTTCGTCGTTTAATCCATTCGCCGCGGCGATTTCTTCAAACATGATTTCAATTTCATCTAAGAAATGGTCTAAGCCTTGCACATGCTCAAGGAATCCGTCACCGAGTAAGCCTAAAGAGTTACAAGCATTTTGCCAAAATTTGAGATGGTCGCCATTAAGCGTCTGGATAGATAATGTCCAAGTCCACAACACAAGCCACACGGAAGAAAGAGGCGTTTCACTTGCGAGCATGGCTTTGATGGCTTTGTCATAATAATTCAAGCGTGTGATGTGAATCGATTCATCAACATTTGTTTTTCCGCTGGCGAGTTGATAAGCAGACTTCCAATCCGAAAGCCAATTTTTGATTTGGTCTGGTTCAATTTTATTCGCGCCGAGCAGACCATACACGCCCGCCACCATGCCAGGTTTTTGTGCGGCTTCAGCACGCGCGGGAAAATCAAGCAACAACCTGCGATGATAAATTGGCTCGCCATTTAATTCTGCGATGGCATTGATGGCATTGAACAATGAATGTAAATAAATTTTAATTTCTTTTGGGCTTGCTTCGCCATTGAATTCAGAAATTTCAAACCAAATATTTCGCGCATTGGTTAACAAAGTTTGGCATCGTTGTAAAGTGAGAGCGGGTTGTTCAAATTCAAAACCTGCGCGTAAACTGGCTTGCACAAAGTCAAAAAATTTTTCGCGTTCATATAACAACATCGGGTCATAGACTTCATATCCGAGCCATGGGTCTGCACGCAATTCACGTGGCGATTTGAAATCATCCTTTGAACGATGAATAATATCGATATGAAAATCAGGCGTAAGTTTTTTGAACTCGCGTTTTATTTTTGGTTCGTTTTTATGAACGAAAACTAAATCAATATCGGCGGTGCCACCGAGCATGGGGTCGTTGGTTAATAGTGAACCCGTTAGATACGCCGCAATGATATTGGAATCGTTATACGCCCGTTCTTGTACGGTTTCTTTGGCAATACGGAGTAATGATTCACGAGTAACGCGCATAATTATTTCATCGGTAAACTGGGTTGAAACGGTGTCAAACCTAATGTTTCACGAATTTTATTTTCAATCAACTTAATATGTTCTGTGTTTTGAATAATATTTAATTCATTCGAATCAATTTTCAAAACGGGTGTATGGTCAAATGGCTTTGAGAAAAATTCATCATACGCTTGATTTAATTCATCAATATAATTTCGTTCCATTTGTCTTTCATACGGTCTATCACGAAATGCAATGCGATTCATTAATGTCTCGGTACTGGCTTGTAAATATACCAACAAATCGGGCTTTGGAATTTTTTCACCTAGGGCTTCATGTACGCGGTGATACATATTTAACTCATCGCCTTTCAAATTGATACCTGCAAACAAGGCATCTTTTGCAAACGTATAATCTGAAATTAAATTTTTTCCTTCGGCTAATACTTTTGGCACATTATTATTTTGTTGATGATAACGACTCAACAAAAAGAAAATTTGAGTTTGAAACGCATACCTTGCACGGTCGCCATAAAAACCAGAAAGGAACGGATTTTCTTCAAAGACCTCCAATAAAACTTCCGCATCAAATGAATTTTGTAACATGCGAGCCAGCGTTGTTTTCCCAACTCCGATGACTCCTTCAATTGCGATATACATAAATTAAGGATACCATAAAAATTTTTGACGATATAAAATGCCCCTTGTGGGTATAATTTATTTATGACTCGCATTTGCATCACACCGTTTGTGCAAGGCACGGGTGGCATGGCATCGTTCCGTTTGAAATTTGAAGCGGGATTAAAAAAACGCAATATAGATGTGACCTATCGTTTAGATGATTCTTTCGATGCGGCTTTGGTCATTGCTGGCACACGCTTCATCCCTGACTTGAAGCGGGTCAAGCGCCGCGGCATTCGGCTTG
>JAEURG010000259.1 GCA_016789345.1 Anaerolineales bacterium | reverse complement strand
GGTCTCACCTTTCCGATATTATTAGATGAAACAGGCGAAACCGCCGCCGCATATCAATTACGTTCATTGCCATCGTCTTACTTTATCAATCGAGCAGGCATCATCACCGAAGTAGTCATCGGCGGACCGATGTCCGAAGCGTTATTACGCACACGCATTGAAAAAATCTTAGAATAAACATCTATGCTTGATTTATTTCGCAATCTCTTCGCTCCGCCTCGCCATTTGATTTTACTTGTGCTTGCCATTTGGCTTGGTACTACGCTTGCAGAAAAACGCGCCGAACGTTTCAACATCAATAAAGATGACATCAGCACAATCATTTATTATGGCTTCATCGGTTTTATCATCGGCGGGCGTTTATCTTTTGTTTTGCAAAACATCACCGCATTCATTCAAAGCCCGCTTAGCATTTTTTCCGTCAACACAGATGTATTCGATGCTTTCGGCGGCATCGTCACATTTATCATCATCGCACTCATCATCATACAACGCCGCAAATTTTCTTTTTGGTCAACAGCCGATGCACTCACACCATTCTTTGCAATTTTATCTATCGGATTATCATTAAGTCATCTCGCGGCAGGCACAGCCTTTGGGATTCCAACCTCACAATCTTGGGGCATTGATTTATGGAATGCCACCCGTCACCCGACTCAAATCTACGCCTTCATCGCTTCATTCTTGACTTTCAGCCTGCTCTGGTCCCCCAAACAGGCTCTTCGCCCCGGCCTTTACTTCCTAACCTTCGTATCGTTGACATCCGCCTCACAAATTTTTCTGGGCATGTTCCGCGCCGATTTAACATTGATATTCAACGGCATTAAACAAGAACAAGTTATTTCGTTAATTGTTTTGATAATCTGCTTTGTATTAATTGAAATCCGCCTCAAACCAACCGACCAGTAAGACTAGTTAGACTAATTAGGCCAATAAGACTTAAGGACTCGGCAACACAATCGGTGTTAACGTGACCGTCGGTTGCGGAATTGGCGTTGGTGATAAATCAATCCAGCCGCTATAAAAAAAGTATTCCGATAAAAATTGCGTTCGTTCTCTCTCTTTCATCGGGCGTGGACGAGAAAAATCTTCCAACATCGCGGTCAATAATTCCACGCCAAGATATTTACCATCATAAAAAACATGACGGTCAATAAACTCACGGCGTGTTTCGTCAATGACAGAACCATTGGGTAACTCATAAGTCATTTGGTCAAAGAATAAATTTCCCAAACCATAATGGATAAATGTATCACCACGAAATTCCATCAAGTGCGGATAATGTGCTTGGCTTCCGCTCACAATCGTCGCGCCTGCATCTGCTACGGTACGAAAATCATTTTCATGTGCATAACACGGACCAACGTGATAACACTCTTCATGTTGAAAGGTAAATATCACCATGTAGCCTTGCGAAATCACATCTTTGATTTGCTGTGTGAAAATTTTATAGTCACAATTTGCCGCGCCAGGTTTTTTATCTGTTGCCTTCACAAATGTATAACCGCGTTTTCCATTGCATCCCATAAACGCAATCTTATTTCCATTCACTTCCAACAACACAGGCAAACGCGCTTCGTCTTCATTTGCCCCGCCACCATAATAGGGAATATTATTTTGTTTATAAATTTCCAACGTATCCAACATGGCTTGTGTGCCACGGTCTGCAAAATGGTCGCCAGTTAATTCAACAATATCCGTGCCAACATATTGCAACAACTCAAAATATTTTGGGTTACTACATAAAATGAAATTTGTATACCCCGGCGTTGGGTATGGGCAACTCGCGTCAAATGGCACTTCATTGCTGATGTGCGTAATATCCGCATCATGCAACCAATCGTAAATTAATTCACCGGGGCGCGTCACACCTTTTGTTTCCATCGTAAATGCAGTCGCGCGCACCAATGCGGTTACACCTGTCAATACTACTGTGGTTAATTTTGTTTCATCGCGATTCGATTTTGGTAATTCAAAATTTTCCGTTCCAAAAATTATTTTCAATGGATAAATACTTTCATCAAAATCTTTTCGGATTGGCGATTGATTATCAACACTTAATACTTTCCATCTTGGATTAATTTCTTCAAATGAGATGATTGCCCAAACGGATGAATCATTCCACGCTTCATCTAATAATTGATTTGAGTCAACGCTTCTTACTTGACTTCGGCTTGGTTCGCCCCATTTGGCAATAAACGCTCGTAAAGTTGATTCTGCCATGATTAACTTCTGTTCAGTAGATTCCCCTTTCCAGATAGAAATCAAATTTGACGAAGCAGTATCATCTGTCACTGTAGGGAATGAAGCGACGAGCGCATAAATCCATGTCGCACCTGAGTCAGATATATCTAATGTTTGCGTTGCTAAATTTTTATCATTAACAATTGGAACATCAAAAGTTTGAGCGAGTTCACGCAAATCATCTGGGACAGAATCACTAATCCACAATGCGGAGGGTATTGCGGTGGCAGTTGCTTGTGGTGTAGGAATCGAAGTGACAGCCACCTCAGGGGTGACTGTCACTTGTGGCGTTGATGTGCAAGCAACCAGCAAAAAACAAATCAAGATAATATTTTTTTTCATTTAACTTTTTATAGTAGCGAGTGTATAACTTTTTAATGCTTCATTATCAATCGTCACGCCTAAGCCCGCACCCGTCGACACATTGATTGTAGAATCATTATTTAAAACAAAATTTTCGTTGGTAATATCTTTTTTATAATACCGATTCGATGCGGACACATCGGCGGGCAAAATAAAATTTGGTAGGGTTGCCAACGCCAAATTTGAGGCGCGACCGATTCCAGTTTCTAACATGCCACCGCACCAAACAGGAATTTGATTTTCTTGGCAAATATCATGTGTTTGAATGGCTTGACTCAACCCGCCCAATCTGCCCGCTTTGATGTTGATAATTTTGCACGCTTTCATTTCAATGGCATAACGCGCATGGCGCGGCGTGATAATACTTTCATCCAAACATATCGGTGTTTTGAATTGTACTTGAAGTTTATGATGGTCCCAAATATCGTCTTCAAATAATGGTTGTTCAATTAATAATAAATTCAAATCATCTAATGGTTGTAAAGTTTTTATATCATCCATTGAATAAGCAGAGTTTGCGTCCACTTGTAAACGTAAATCAGGAAAATATTTACGAACCGCTTTCGCATCTTCGACATCTCTGGTTGGTTTGATTTTTATTTTTACGCGCGCATAACCTTGATTCACATAATCTTGTACGGTTTTTACTAATACTTCTTTTGATTCTTGAATTCCAATCGAAACACCCACTTCAACTTTATCTCTCACGCCACCGAATAAATCTTTGAGTGATTTATTCTCGCGTTTGCCAAGCAAATCCCAAATTGCCATCTCCACGCCTGCTTTGGCGAGGTGATGTCCGCGTATGCCGCTGACTTTATTTTGAAAGTCGTTTGCATCTTTTATATCTTTGCCAATGATTAAAGGAATAATAAAATCTTTGATGACGTGAATAGAAGTTTGAGCGGTTTCATAACTATAACCCGGGTCCCGCGCCGCGACACATTCTCCATAGCCAATTAATCCCTCTGAATGAATTTCGATAATGACACATTCGCGATTGGTTTCGCGTCCAAAAGAGGTTTCAAATGCTGAAACCAACGGCATGGAGATGTGGTGTAAAGTGATGGATTCTATTTTCATATTTATTTTATTATGTCGCCCTGAGCCGTTGGTTGAGTAGGGCAAAGTCTATATCAAGACTAGGCGAAGGGTCTCTACGATAATCTCAGAGATTCTTCGCCGCAAAGAACAAGTGCGTGGCTCAGAATGACACAATTCCTATTTATTTTTTGACATTAACTCAACCGAAAGAATTTGGCGTGTGGTTTTTGTGTAATAGACCGCATACACATCCCCTTGCATAATTTCAATTAAGGTAGGGTTGGCATTGCTGAAAGATTCTCCGCCGATGTGCATTTCGTAACTGGAAACTTTTTGCCTCTTGTGCATTGGGTCAGTGGCGGAGCCTGATAATTTTTCAACTTTCACAAATTGCACTTCGCCCTCGGCTTTTTGCACAGAATAATCTACTTTTGTGAATAATACTCTGCTAAACAAAGAGCCGAAAAACATGGCTAAGATTAATCCAACCCATGAGGGGATGCTAGCAGAATCAGAAAAAACTTTGTAGGCAAAAAATAAGGTAAAGGCGAGGCACACAAGAAAAAATCCAAGAATGACGCGGTTTGCGAATTGGTCGTTTGAAAGTATCTTTTTTTCTTGTTTGGGAGAAAGTCTGCCTGCGCGGTTGGCAATTAAATCTGAATCATCAAATGCAAAATAACCCTTGATTTGGTTTTCGGACATGGTTTCCTTTATTCGGTTTTTACTTCGCTTGGGTCATCATCTATTTTTAGATTTTTTAACGCATCACTCAAGCTGGTTGCTTCAACGCGCATACCGGGCGCAGGCGTGCCGCAAAATGGGCAGATGTTCCAAGAGAGTTCCATAAACTTTGAACAGTTATGGCAAGTCTTTTTTAATTTGGTATGACAGTTTGGGCAAATTTGCCAATCTTCTTTGACTCGTCTTTCACAGCCTGGGCATAATGGTAAATCTTCTAATGCTTGAAGCAACGCTTCTTCTTCAAGTGTGCGTTGATATTCTTCTTCTAAAGTTCGTGGTGGACGCAAAATTAAATAAACCAAAACGCCCGGTAAATTTAATACGGCAACAAGCAACGCGGCTAAAGTTTGAATCAATGGGTCGCGTGTTCTGGCGCGGATGTCACGATACGTCCATATCACTAAACTCACCCACAAGGCGATGATGAATGCGCCTGCAAATGCGGTGAGTACGAGTGTGAGACTGCTGAGGAAGACAGGGTCAAAAGTCATAGAGGTATTTTATCACTGCAAAACCATTTGCCACAGAGGTCACAGAGTTCATTGAGAAAAACCTAAAAAACTCTGAGGTCTCCGTGCGCTCTGTGGCGAATTCTCTTAAGGTGTTCTAAATTCAAACCTCCATTCTGTGCCGTTGTTTGTGTAAGGAGATGTTGTTCCCATCACTTGATAAAACGTTTGACCTGGGCGCAAAAAGATTGGGTCGCCTGTTAAAGTGGTAAACAAAAGCGGTTGATTTTCTTCAGCACGAATCCAATAGGCGGGGATAGCAAGCCCATCACGATAAACAATGGCATTGCCATAATCTATCAAGTCAATGTTATAGACTTCATCTTCTGAGTTATATGGATTGGCAAAAATATGCGGGACGAAAATCACAATCACATTCTCTGCTGTGATGGGGAAACCTGTCAGGTCGTCGGTCAGCGGAGCATACGATTCAGCATTGCCGCGCACTAAGTCTTTCGCTTCTTGGTAACGAACATAATTTTTTGCAATTGGGTCATATTCCCAATAGTTATAGTTATAGGCTGAATAATATGAATAAATTCTAGTGGCTGTTAATTGAGATTGCGGCATTTCTTCAGAGAAAAATCCACCACTGATAGTTTGCGGAGAATTATCTAAACCTTTTCTTTCAATACAAGCATCCCATTTGAGCATGTTGAAAAATACGTTGTTATAGGCATCGCGTTTGTAAGGACCTATGAAATATGGCGGACATTCGCCAATACCAACGCTCACTAAATAAGGGTCTAAATCTGTAGATTTGAGATAATTTAATTCACGCGCGTCTGCGCCTTTGAACATAAGAAAAGAGTGGTACATGCGAGCGACATGCTCATCAAAATATCTGCCAGAACGAACGGGACCGACTCTTTCTACGTTGTTGCTGTAAAACACTGCAATGAATCTAGTATCTCCCCATTCGATGTAATATTCAAACGCCACATCTGCTAACGAAAGTCCCGATTGCGGACGAACGTAATCGGGTGAGTTGCCAATTTTTATAGCAAGTGGTCTGCGCTGTAATAAAGTTGGATCACTGATGGCGAGACCCGTTAAGGGGTTGTACGTCACCAAATTATTTTGAGCAGATGGGTTTACTTCGACAGGCACATTTACATTTTCTTGAATCACATATTTGGTTGGGTAAGGCGTAAAGGTTGGCATGGCTTGCGGTGTAGTTAATGCAAGGTACGGGTCTGGAGAGTCAACTGTCTGCGGTTGGAAAGGTGTGGGTGTAGGCAAATTGCTTGGGGGAACAGTAGCAGGTAACAAGTCAGGTGATGAAGCGGTTGGAGAAGCGCAGGAAATGATGAAGAGTCCGATAAGTCCAATGAGTCTAAATGGTCTAAATAGTCTGAAAGTTCGGGAGGTCATGCAAGGATTGTACCAAAGGCAAAAAGATAAATTTTCATAGTAATAAAACTGTTACAATTAACTTATCTCATGCTCATTTTAATTTCTTGTCTTTTATTTTTTATGACGGCATTGGCATTAATTGCTTTGCGAATTTTTCGCCCAGAAGCGCGTTACACATGGTTGGTGGCGGTGGGCGGCGCGATGTTTGGCTTTGTAAGCGTGTTTTTGTGGCTGACACAATTGCCGTTAAGTTTAAGTTTGTCCGGTGTGCCGACATTAGATGCGTTTAATTCATCTTTGATTTTTACTGCCGATGGAATTTCATTTCCATTTGCGCTTAGTATTGCCGCACTGATTTTATCTATTTTATTAACAGCGGTCACACAACCTGTTTATATCAACACATCGGTTTGGACAGGGATTTTGGCTTTGGGCGGCGCAGGCATTTTAGCAGTGACAGCCAATAATCCATTGACGTTGTTATTGCTATGGGCAGTTTTAGATTTAACAGAATTAATCATTCATTTGAGTTCAGTCAATGGCGCAGGCAACAATGAAAAAGTTGTGATTTCTTTTTCAACGCGCGCGTTTGGCATTGGCTTTTTATTATGGGGAAGCATGACCAGCATTGCCGAAGCAAATACATTTGAATTTCAATCTATGTCTGCCAGTGCAGGTTTATTTTTAGTGATTGCATCTGGCTTACGGTTGGGTGTGCTTCCGTTGCATTTACCATATTCACCTGAATCAAATTTGAGGCGTGGGTTTGGCACAGCACTGCGATTAATTTCATCCGCATCAAGTTTAATTTTGTTAGGTCGTATTCCAGTTGAAATTTTAAGTTCAAGCCTCACGCCATTTTTAATCATATTAACTTTAATCGCCGCGATATACGGTGGTTGGTCTTGGCTTCGCGCACCAGATGAATTAGATGGTCGCCCGAATTGGGTCATCGGCATTGCGTCGCTTGCTATTCTTTCAGTATTAAGTGGCAACCCGATTGGTGCCGTGGCATGGGGTTGTGCATTGATTCTTGTCGGCGGCGCATTGTTTTTAGCATCGGTTCAAAATACTTGGCTCAATCGCGTTATGTTAATCGGCGCGTTTAGCATTTCAGCCTTACCATTTTCTTTAACAGCCAGTGCATGGCTTGGCAACTTAAGTTTTTTTATTCCGTTTGTGATTCTTGCGCAAGCCTTGATGATGGCTGGCTTTATTCGTCACGCGCTTCGCTCCACCAATCGCGATTCATTAGATAATCAACCAGGCTGGATGCAAGCAGTCTATCCATCAGGAATTATTTTATTAATTTTGATTCAATTATTTTTAGGATTTATCGGCTGGGACGGTGCGTTTCAAGTCGGCGCATGGTTGCAAGCCCTCATCGCTTCTTTCTTGACCTTCGGCTTGGTGTGGGCAAGTCGGCGTTTTCGTATCTTCAACCCTGTTCGCGCACACTGGGTTTCATCCACAGAATCACGGCTGAATAATTTTTATCAAGGCTTGTGGTCTGTCTATCGCTTCTTCGGCAGAACAAGTCAAGTGGTGACGCAAACACTCGAAGGCGAAGGCGGTATTATGTGGACGTTATTATTTTTAGTTTTATTCGTTGCATTAATCACACAGGCGGCTTCATAAAATGTTAGAAATTGTCTCATGGATTGCAGTGGCATTGATTCTGGCTACGGCAACCGCAATGTTAATAGATACAGACTGGCGCATTAACTTAGGCGCATTGGCATTGCAATATCTTGCCATGCTTTGGTTAGTGACTCGTCACCTACCTTTTGCTATGGGTTCAGCAAAATTAATCACAGGTTGGATGGTGGTTGCCATTTTAGGAATGACGCGTCTTGGATTAACCAATGTGGATGATAAAGAAGAATCTTTTTTTTCACAAGGTCAATCTTTTCGGATTGCACTGATGGGAATTGTGGCAATCGTTACTGTTGGAGCCACGCCTAGCATTGAAAGCGCAATTCCAGGTTTAGGTTTACCAGTCATAGCAGGTGGCTTACTATTAATCGGTGGTGGAATTATTCATTTAGGAATCACTACAAATATAATGCGCGTGATTCTTGGTTTACTCACCATGTTAGCAGGCTTTGAAATTTTATACGCCGCCATCGAAAGCGCGATTCTCGTCACAGGTTTGTTGGCAGTGGTTAACTTAGGTTTAGGAGTCGTAGGCTCATACTTAATGCTAGCAGGTTCTACTCCGCTTGAAAGCGAGGAAGACCTATGAGCGCGCCAATACTATGGATTGCGATTCCTTTTATCACTGGCGTTTTGATTTTCCTCATCTCTAGCGAACGTTATTCAGCATGGGTCGGTGGAAGTGTTTCCGCTATTTTGTCATTAATCGCATTCTTCATCCCAATTGATACAGCCTTATTGCTTGGCACAGTATCTATAAAAATTGCGCCTGCGATTCAATTTTTTGGGCGCAGTTTTGAACTCAACACTGCCGACGGTTTATTACTTGCTATCATTTATGGCTTAGCGTCATTATGGTTTTTCGGCACAGAAGCATCTGGCACACAAAGCCGTTTTGTTTCATTAGGCTTGATGATTGTGGCATTGCTCACCGCTTCAATTGCTGTTGAACCATTTTTATATGCGGCATTATTGCTAGAAGTCGCCGCCATGCTTGTTATTCCATTGCTTGTGCCGCCGTATCAAAAAGCAGGTCAAGGCGTGGTGAGATTTTTGACTTATCAAACATTAGCCATGCCGTTCATCCTTTTTTCAGGTTGGATGTTAACTGGTGTAGAAGCCAGCCCCAGCGATTTAGGCACAACACTTCAAGCAGGTGTAATGCTCGGTTTGGGATTCGCATTTTTGTTCGCCGTCTTCCCGCTTTATAACTGGATTCCAATGTTGATGGAAGAAACGCCTCCTTATGCTACAGGATTTTTGCTATGGGTATTGCCGACATTTATCACCATTTTTGCTCTAGGCTTTTTAGATAGATATAGCTGGCTAAGAAATTCACCTCAATTGATGAGCGCGATTCAATTCGCTGGCTTAATTATGGTTGCCAGTGGCGGAATTTTTGCCGCGCTTCAACGTCATTTAGGTCGTATGCTTGCTTATGCGGCAATTTCACAAGCGGGATTAATCCTTTTAATTTTTGGTTTGCAATCCACACAAATGGTGAATCTTGTTTTTCTCACCCTCATCCCACGCGGATTGGAATTAGCAACTTGGGCATTAGCCCTTTCTATTCTAAAACGCGAAGCCTATTCTTTACAATTCAGTGATGTGCAAGGGTTATCTCGTAAATATCCTGCCGCAACCGCCGCTTTGATATTCGCACATCTCTCAATGACTGGCTTTCCATTATTAGCAGGCTTTCCATCGCGGCTGTCAATTTGGCAATCATTAACCACTGACTTGGGGATTTTATTCTGGGTTTTCGCAGGCATGTTTGGTTTACTGATCGCCGCGATTCGCACGTTAGCAGTCTTTGTAATGACGGAAGAACCAGGCTGGAAGTTAAATGAAAGTTGGGTGCAAGTCACCATGCTGACTTTAGGCGTGAGCGGGCTTTTCATCTTAGGCTTGTTTCCACAAATCTTACAACCTTTGCTCACCAATCTGCCATCGTTATTTGAGAAGTTAAGTCAATAACTTTTTTCTTCTTTCGTAAAAGTGTATAATTTAATTCATTCCGCCTGAATGGATTTTGGAGATTAATATGGAATTTGAACAAATTGTCAAACGCCTTGAATGGCTAGATAAACAACAACGCGAAACTAAAGATTCAATTGCATCTTTGAATGAGCGTTTATCTTCGTTTGAAGCCAATGTGAACGTGCTTTCAAAGCAATTAAAAACGTTCAGCAAACAAATGACCGATGTGGTGCCTGCTGCCAAACGCATTGACCAATTTGAAACAATGGTGACCAAGCAACGCACAGACATTATGAAAGTCATTGATGAAAACGAAAAGAATCGCACGAAAAATGAAAAGGATTCAGCAAAAAGAACTCAAAGCGAAATTAGTGAACTTAATAAAGTATTGACCAGTTTGAAATCAAGTATGGATGTGCCTGAAATCAAGAAGCAGCTTAAACTACGTGGTGACGAAATTCAACGTATTCTTAACAATATGGCAGATTTGAAATCTGCTGTAGAAGATGGCAAACGTTCCAACGAAGATGTGCAACGCACCATGCGTGCTGTTGACGAGACTCGTAAAAATGATTTGAAGCGCATCACCGATATTCAAGGCGAACTGACTGCACTTCGCAAACGAATAGATGAAAGCCGTGAAAAATCAGCAGTTAATGCTGATAACATTCGTAATATCGAAAATCGGTTTACAGATTTAATTGCATCTGAACAAGAACGCAAACAAGCACAAAATATATTTCTTGAACAACAATCACTCGCGCAAGTTGAGCGAGACCGTGCGTGGAAAGATTGGCAAGAAAAATTTAATACCTTCACCAAAGAAGCCGAGGGCATGGAATCTCAATTACAAAAATTAGATGAAGCCGTACGGGGCGCAAAGAAAGCCCAAGAAACGTATGTTGAACTGAATACCAAACTCGAACGCCGCATCAATGAAGTGACCGAAATGCAAAGACTCACCGAAGATAGATTGCGCCAAGAATGGATTACCTTCAAAGCCGATGACCAAAAACGCTGGACAGGTCACAGCCTTTCTTCCGAAGAATCGTTCCGTGATATGCGTAAAGAATTACAAAAAAATCAAGAACAAGTTTCAGCATTGAGCGATGTCAGCCAAACTCTGCAAGACCAAATGCACCAAACCACAGATACCGCTGAAAAACAATTGCAAGAAATGATGAATGCCATTCACGAATGGATGAGTTCCTATCAAAGAATCATGGGGCATGGGAAGAAAACAAAAAAATAGCGTTTAGCAATTGGCTGTTAGCATTTAGAAAAATCTTTCCTCTTTCTTCTTTCATTCAAAAGAAAGAGGAAAGTGGAAAGAAAATTTTTAATGAGAGTTATCGGCACAGCAGGTCATGTTGACCATGGCAAATCCACTTTAATCGAAGCACTCACAGGCACACACCCCGACCGCCTCAAAGAAGAACAAGCCCGCGAAATGACCATCGAACTTGGTTTCGGTTGGCTCATGCTTCCAAACAGCGAGCAAGTTGGCATTGTTGATGTGCCAGGTCATCGCGATTTTATTGAAAACATGCTAGCAGGCATCGGCGGCATTGATGCGGCATTATTAATCATCGCGGCAGATGAAGGCATCATGCCACAAACCAAAGAACATCTTGCCATTTTAGATTTGCTAGGAATTTCATCTGCCATAATTGTTTTGACAAAAACCGACCTCGCCTCTGACTTAAGTTGGCTTGAGTTGCTGGAAACAGACATTCGTTTGGCTGTGAGTGATACTGCACTACAAAACGCATCTATCATCAGAGTTTCTGCAAAAAATAAAACAGGGCTTAATTCTCTAATCTCCAATCTCCAGTCTTTACTTGAAAACAAACCTAATCGTCCAAACTTACATCGCCCCCGCCTCCCCATTGACCGTGTCTTCAGCATGAGCGGATTCGGTACAGTGGTTACAGGTACATTAAGCGATGGCGAATTAAAAGTTGGCGATGAAATTGCAATTTTGCCCAGCGGATTAAAAGGCAGAATTCGCGGGCTTCAAACGCATAAGAAAAAAGAAGAAATTGCAATCGCAGGCTCAAGAACAGCTGTTAACATCTCAGGCATCGAAACGGATTCGATTCAACGTGGCGATGTGCTTGTTCATCCAAATCAATACCAAGCCACACGACGAATTGATGCAAAATTAAATTTATTGAAAGATATTAGTACATCTATTCAACACGGTGATGAAGTGAAATTCTTTGTCGGGGCAAGTGAAGGGATTGCAATCTTAAGATTACTTGGCACAGAAGAACTCAAAGCAGGTGAAACAGGCTGGATTCAACTTGAACTTCGTGAACCTATTTTGGCTGTTCGTGGTGATAGATATATTTTACGCAGACCTTCTCCCAGCGAAACGCTCGGCGGCGGCACCGTCGTTGACCATCAGCCCAAAGGCAGGCATAAAAGATTTGACGAAGATGTGTTGAAATCACTTGAAGCGCTTTCACATGGTTCACCTGCCGAAGTTTTACTCGAAGCAACATCTGCTTTAGGAATTGCCCCTATAAAAGAAGTGAAAGCAAAATCCCGTTTAGATGCTGAGCAGTTTGAAAAAGCATTTAATGAATTAATATCAAATCAACAAATCATTCTTTTGGAAGGAAATAAAAATCCAGAGTCGTTGATTGTCTCATTTACTGAATGGCAAAAAATAAAAGAAAAACTTTTACAAATCGTTGACGATTATCACAAACAATATCGTTTACGAAGTGGAATACCAAAAGAAGAATTAAAAAATAAAATTAAACTTCCTAACAAAGTATTTAACGTGGTTTTGGAGTTCTTAATTACGAATCACGAATTACGATTCACGAAATTTGTCTCCAAGCCTGAACACAAAATAAAGTTCGATGAGCAGGAACAACTTCAAATCCAGAAATTGAAGCGGAAGTTTGAAGAGAATCCATACGCCACGCCAAGTGTCAAAGAATGCCAAGCAGAAGTTGGGGAAGAAATCTTAAATGCTTTAATTGAATCAGATGAGTTCATTGCGGTTTCGTCAGATGTTTTGTTTCGCAAAAAAGATTTTGACAATATGGTAGATAAAATTAAATCGCATATTAAACAAAATGGACAAATCACATTGGCGGAAGTGCGTGATATATTTAGTACCACTAGAAAATATGCACAAGCCTTATTAGAATATTTAGACTCAATTCAAGTTACAGTTCGCAAAGAGGATGCGCGCATATTAAAGTGAAATCATGCTTGAGATTTTTAAGAAGTTACTGAAACCTCCTGTTTTTGAAAATGAATTAGATACGCATCAGGCGTATATATTAAATATAATTTTGTGGGGATTAATTGCCATTGCTCTTTTGTTTATAATTTTTATACCTGCACTTGAGCCAGAAATTGCCACGCGGGTTTGGGTTGAGATAATTATTGTTGTAAGCATTAATGCATTTTTGCTTTACATCATGCGACGCGGTTATGTGCGCCAAGCCGCTATGATTCAAGTCATCCTATTTTGGATTCTTTTCACTATTATTGCATTTAGCGGTTCAGGCTTAAGAAGTGAAGCCTATAGTTTTGGATATTTGTTGGTGATTATCATAAGCGGGCTTTTGCTTGGTCCGAAAGTTTCTCTTGGAATTGCTGTTTTATCTGTCGCTTCGGGCTTGACGATGTTGCTACTTAATAGAATTGGTTTTATTCAATTTTCTGAAAGAAACCCGCCATTACTCACTTGGGTTGTTAGTTTAGTTATCTTGCCGATGGTTGCGCTTTTGCAATATTTATCGGCACGCACTTTGAACGAAGCATTAGAGCGCGTTAGAAAAAGTGATGAAAAACAAAAATTAATTTCCAAAGTCAGCACAGACTATACATTTGAAAGTGAAGTAGATAAAGACGGTAACGCAAAATTGCTTTGGGTAGCAGGCGCATTTGAGAAAATGACTGGTTATTCACAAGAAGAATATCTTGCCACAGGCGGCTGGAGCGGGCACATGCATCCCGACGACCTCGAAAAAGATGCCAATGATATGCAAATTTTGTTACGCAATGAGGATGTGGTCAATTCCGAGATTCGCACATTTGCAAAAGATGGCTCTATTCGTTGGGAACGTGTATTCGCCCACCCTGTTTGGGATAAAAAAGAGAACCGTTTAATTGGAATTGTAGGGGCTGTGCAAGATGTGACACAACAAAAACTGGCTGAAATAAAACTAAAAGAAAACCTACTGCAACAAACTGCCATTTTGAATAATATTCCAGATATTGCATGGTTGAAAGATAAAGACGGAAGATATATTGCTATCAATGAACAATTTTTTAAGTTAATCACTTTAAGTTCTGATGAAATTATCGGAAAAACCGATTATGAAATTTCATCAAAAGAACTTGCCGATTTATATCGTGAAGGTGATAAGCAAGTGATGGAGACCAAACAACGCCTTGTGGTGGAAGAAAAATTAACAGATGTGAATGGAAACATCCGCTGGGCAGAGACGACCAAAACCCCTATTTTTAATTCCGTTGGCGAAGTAGTCGGCACGACAGGCATCTCGCGCGATATTACCGAAAGAAAAAATGCAGAACTTGAACGGGAAAAGTTAATTAAAGAATTAGAGGCAAAAAACACAGAGCTAGAGCGGTTCACTTACACCGTGTCACATGATTTGAAATCACCACTTGTGACGATTACTGGTTTTTTGAATTATCTTGAAAAAAATGCCCGTGCTGGAGATTTTGATAAATTCGATAAAGATGTTAATCGCATCCATCAAGCAGTTGATAAAATGCAAACCTTACTAAAAGATTTGCTCGAACTCTCACGCATCGGCAGGATGATGAATGAGCCTGTTGAAACAACCTTTGCAGAAATTGTGCGCGAAGCATTAGCCATTATGGAAGGAAACATCAAAGCCAGAAATGTCAAGATTGAATTTGAAGATAATCACTATAAAATTTTCGGGGATAAAATAAGACTAGTTGAAGTATTCCAAAACTTAATTGAAAATGCAGTCAAGTTCATGGGCGACCAACCCAATCCGCTCATTCGTATTGGCACAATCGCTAATGCAGAAAAACCAATCACCTTTTTCGTGCAAGATAACGGCATTGGTATTGACTCGCAATATATAGATAGAATCTTTGGTTTATTCAATAAACTAGATACAGATACATCAGGTTCAGGTATTGGTTTAACACTTGTCAAAAGAATCGTAGAAGTGCATGGCGGTAGAATTTGGGTTGAGTCTGAACTTGGCAAAGGCTCAACATTTTATTTCACGTTGGCATAATTTTGGAGTCAGGCGGCTCGCCGCCGAATTATTAAGGAGCAAGCTCCTTGACTCCAAAGTAAAAAGGAGAAATCATGTGCGGAAGGTTCACACTCACAGTTGACCCATCAGAATTAGAAGCGTTTGCAGATTTTGAATTTCCAAAAAAATTTGCACCGCGTTTCAACATCGCCCCCACCCAACCCGTGTTAGCGATTCCAAATGATGCAAAGAATAAAGCCGATTTTTTTGTGTGGGGTTTAATTCCGTCATGGTCGAAAGACCCAAGCATTGGCAATAAACTTATTAATGCGCGTGGCGAAACGATTGCAGAAAAACCATCTTTTCGCGGAAGTTTAAAATATAAACGTTGTTTGATTCTTGCCGATGGTTTTTATGAATGGAAAGCCAATCAAAATCAAAAAACAAAAACGCCATATTTCATTCACATGAAAAACCGCGAGCCGTTTGCGTTTGCAGGTTTGTGGGATGAATGGAACTCGCCCGATGGCGCTTCGATTCGCACATGCACTATCATCACCACTGAACCAAATGAATTGATGTCATCACTTCATAATCGTATGCCCGTAATATTAAATAAAAAAGATTATGATAAATGGCTAGACCCAACGCCTCAGACTTCCTCCGACCTGCTTCCGCTCATTCAACCTTTTTCTACCTCCAAAATGACTGCTCATGCTGTTTCAACATTGGTCAACAAACCCAGCAATGATGTGGCTGAGTGTGTCGTTCCTGTTTAGCAATTGGCTTTTAGCATTTAGAAAAAAATAATGGCATCTATTAAAAACTGGTTAACCAGTCACTTCCCTGCGCTTGCTTCACGAGATTTTGTTCTCTTTCTCATTGGTCAATTTATTTCCGTCATCGGCACATGGATGCAAGCCACTGCATTGCCTTATCTTGCGTATCGCATTTCAGGCCGCCCATTAGATTTAGGCTTAATTGGCTTTGCAACAACATTACCCACATTGTTATTTGCATTACCTGCTGGCGTTCTAGTTGAAAGATGGGATAAACGTAAAGCCACCATTGTTTTACAAGCCTTAATGTCAATTCAAGCGTTTGGATTAGCATATCTCACATTCACCAATCAATTACAAATTTGGCATATTGTCACTTTAGCATTTTTCTATGGCACAGCGGTTGCTATCGAAGTCACTGCCCGCCAAGCCATGCTGATTGAACTGGCAGGCAAAGAAGCCCTGCCCAGTGCCATTGCTTTACAAACAACCGTATTTAACTTAGGTAGAATTATTGGACCTTTACTCGCCGCAACCTTAATCGCATGGACGAGTAATGAAGGGAGTGTCTTTCTCACCAATGGAATCAGTTATGTATTTGTAGTGATTGGTTTGTTCTTTGCCCGCACAAAATACAAAATTGAAAAAGAAATCGAAAATAATCAAAGCATGCGAAGCCAATTTCAGGAAGGCTTAACCTACATTCGCGGAAATACCATCGTACTGGCTTCTATCTTAATGTCGGCTTTGTTAGGTTTTTTTGGCATTCCAATTTTGCAACAAACCCCTGCCTTAGCACGCGATGTATTAGCCACTGTATTGGATACCGAAGCCATCATCGCCACGCGCACCAGCAATTTATATTTAGCACAAGGCATCGGCTCGGTGATTGCGGCATTTATGATGGCATACTTAAGTTCAGCCAATAAAAAATATTTATTACTTTGGGGGCAGATATTATTTATTGTTCCTGTTATTTTGTTAGGGTTCACCACAAACTTAAATATCGTTTTTATTTTGTTGGCATTCATCGGCTGGGGAACGGTGACTCAATTAATTACTATGAACACATTGATACAAGTACGCGTGCCAAATGAATTACGTGGGCGAGTGTTTAGCGTTTATTTTTGGGCATTGCAAGGTGTGGCTCCGTTTGGGAGCATTGTGATTGGTTGGATGGCGCAAACATGGAATGTGCAAACATCCATTGTAGTGGGCGGGCTGGTGTGCTTGGTCAGCGTGGCATTGGTGAGATTGGTATTAAGAAATCGGTAACTAGCGATAGCAAAGGGTTTCTACGGCAATGATAGAGATTCTTCGCCGCAAAGAGCAAGAGCGCGGCTCAGAATGACATAGTTACAATTAACAAAAAATAAGTATTTACCGTTCAACTTGACTGGCATTTTTTGCACATGTTATGATAATGAATATGAATAATCAATCTAACGAAGAACCAGAAAAACCGATTCGCCAAAGTTCATTCTTTACAAATTTAGTAAAGATGGGCTTAGGTGAATCTTTATTAAAAGTTGGAACGAATCTTTTTTCTATCATTGCCATTGTGACTGTGATTTTATTAGCACGCTCGTATTATGCTCAGGCAAGAGGAAATGTCGAAGAGCAGAATCAGCCACCAAGTCAGGCAGGAAGCGAAATTGTAAGTATCGAGTCGGTGCCTGCGTTGGATGTCGCAATCAATGAAGGCATATCACGTTCGGCGCAAATCCATACCAATATTCCTTCTCGCCCGCGCAATGAAATGTCCACTTATGTTGTGCAAGAAGGTGATACCGTGTTTGGCATTGCGGGAAAATTTGGGCTTGAACCGCAAACGATTTTGTGGGGCAATTACAGTGTGTTGTTAGATAACCCTCATGCCTTACGACCTGGGCAAGAATTAACTATTTTGCCGGTGGATGGTGTGTATTGGGAATGGCTGGGCGGGATTCCGTTTGGAAGTTGGGCTGAGTTTTACGGCGTAACAGCGGCAGATATTATTGAATACCCCGGCAATAATATTGATGCTGATGCGATTGGCGATTATTACAATGCCAATATTCCAGTTGGAACTTGGTTGATTATTCCGGACGGGAAAAGGGATTTTGTGAGTTGGAGTGCGCCTTTGGGTGTGACGCGTGAAAACCCCGCTTCTGCGCGTGTATTGGGGGCTGGTGCGTGTGACCCAGTCTCTGGTGGTGCTGTGGGGTATGGTTATTTTGTTTATCCATCAAATAATCATTATTTATCAGGCTTTGATTATTCGCCCGAAACAAATCATAGCGGCGTAGATTTTGCTGGCAACACAGGTGAAGCGGTATACGCTTCGGATGCTGGTGTAATCGTATATGCCGGCTGGAATGATTATGGCTACGGCAATATGATTATGATTGACCATGGCAATGGATTCCAAACGTTGTATGCTCACTTGAGTGCGTTGAATGTCGGTTGTGGACAAAGCGTTGGGCAGGGTGATGTAATTGGCGCAATTGGCAATACCGGGCGTTCATCTGGCTCGCATTTGCATTTTGAAATTATGGCTGGCACGAAAGTAAATCCATGGAGTTATTTGCCACCTCCGTAAGTTTCAGGTTTCAGGTTGAAGGTCTCAGGTTGAAGGTCTCAGGTTGAAGGTCTCAGGTCAAAGGGTTAAAGTCTTTTACTTGTCAAAGGCAAAAGGCTCGGCTATAATCTCGGTCGCATTATTGGTCTCATAGTTCAGTTGGTTAGAACGCACCGTTCACATCGGTGAGGTCACAAGTTCGAGTCTTGTTGAGACCACAAATAAAAAATCGCCGAAGGGCGGTTTTGTTTTTAACTATCAAAAAGTCTCAAATTTTTGTAAGAGTTTGTTTTTAGGCATAATTTCCTCTTATAATTCCCCTACAATGTCCACTCGTACTAATGAAACTTGGCTTGCGGATTTACGAAGCGCAGGCACAAGCCACGAAGAAGCGTTAAACGATTTACGCGATGTCATCCAAAAAGGCTTGCCTTACGCGCTTTCGCGTTGGCTTTCTTCAGATGACCCGCTTTTCTCGCCGCTTGTTGAAGAAGTGACTCAAGAAACTTTATTACGCGTGCTAGACCAACTGGATACATTTGAAGGGCGGAGTTTGTTCACTACTTGGGTTCACAAAATTGCAATTCGGATTGCGTTAACAGAATTGCGTCGCAAACGTTGGCGTGACGCTTCATTAGATGAACTCACTGAAAATGAAGACACTCCTCCTCCCCCCGGCCTGCTTGCTGACCCTCAAGCATCACCTGAAACCTCAGCCGAAAGAAAAGATATGTTAGAGCGAGTCCGTCGCATTTTGCAAGAAGAATTGACTCCCAAACAACGCGAAGCCTTGACATTGCTTGGTCTGCAAGATATTCCTATGGAAGAAGCCGCCAAAAAGATGAAAACGAATCGCAATGCCTTGTATAAACTTTTACACGATGCGCGTTTGCGACTTAAGAAACGGCTTTCAATGGAAGATTTGACTCCGCAAGATTTATTAAGTGCTTTTGAGCAAAAGTAAGATTAAGAAAAACCGTCCCGCAGGTTTGGATTTAAGAGAATACCAAATTAAGAAACCTGCGGGACGTTATAATCCAAAGTAAGATTAATATTAAGTTAAACGTCTTAGACACAGAATGAAATTAAAAGACTTGTTCCAAAACTTCTTCGGCAAACCTGCCCCCCAACCTGAAATGACAGACGAGGTTGTACTTAAGATTATCAACATCTTAGAACGGGCAAGGGCAGATGAAATAACCTGTGATGATATGTTTATGCAATTGGATGAGTTTGTGGAACATAAATTTCACGGCAGAGACGTTGAAAAAATTGCCCCGCTTCTGCGTGAACATTTAGATATTTGCAATGGATGTCACGAAGAGTACGCGGCATTATTGCATGTCTTAGAAAATACAAACTAAAACCTTGACCGCAGACGATAGACCGCCGACCGTGGTCAGCCGTTGGCGGTCTTTTTTTATTCATGAAATAATTTTTCGCCCGCTTTTATTGGCACTTTCAGACGATTCTCAAATGGTGTAATCGGGCAAGACCATTTCTCATTGTAGGCGCAGTAGGGGTTGTATGCCAAGTTGAAATCCACAATGAAGCGGTTGCCGGGCAAAGGTTCAGGTTCAAGATAACGCCCAGCGGGATATGTCTCTTTATTTGCTAATGAATCTACAAACGGCAAAAAGAATCCGTGCCCGTCTTGATAAATTGTCAACTCAACTTTTTCACCTTCCACATTAAACTTAAACTTGCCATACTTCTCATAAATTCGCACGTCACCCGTAGAAGTTTGCATCTCAAAACTTGGCTTATTGACAAATTCTTCCACTTGCACTTCCAAGCGCAAAGCCTCATTTTCGGGGAAATAACTCAAACCTTTGAAAGTTTTTCTTTGTTCTTCGGTAAGGGGACTTTGGAAGTGGTTTCCAAAAAAATCATCTTTTTCTGCACGAAGCATATCTAATTCTGTCATCGTTTCTCCTATGTCACTCTGAGCGATAGCGAAGAGTCTCTATGATAATCTTAGAGATTCTTCGCCGCAAAAGCAAGAACGCGGCTCAGAATGACATGTAATCGACAAACTCAAAAAAGAAATTCTTACGAAATCATAACGAAACAAAAAAGCACTTGTCATTTATAATGCTTTATGCTATTTTTAGATGAGAGGCAATGGTATGGCTACTAACCAAAAAACCGTGATGATAATTGAAGACGAACCCGATGCCGCTGAGTTATTTGGCGAAATGATGCGCGTGAATGGGTTTCGTGTGATTAAGATGTTCTCCAGCACGCCAGCCATTCCGATGATTGCACAAGAAAAGCCCGATGTCATTTTGCTTGATATTATGATGCCCGATATTTCTGGCTTAGAAGTGTTACGTTTTATGCAACGTGAACCTGAACTTGCCAAAATTCCTGTCATCGTCGTCTCTGCGAAAAGTATGCCGAGCGATATAAAATCTGGCTTGGAAGCGGGCGCGGCAATGTACCTCACCAAACCCGTTGGCTTTCAAGATTTGAAAAACGCCGTAGAAAAGGTATTGAATAATCACCCAACTGCATGACACAACTGCGCACTTTCATTGCCATTGACTTGCCTCAAACAATTCAAGACTCGATTGAAAAAGAATCATCCCGTTTGCAAAAAATATTGGGAAAGCAAACTATCCGCTGGACTGCCATTCAAAACATGCACCTGACGTTAAAGTTTTTGGGGAACATTCCAAATAACCATGTAGATTTTCTCAAACAGATTTTGACTCAAATAGCAGATTCACATTCTGCATTTGATTTGCAAATTGGCGGACTCGGTTCTTTTCCTAGCCTCAAATTGCCGCGTGTGATTTGGCTTGGGGTACAATCTTCGGCAGGGTTAATGTCAGTGCAAAAAAATGTTGAAGAAGCAGTCACCAAGCTGGGATATGAAAAAGAAGCGCGGGCTTTTTCTCCACATTTGACGTTGGGAAGAGTTAAACAAAATATCTCGCAACCTGATTTACAAAAAATCCGTAACGCCTTGCAGACGTTTCAACTTGGTAAAATTGACCCAGCCAGAGTAGACTCTATCCACTTGTATCAAAGTGAATTACATTCTGAAGGGTCTATTTATACAAAATTATTTTCGGCATCATTAAGGTAGGGGCGAGGCATGCCTCGCCCCTACAAATCAAAGAGGTGAATTCTGAATACATTGGAACTGGCTCGTGAAATTGTCAACTCGCTCGAAGACAAAAAGGGAGAAGACATTGTTTTATTAGATATTAAAGGCATTGCTTCGTTTACTGATTATTTTGTGATTTGTACGGGTACGAGTGACCGTATGCTCGATGCGCTTGCGAATGCAACCATAGATGACATGCGAAAAAAATATAAACGCAAAGCCAAAAAACAAGGTAACTCGCGCGATGGCTGGGTGATTGTTGATTATGGCGATGTGGTGGTACATTTATTTTCTCCAGACCAACGCGATTTTTATAATATCGAAGAATTATGGGTAGATGGGAAAGTTTTGTTGAAATTGAAGTGATTTGGAAGAGAGTAGAGAACAGAGAGTAGTAAGTTATAGATTTGTTGACGATACGATATGGCGAAGTTATAATTTAATCAGATTTTAATTTTTGGCGGTGATTAGGTGGTGACCGTCTATAAGCAGTTATATAGTCGCGGTATAATCCCTAGTTAGCCCGCCCACGCAATAAACAAACAAGAGAGGAAGTTTCATTATGTTTGAAATCATCAAAACACTCTATGAACTCAAAGATACACCAGTCCCAACACTTCTTGTAATAGGAGGTTTAGTTTTTTTATTTTTAGCATTTGTCAATCAAGTTAGCACAAACATTCAACCTGACCCTAAATTAAAGAAATGGTCTGTAATTGTTGGGGTCGTTCTGATAGTTTCAGGCATTGGAATGTATCTTATCCCTGCCCCGCAATCATCACCTACCTCAAGCCAAAGCAATACTGAATCAAATCAACAAGCACAAAATAACTGTGCGTCTATAACATCATCAGAAGTCGAACAATTGAAAACAGCAAGTAGTGTTGAACTGGCTATTCAACAGGCAGAAAATTTTGCAGAATATCGTCAAAATGACTTTGCAGAAGGAGCGCAAATTCCATCAAATGTGGTTATTGCAATGAACCTCCAGGGTGAACCATCTCAGTTTCCTGTTGTTTCTATAAAAAGTGAGGGCGGTTGGGGGGTCTTTTTGACAACAGACACCTTCTCAGCACCATATCGTGGAACATATTGGTGTATCCAACCATAAAAGCGGGCTAACAAAAACGTGCACCCGACGTGTGGAGTCTGCGCCATTTAGAAGCATTTTTCTGGCTTTGAGTTTTTCTTTGAGTTTTTCCTGCTCCCAAACAGAATCCACGCCCGCCCACCCGCAAGTATCCCCATTCTGGGACGATGTCGCAAACCGTTAGGCATAAAAACTCCGCAGACACATCATCTGCGGAGTTTTACTTAAATCTACTCTCTGTTCTCTATTCTCGTTCTTTGTTCTCTACTCTCTTAATTCTCACTAGACAAAGTTTGCACAGTCTTACGTGCATTACGATTAAACAATTTGTTCAAGTAGGCTTGTTGCCAGAGTGCAATCCCTGTCAGTAAAATACTCGGAAGCGTTACAAACTGAATGATAAGTTTAAGAGTCTCATCACCAGCAATGGGAGAATAAAAATATATTCCCAATGTAGCCGCAGCCATTAAGTGGATAAAACGAATCACGTTGCGTAAATTTTTGTTACTCATAATTTTTCCTTTTTATTAAGTATGATTTTCTTCTTATATGACCAAATATAAACATTCATTATGTAGAAATTGTGAATAAGCATGTCAGAAATTATGGATATTTACATTCCTTTCACAATGTTGAAAACAAAAACTCCGCAGACTTATCATCTGCGGAGTTTTACTTAAATCTACTCTCTGTTCTCTACTCTCTTACTTCTCAAACACCCACTTATCAATATCACGAGACCAATCTACCAATTCTTCTTTCTTAAACCACAAAGCCACTTCACGTTCACCAGTTTCAGGTTTATCAGAAGCGTGGATTAAGTTTCTTCCAACTTCAAGTCCAAAATCATGGCGGATGGTACCAGGCGCGGCTTCGACTGGTTTGGTTGAACCGACAGTTTGGCGAACCGCCGCAACTGCTTGCGGACCTTCCCAGACCATTGCCATCACTGGGGCGGATGTGATATATGAAATCAAACCATCATAAAAAGGTTTGCCTTTGTGTTCGGCGTAATGCGTCTCAGCCAAAGTTTGACTCACTTGAATAAATTTTGCCGCCACAAGGCGCAGTCCGCGGCGTTCAAAGCGGGCAATTACTTCACCGATTAATCCTCTTTGCACACCATCAGGTTTTACGAGTACGAGCGTTCTTTCCACAGAATTTCCTCCGAAATAAAATTTATAAAGACCTGACAGGTTTCAGAAACCTGTCAGGTCTAAATTATCTAATCAGTTCCTCTGCTTTGTTATAAGCATCGAGGGCTTCTTTCAAACGATTGGCGCGCATATAAGCATCACCCAATGCTTGCCAAATATTTACTTCCACTGGATAACGATATAACGAATCACTCAAGTCACGGATAATTTCTTCAAGATTCTTTCCGCGTTTGATTAATTTTCCGTAATGCAATAATGCTTCTGGAATATCGCCTCTATCTAACTCGGCTTTGGCTTGGTTCAGCAACCCGACTCCTGTACTCGCCTCTGCCTTTTTCGGCTTGGGTTGTTTTGTTGCAACAGGTTTTTTCTTTTCAACAACAGGCTGACTCTTGGGAGTCGGTGCTGGCGGTTCTTGCACTACTTTTTGAATTGGTTCTTCTTTTTGAGTCTCTTCTACAACTGGATGCCAATCAGATGGAGAGGTTGGCTTGGGTTGTAAAGATAAACTGCCTGTTTCATATTGTTCACGATGTAGCCATGGTGGTAAATCATCATCTTTTTGTGTTGATGAAGATTCTTCGTCCATGCCTTGCAACCAATCAGGCAATGATTCTGCTGACGAAGCAGGAACAGGCACAGGTGTAGATTCAGAAGCGGGTGGCTTCCATGAATCTTCATCTGATTCTTTATCTGCATCTACATTGCTTAACCAATCTGGCAGGTTGCTTTTTGGTGTTTCAGCCACAGGTTCGCTTGGGAACGGCGGACGTTGCGAAGCGCGTAAAATTTCAGGGTCAAGGTCTAAACCAGGTTCTTCATCTAAACCACTCAACCAATCGGACAAGTTTTGACTACCCATCAGTTCTTCACTTTGGGCGGGCTTGCTGTCAATATCATTTAACCAATTTGGCAAATCAGATGGTGTTTCTATGTTGGCAGAGGGTTGTGAAGGTTCATTCAACCATTCTGGAATTTCATTATTTTGTTTTTCGGTTGCTTTGGTTTCTAAATCTTTCAGCCACGCATCGCCATCATCTTCTTTTGTTTCGCCTGCACCTTGTTCAAACTCAGCAAAAAATTGCTCGCCGATATTGAGTGCATTTTCAACTGCCTCTGATTTAGCAGGTTCTTGCGTAGGCTGTGAGCCAATTGCTTGCGCTTGTGAAACCCAATCAGGTGGTGTTTCGCTTCTTTTATTCGGGTCAGTGACGAGTTCTTCGGGCTTGGCACCATGTTTGGCGGCAAGTGATTCAAGCCATGCAACGGCATCATCTTGTTCAGAAGACGATGCACCTAAACTTTCTACATTAGCAGATGGTGTAGCAGGTTGTTGAGATTGACTTCCGATATTTTGGGCTTGTGCTACCCACTCTGGTGGTTTTTCATTACGTTTGTTCGGGTCTGTAACAAGTTCTTCGGGCTTGGCACCATGTTTGGCGGCAAGTGATTCAAGCCATGCTACGGCATCATCTTGTTCAGCAGATGATGCACCTAAACTTTCTACATTAGCAGAAGGAACTTCCGCTTCTTTCTTTGATTCAGCACCTTGCAACCAATCCGGCAGATTCGTCGGTTGAAGTGTTTCATCGTCCGCATTTGAAGTGGACATCGGTTGTTCACCTCCAAGCCCGCTTAGCCAATCAGGCACATCATTTGAAGAGGATGAAGCAGATTCATTTTGAATATCTGCTAATGGGTCTGATGAGCCAATTCCGCTTAACCAATCTGGTGTTTCAATTTCATCATTTGATGGTGATGATTCTTTTGCAACAGGTTGATTAACGGGTGCTCGTCCTTTTAACCAATCGGGCAAATCAGCGGCGACTAAATCTCCGCTTTCAATCGGTTCTTCATCAAACATCGAGGTTGGTTGTTCAGGTCCAGTAGATTCGCCCCAGCCCGCTTGACGTAAAAAGTCTGGGATTTCATCCTGCGGTTGAGGTTCAGAATCAGACATCCCCGAGGTTTGAGGCGTTTCTTCCGTAGTACCAAATCCAACATCTTTTAACCAATCGGGTTGGTCATCCACTAAATTAGATGACATAGCAGGCACAGCAGAACTTCCTAAGTCAATGCCAAGCGATGAACCCCAATTATTTTCGAGTTGAACTTCTTCGCCTTTGTATTCAAGTTTTTCTAAACTGATAGAAGCATCGGCAACTTCATTGGATTGAAAAATAGAACCTTTTGAGAAATTTGCATACGGGTCCATCTCGCCCACGCGCATTCGATAGACTTGTGTGCTTTCAACCGTACCTGTTGTAGCGGGCAATAATTCGACCATGATGCGATTCGCATCAAACGCATACGGGTAATTTTTTAGCAATTGATTACAAACATCGGTTGCATCCGATTTTTGACCGCTTTTGAAATATGAAAGTGCCAGCAACACTTGCATATCGGCACGTTGTGGGTCTTCGGCAAGCACGCCACGAATTTCAGCAATGGCTTGCGGATATAACTCGCCTTGCACATAAATACGAGCCAATGCTCCGCGCGTCATGCGAATCTTCGGTGGTTCCATGCCATCGCGTTTTCCGTATAATCTTTGTAGTTCGGCTTGAATGGCGGCATTAGAAGGTTGCACTTCAAAGGCACGTTCCATGTGCCAAATTGAGTCATCTAATTTATTTTCTTCATCACGGATGATGCTCAAACAAACATGTGCGGCAAAATCATCTGGCACCGCCTTTAGCAAGCGACCTAAAATATCAATGGCTTCGTTGTAACGGCGGGCTTCTAAATAGGCTTTGCCCAGCAAACGATAAGTTTCAAGATGTTTGGGGAATGTTCGCAGAATATGGCGACAATGCGCAATTGCCTCATCAATATGCCCTTGTGCGATGAGGTTCTCAATATCTTGGTTGTAAATTCGTAATGCAACTTTCGCCATTTGGTTTCCTGTTATTTTTGTGTCACCCTGAGCCGAAGCCCTGAACGAAGTGGAGGGGCGAGCGAAGGGTCTTTACGATTATCTTAGAGATTCTTCGCCACGAAGAACAAGAACGTGGCTCAGAATGACATTATTATATATTTTACTCGTAAAATAGCGGTAGTGGCGGTACAGGTTGCTCACTAAATTGAAAGGCTGAAAGTACCGCCACGCGTGCTTCTTCGAGTTTTGCCTTGTTATTTGCATGAATTTCAAATAAAACATCGCCAGATTTAACAGCATCACCAACTTTTTTGTGGATGATGAATCCGACGGCATGGTCAATCGGGTCGCCTTTTTTGGCGCGTCCAGCACCCAATGCGACTGCGGCTTCGCCTACGCTTCTGGCATTGACCTGTGAAATGTTTCCGTTTCGAGAAGCCTTTACTACCTCGACGATTTTCGCTCGCTCAAATTTGCTTGTATCATCAATGTAAGTCACATCCCCGCCTTGAGCCTGAACTAAAACCTTTAACTTCTCTAATCCGCTTCCATCTGATATAGATTTTTCTGCCATTTTTCTGGCTTCATCTAAATCCTTTGCTTTTTGACCTAACACCAACACATGCGAAGCGACATGCAAACAATGTTCGTGAAAATCTTTTGGTCCATTACCTTGCAAGGTTTGAATCGCTTCTATCACTTCAAGCGCATTGCCAACTGCTTCACCTAAGGGTTGATTCATATCTGAAAGTAAAGCGACTGTTTTTCTGCCTGCTAAATGCCCAATATCCACCATGAGATTTGCGAGTTTACGGGCTTCGTCTAATGTTTCCATAAACGCGCCATTGCCAGTTTTGACATCCAATACGATGGCTTGCGCGCCTGCCGCAATTTTCTTAGACATTATGGATGAAGCAATCAGCGGAAGTGAAGGAACAGTTCCAGTCACGTCGCGAAGCGCATAGAATTTTCCATCAGCGGGTGCTAAATCTAATGATTGACCTGTTAGCACAATCCCTTTTTCTTTTAATTG
>JAEURG010000255.1 GCA_016789345.1 Anaerolineales bacterium | reverse complement strand
GATTGTATTTTTTGTATAGAATTGATTTGGGTTTCTTTGAATGCTAAATAGTATCTTAATATCTTTCGCTTCAATGGGGAAACCGTCTTTGGTGCGTGAAGCCACTTCTAATTCGGTTACAAACTGGTCGTGTAAATTGATAGCGGCATATTCGTGCTTGCCCACTTGGTCTTCTTTGCCGATTTCTCGAATACGCTCAAAGCATTCCAACTCCCATAAATCTTTTTGCGCATGGATGACTTCAGGGTCGCCGTCTAGTTGTTCTAGCAGTGCGGCGCTACCGAGGTTTACTTTAATTTTGCCAGGTCCGCCAATTAAGATGATGGGAGAGGCTTCGTCTTTTTCAGAGACCTTGCCTTCATTAATGGTAATGCTTTCATCGCCTGCACCAAAGGCAACTTCTTCAACGAATCCTTCCGCAATGGATACATCTTTTAATTCAAAGATATCTGCCAGATAGTTTGCCGCCCGCGTGATAGTCACTTTGTAAATGGCATACAATAACAATGGATACTTAATAAAACTCCATGCCACAACGCCAAGTCGCTGTTCGGTAGTGAGAATTTGGTCTCCTGCAACTCCCATTGTGATTAAGCCGAGGATGATGATAATGCCAAAAAAAGCAATGAGCCTAGCGGTCACTCGATGTTGCACATTTTTATCTTTTAGACCAAATAATAAAGATAAATACTCGTTGGCTTGCACGCGGGTTTTCATCATCCCTCACCTCCAGCATTTCTTTGGATGAGGTCTTGTTTATTGGTGATTGCCCATTTCAAAATTTCATCTAATTTTCTTAATTCAGCCTCTACATCGTTGTTAGCGCGGTTTTCTGTAAGCAAATTTTCTTTAATGGGTTCAATTAAGTTTTGTATGGTTGTGTAAATATCTTGGTGTGGTGCCAGCGGATTATTGAATCGTTGTGAAGCCACTTTAGCAAATTTTTTAAGGGCATCATTTCTAGCAGATGTTTCTACCAGCACTTGCGTTTCTTTTAGCAATTCTTCTTCGCGTTTGGCAAGTTTTGTCCATTCGGCATTCCATTGCTCTACACGGGCTTTATCCATTTCGTGGTCAAACATCACGTTATGAATCCGCACCTCAGTAATTTCTAAGCCTCGTTCTTCAAGTTGCTGATATTCTCGGCTCCCTTGCTTGCGAGGGGCTACATCGGGTCTGCCGACTTCATTTAAGATTACTACTTCTGGCTTACAAACACGTTGTCGAATCATTTCTTCAATATGTTGTAAACCACTCATACTATTTGAGGTTGTGAATAAATCTTCTAGTTTTACTTTGCGAATATATTCACGCCATAAGTTAACAACCAAATGTGCAGGTAGTTCTTTCCATTCAAGGCGGATTACTTTATTTTCGGTTTTATCTAAGTGCATGGCTTGGCGCGTAACAACATCACGCACGGCGCTTGGGTCGTAACGAAATTGCGACTTTACCCCGCTTTCGCTTGGGGTGACTCGTTTGGCGCGCCGTACATTGAATTTAATACTAATCGTGGCAGAAATTTCAAAGCCGTCTCTGGTTAAGCCAACGGTCTGCTTGCGCCGCCTTTCCACTTCATTGGCATATTTTGGGTTGGATGTTGGAAATGGATTAAGCAACGGTTGGTCGCTGGCGTGGGGTCCTATAAATTGCCATTGCGTTCTTAAATCTACCCCAATCGGTTCTTCTTTTCCATTTTTTGTATGGCTGATGATGTACTCATTTTCTTTTGTAAACCGAATGCCAGGTCCAACAGGTCCTACAATTTCGGTATCTGTCCGAAGCACCACAGCGCTGGCAGTATCCAGCACAATCACACCCTTGCCGCGTTTGTTATCTTCATGCTCATGCTTAATCACTCGCCCGTTTTTAACAAATAAAATGGGTCCGCGCTTCCCTGATTCAAAGTCACGCACGCGGGTATAAATTTCTTGGCGGTCTTTTTCATTTTGAATCGGCAACACAAATTGAGAAAAAAAGTAGGTTAAGCCTTCTAACATAATAAATGTAGCAATCAAATCTACCCCCAGCACAAAAAGGCTACCCAACCAAGTGAATGGAATTGAAAACCACCAAATGATTCCATGCCACACTAAAAATAAAATAACCACAATGCCGTATGGCTTTTGTAATTCCGCAAAAAAGGCAGAGAGTCCTTTTCGAATCATAACCTTGATTCTAAATCAAAAATGAGTGAATTGGTAAAATTGCTTTATGCTAAAACTTGAATTTCACTGCCATACAAACGCTTCCAAAGATTCTTTGACCAAGCCAGAGGATTTGATAAAAACTGCCAAACGAAAAGGTTTGGATAGATTGGTCATCACTGACCATAATTCGATTCAAGGTGCACTCGCGGCTCAAAAACTTGACCGTGAACTGGTTATTGTGGGCGAGGAAATTATGACTACTCGTGGAGAGATTCTGGCGGCTTATGTGCAAGAAGAAATTCCCGCAGGCTTAACGCCACAAGAAACGATAAAGATATTAAAAGAACAAGGTGCATTTATTAGCGTATCTCATCCGTTTGATAGATTAAGAAAAGGCGGTTGGGAAGAAAATGATTTACTCGAAATTATTGAACAAGTGGATGCCATTGAAATATTTAATGCACGTTGTATGAATCCGATGTTCAATGTGCAGGCAAAACAGTTTGCTGAAAAATATAACTTGGCTGGCACTGTCGGCTCGGATGCACACGCGGCGTTTGAAGTGGGGAGGTCAGTTATTTTGCTTGACCAGTTTACAGGTCCAGAAGAGATGCGGAAAGTTATCAGGCAGGCAAAATATCAAACGAAGTTATCTTCTTGGTTGGTGCATTTTGTTTCGAGATATGCATCTATGAAAAATAGATCGTAGGGGCGAGGTCACCTCGCCCTTACATGGTTGATTCCATTCCCAAAATAGAAGTTAATCCTTGCACGAACAAACTGCTTGAAAATAATAAGATTGTATTTTTCATATCGCCACTTGCAATAGACCAATGAATTCCACACACCAAAGCAGAAACGCTGACAATCACAATTAATAAACTATTCAACACCATTCGTTTTTGACTTAGTGGCTGTACTGCATCTTTGAAAGTTAAGATGCCAAAATAAATTGCTAATATGCCCGCGCCTGTTTTGGTTGTGATCCAACCTAATGTTTCACTGGCTGAGATGCAAGAGAGAATCAGCAATACGCCCATGAGTGAGTTTAGAAATGCTAAGAGAATGGAAATGACTTTCATGCTCCAAGCATACAAACATTTGACTTGCAAATTCTATTGAGAGTCTGTCAAATGCTATTTACTTCTATATCCCTTTTTATAGGTTTCGTTCATTTCTTTGTAATTGATAGTATGTAATTCTGTGTATCCGCATGAACCGCAGACTGAGGCTTTGATATAACTTCGTACAAATTTGGGCATCCAAATAAATGGGCGATTGGGCGGCTCTGGCTCTGAAACCATCACATACGGCGGATTGCCTTCGCCGCCGCGTAGGTCTAGATTTTCTATGATTTCTGTTGATTCGCAATTGGGGCATTTGTTGTTTTTCATATCGTCACTCCAAGATTTGAATTTGAATCATAGTAGTAGTTTATGTATTATTTTTCAATCACCTTAAAGTTGGAGTGAGACCGATATTGTAAGAAAAATCCCCATTCTTTTGAAATGGGGATTTTGTAATTTATCTTTGCACTAAGTCTATTAGACTTTTGGCTTAGCGATATTGACTTTGAGAGAATTTTCTTTCAAAGCATATTCATGGAACATGGTGATGGCTTTTTCTGCTTCGGCAGGTTCTGGCATAGATACAAATGCGAAGCCTTTTGAAAGACCTGTGCCTTTATCCATGACGAGTTCTACTGATGAGACTGTGCCAGCAGTTGCAAACAAAGTGTTGATTTCATCTTGTGTGGTTAATTTGTTGAGATTGCCTACATAAATTCGGGTATCCATATCTTTACTGCTTTCTTCCAGCTCGGCTGGAAATAAAATGACCGCTTTCCCTTTAAGAGGGTCAACGGTCAAGGTCTGACAGAGCGATCCAATGTATTACCGTTTCAGTGTAACAGGTATTCGCTTCACAGACGCGGAGAAGGGAAATGCTCATAAATAGCTGTTTTAGTTATTGGATATTAGTAGTTAGTTTTTATGGATGCGTGTAGGCAAATACGTGCGCTCACTCTACTTGCATTTTGCAATTCCCTTATATAGTTTTTTAATGAAAATCGTCACGGTTTTCTGTGATTAGGTTTTTGTTAGACCTTTTCCTAAACCTTCTGCTGCCGCTTCCACAAATGTTGCAGCACTGGTTTTTGCTAATGCCGTAAGGCTTGCCATTGCTGAGATGAACTGACTTTGTTCCCCTTTAGTAAATAATCCATCTAATTGGTTTTTATATAGAAATTTGCCCAAATCGTCACTTTTCACTATAGCTATAAATAACTCCTCCGCAAGCCACCAAAGCATCACTTTTGCAGTAACACAATAACCGCTTGGCAGTAAGTTATCTTCTGCAATAAAACCTCTTTCACTTAAGTACCTAATGTCACGTGGATACTCTAAAATAGATTTACGCATGCTTTCAATATCAAAAAGTTTATCTCCTAATAACGTTGGCATTTCATCCAAAGCAATCACTGTAAATACTTTTCTCATCTCAGATGTCCAGCTTTGCCATACTCGCTCTAAACTATCGGAGGCTGTACGCAACACTTCTTGCCCTACTATAATTAACCTGACTTCAGGTAGATATTTATTTTCATATGCATTCCAAAGTGCACTCCCTGCAGTTTGTAATAAGTATGCATGGCTGCCAGCGATATCAATGAGAAATTCTTTTTCTTTTTTACTAAAGTTCCTTGTAGATTGACTAAATATTTTTTGTGCGTGCTTTCTGTCAAAAGGTAAGATAGATATTTCTTTTAAAAAATTAAAGTATGGAGATCCACCAGGGGTACTTTTCTTTGTTTCTTCGTTAAGCGTGCTAATTGTGTTTTGAGAAGATATAACAAGTGTTAGTGCATCTCCGAATCTTGAGGCTAATGTACGTAATCCACCTAAAAATTCATTATTATTTAATTCTGGGTTATGTAGAATGGTATCAAATTCATCAAGGAGTAAAACGAGATGCCATCCTTCTTTTTGTGATTGAATTAAAAAAGTTTCCATACTCTCAGTACTAAAAAAACTCTTATCACAATATTTATATAATGATAATAAGAGAGATTTTGGGGATTTCATTTTTATATTTTTTAAATATTCTGTAAGCACACGTTGCCAAAATAAATAATGTGTAAATTTATATGAAATTGGCTGAAAATCTAAGTAGAAGAAATACATTTGATTTGCATTTTCGCCATACAAAATTTCTCTTAAATTTAGCTCTTGTAGATATAACAATAAAGAAGTTTTGCCACTTCTAGGATAACCTGTGAAAGCCAATGATTGCCCAGATAAAAGAAGGCTTACTGCATCTTTTATTTCCTTAGAACGGTTGATGAATTGAGCGACAGGAACACGCTTTCCAGTTATGAATGGATTTTTTTTCATTTGCTCTCTATTGTAGAAAACTATTTAATTTTTGCAAGCCATCAAAAAAACTGACCCATATTATTAGCCCATGGAGTATTACTAACCAAATAGTACTCAACAGAGGGCTTTTTTGATACGAGGGTTCCTCGCCAATGATTGAAGACAAAATAATTCCTAGAAAAATCACACCAATGTATAAAACAATTCCAACAACTATGAAAGTAATTCCGCCAATAATAATCCCAAGTAAACCACTGAAAGAAACTGTGGATACATACCAAACTATAAATAATAAGGAAATCAATAAGGGGATAGATAGCAATGCGCTTATTGTATTATACGTCCTAGAAACCACCATTGACATACCCTTTGAAGATGCAATAATGGTTATCAAAGTGATAAGATATAACAATGCTAAGTTTGAATTTGTGATAGCTATTGTTAGAGACAGCCCTGTGCTGAAAAATATAAATTTGATTATATTATCATCCTCATTAATTGATTTAGAAACACCAAGCCAAATCCAAGTACCAATCGTACATATTAATGACCACTTAAGAATATTGGGATAAATATTTAGAATACCATTGGTGGAGACTAACCCGAGAAATTGCCCAATCGGTAAGTAAATAAGTGGCAATGCCATCAAAATACTTACTATCCATTTCGCATGATATGCTTCAGCGTCTTCCCCATATTTTTGAATATAATCTCTCCTTCGATTTGGTGTAAAAAAAATCCAAACAATAAACCTTACAAAATCAAAAGGGTTTGTTGGATTTAGAAGCTTTGTACCTTTGCTTTGCGTCGAAGTTTTTCCAACATCATCAGAGTTTGCCTCTGTAATTGAGATTTGATTTGGTAGTATGGTCTCCTTTTTTTCTTTTTTCTTACTTGCATCAGCTACAACTTGATTAAGGTGAAAAGCGGCCATTTCATAATCAGGTTGAATATTTAATACCTCTAATAATAAATGTGTCGCTTTTTGAAGATCATTTTGAGCAATTGCACCTAGTGCTTGTTGGTATATATCTGCTAACTGTCCTTTAGCTTTTAGGCGTTCTTTAAGTTTATCCCAATTATAAGCACCCTTATATTTTTTTTCGAATTTAAAGGTTAACTCTAGAGCTTCTTCAAACTGATTTTCACCTTCGAGTTTCTCAATATCAGATAGCACCTTTTGAATTTCTATTTCTCTGAGTAGATTTTGCACTTCAACTTTTCTTGTCTTATCATTTGCTTTCCCAAATGCTGCAAGAGCATTTTTTAAATCACCGCTCTTCAGAGAAGCTTCACCACGCGCGCTCCAAATTTCATTCACAGCTGTTTGAGCAACCAATTGATTTGGTGAAATTTTCAAAATTTTTTGATACCATACTAGCTTTTCATCATCACTAGATACACCTTCAGCTTGTTTTAGATATACTTGAATTAAACGCGGTCGTGCTATAGAAGGATATGCATTCATTAATTTTTCTAATAATGCTTGTGCTTTATCAACTTCACCATCTACAATGTAGATTTCAGCTAATAATTCGCTTGCTCCTCTATGATTAGGGTTATAGTCTATAGCTTGAATTAAATGTAGTTTTGCCGCGTTTAGATTCACTTGATAGACAGAACGAGCTGCTTGATATAAACCTTCAGCTGCTGGTTGAACAGCATCTAACTCTCTCTGAACAAGACTCAAAGGATAATGTTCGGCAATCCAAAATCGAAGTAACTCTACCCGAAAGCGATAACCGCCGTTGACAGGTTCGATCAAATCCCATTCTTGCAATCGTTTTGGAGCTTCTTCGCTCAATTCTCGAATAATGATTACAATTCCACTTTCGTTGAGAATATGTTCAATTTCATCCTGCGTTACAGGGCCTGTTCCAGCTTGTGCTAATGCTGCTGCAACTACTTTTTCAGCAGGGCCAAGGCCTTGCCACAACCAGTCAAGCGCATTTCGACTCCTTTCTAAGGTCGAGTTAATGGCTTCATCTATTTCATTAGCAAGAACTATTGAAGAATCTTTCTTAGATGCCCCTTCATAAAATTTTTGCCAAATTTCCCAACAAAGAGCCTGAGTTAAGAATGGATGCCCATTGGTTAGTGACCAAACTTTTTCAACGGCGTCTTGACTCCATTTTAAACTATTATTTTTTTCAGAAAAGCGAATAAGAGATTCTGTATCTATTTTTGATAACAAGGATACACGTTTGTCTGGGACACCCTTGAATAAAGAAATTGCTACCTGACTTAAATCACCTAAATTTCTTCCCAATGTAAAAACGAATTGAAGACGACTACGGTCTAAGCTCAATAGACTTCTTAAGTACGGAAAGAATTCTTTTGCTGCCGTGCCGGCTTGTGGATCTGCCAAAACATCAAATTCATCAAATAATAAAACTAAACTACGTACCGGCTTAGCCTTCCCAGCTTTAACCTTATGTTGAATTTCATTTAATATTTGAGGTAGCCATACGTCTCGAAAGTTTTGGTCAGGATTTTTTCCTAAATTAGGTTCCGGTAGATGTAACTCCCTCGCTATTGTCTTTGCGAGTTCGACCACAACTTGCCCTAAGGGTTTAGCTGCCCTATCTTCGAGATCAAAGAAGACTGTATCAAAACTCCCTTCTTCAGATAAATGCTTAGTTAAATATTGTAATATTGATGTTTTACCAATACGTCGCTGCCCAAAAAGAGTTATTGCATTCTGATTTACATCTTGCAACACTCGCTTAGTCTCACGCAAAATATCATCACGTCCGATAAATGTTATTTTATTACCAACAGGGGTTCCTGCAATATAAGGATTACGATTTGGTGCCACCTTTATTTTTCTCCTTTTTTTATTGCCTCTTCCCAATTTTACTCGACGTCTTGCCAAATTTGGTGATAAAGTAGTGAACTATCTAATAGTTAATAATTGACATCCCTCCTTTTTTTTGCTAAACTCAATTTGTCAGACAACTAGACCAATTAGCGATTAGCAGTTGGCTATTAGCAAATTGCCAAAACTATCAAACCATATAACTATCAAACTACATGACAACTCTACTAATCAAAAACGCATACATCGTCACCATGGATGATCAGCAAACCGAAATTCCAAATGGTGCAATATTTATTCGTGATGGCATCATTGAAAAGATAGGTCAAGCCGCTGAACTACCAAACACAGCCGATGAAATTTTGGATTTAAAAAATCATGTCCTCTTGCCGGGGCTAGTCAACACGCATCATCATTTTTATCAAACCCTCACACGCGCTGTCCCCGCCGCGCAAGATGCAAATCTTTTCAATTGGTTGAAAACTTTATATCCCATTTGGGCAAAGATTCAACCTGATGATATTTTTACTTCGACTCAAACCGCATTAGCCGAACTTGCACTTTCAGGATGCACCACCGCATCGGATCATCTTTATCTTTATCCAAACGCCTCAAAACTTGACGATGAAATTGCCGCCGCACTAGAAATTGGAGTCAGGCTACAAGCATCGCGTGGGTCAATGAGTTTGGGTGAGTCACAAGGCGGGTTGCCACCCGATTCAGTTGTCGATACAGAAGATGCGATTCTCAAAGATTCGCAACGCCTCATAGAAAAATATCATGATTCAAAACATGGCGCGATGTCTCAAATTGTCTTGGCTCCATGCTCACCATTTTCTGTCACAACTGATTTGATGAAACAATCTGCAAAACTGGCGCGTGAATATGGTGTGCATTTACATACGCACTTAGCCGAGACCGAAGACGAAGAACAATTTTGTTTAGAAAAATTTGGGCATCGTCCAGTGGGTTATATGCAAGAAGTGGATTGGGTAGGCAATGATGTTTGGTTTGCACATGCTGTGTATGTAAATGATGAAGAAATAAAAGTTTTTGCAAAACATAATTGTGGAGTGGCACATTGTCCCACTTCCAATATGCGTTTGGCTTCTGGAATTGCGCCAATTAAAGAATATCGTAAAGCGGGCGTGAATGTTGGCTTGGGCGTAGATGGTTCAGCCTCGAATGATGGCTCACACTTGCTTTCAGAAGTCCGAAATGCTATGCTGGTATCACGCCTCAAAGAAGGCATCACAGGTTATTCTCTCTCAAACGACCCCAATAGAAAATTGATGACAGCCCGCGAAGCCTTATATCTAGGCACACGCGGAGGCGCGTCTGTCTTGGGTCGCACGGATATTGGAAGTTTGGAAAGTGGCAAATGCGCCGATTTCTTTGCAATCAATCTCAACCGCCTCGAATTTACGGGGATGCATGACCCTGTTTCCGCCATCGTTTTCGGACAACCCGTGCGCGTGGATTACACAGTGGTGCATGGCAAGTTCATCGTCAAAGCAGGTCAATTGGTGACAGTGGATGAAGGTAAGTTGATTGAAAAGCATAATAAAGCGGCGAAAAGATTGTTGACAAGTTGAAAAGTTTGAAGGTTAAAAGGTGAAAATGCCTGCTCTGATTTTTGGAATCTTGGTTGTATTTGCCTTAAGTTTTTCTATTTTTGGTCTCGTAAAAAATAAGACTTGGCTGGTATTGATTGGTGCAATTTTGTTTTTACCATTTGTTTATTATTTTGGTGGTTTGCCAGCCACGAGAATTATTATTGTCTTGCCGTTACTACATTTCGGCTCGGCGTATGCTTTGTATAAAAATAACAAAATGATGGCATGGAGTTTATTTTCGCCAGTGGTTTTCTTTGTGTTGTTTGTGATAGGCATTGTTGTTGTAAATCAATTTGGGAATTAAGTTGGACTATAAGATGAAACAAGTAAAAGAAAATTCACTCATTATTTATGCTCTAGTTGCTTTTTATGGATTGCTTGTGCTTCGCAGTGCTTGGATTTCTGACGATGCCATTATCACCTTTCGCGTGGTGGAAAACTTTTTAGCAGGCTATGGCTTGGGTTATAACCCGTTTGTGCGTGTGCAGGCTTTCACGCACCCATTGTGGATGTTTTGTCTTTCATTCGTTTATTTTATAGAGAGATTATTTATTGCCAGCGCGCCGAACGCCTTGTTTTATGTCACCGCAATTTTCTCAACATTGCTTTCATCTCTTGGCGTCTTTCTTTTACTAACTCGTATTTCCAAACCACGAATTTTGTCATTTGTTCTTGTCATTTTAACGTTAAGTCTTTCCAATAGTTTTATTGATTACTCGACTTCAGGGTTAGAGAATCCATTAACTCATTTTCTGCTTGTTATTTTCATTATTGTTTATTTTGATGAAAGTCCAAATCTTTTATACTTATCTTTCGTTGCATCTTTGATTATGCTTAACCGTATAGATGCTTTTGCTTTAATCGCCCCGGCGCTTTTTTATGCGTGGTGGATGTCTTCGCAGCGTAAAGGTAATTTCATAAAGATACTCATTGGTTTTATCCCCATTATTTTATGGGAACTATTTTCTCTAATCTATTTTGGTTTTCCTGTCCCAAATACTGCCTTTGCAAAATTAAGCACTGGTGTTTCTGACGGCGCATTGCTGTTACAAGGGCTTGATTACTTATTAAATTCAGTCAACTGGGACCCCATCTTATTTTTCACAATTGGCTTGGCTGGTGTTACTTTATATGTCGAAAGAAACTGGAAGCAGATTTTCTTATTTGCTGGCATTGCGCTTTACTTGGCGTATGTTGTAAAAATTGGTGGCGATTTTATGGGTGGTAGATTTCTAACCGCTCCATTGCTTATCGCCACGGCAATACTCGCAAATCAACTCACATTGAAAAAAATTCAAATAGCCAATTTAGGCATTGTGATTTTGTTTGGCGTGTTTTCTTTACGTTCCCCGCTTTGGTCATCCAATATAGTTTTGTACCTGCCTGATTACCCAATCAGTGACCGAAATGATGTCACCGACCAAAGGATGCATTATTTTGGAAACCCACGTAAAGGTCAATTTAATAGTTTTATAGAAAACGGCTTTCGAGATAATGAACTCGGGTCAATATTTGCTGGTAGTGAATGGGAATTCACAGGTTATCAACAAGTATATCTTGCCGATGCGCTTGGAAAACCTGGCTACCATAAAGGTCCAAATATTCATGTCATAGATAACTTTGCTTTATCAGACCCGATTCTTGCCCGTTTGCCGTCTATGCCAGATTGGGACCCAGGTCACTTCCGCCGTGAAATTCCTGAAGGTTATCTTGAAACTTTAGAATCAGGTGAAAATCAAATCGCTGACCCAAACTTGGCTTTGTATTATTATAAATTGCAGATATTGATTACCGGTCCGATTTGGGATTGGAATCGCATGACAGAAATTTGGAAATTCAACACTGGGCAGTATGATTATTTGTTAGATTTGTATAACGCAGAGATGTCTAATTAATACAAAGGAGTTAATCGTATGACTTCTTCAACCAAATTGACGAAATCTTTGATTGATGTTGCTATGGGGCGCGCGCACGCCGAACTTGTGATTCAAAATGGCAAATGGGTCAGTGTGCAATCGGGAGAAATTATTCCGAACACAGATATTGCCATTATTAATGGAATAATTGCATTTGTTGGTGGAGATGCGAGTCATACGATTGGCAAGAAAACCAAAGTCATTGATGCAAATGGAAAATATTTAGTACCTGGACTGCTAGATGGTCACATGCACGTTGAGTCGGGGATGGTGACTGTCACTGAGTTTGTTCGAGCAGTAGCCGTTCGTGGCACAACCGGTATGTTCATTGACCCGCATGAGATTGCAAATGTCTTTGGTCTAAAAGGCGTGAAGTTGATGGTGGATGAAGCACAGAAGCAACCGATTCATGTATGGGTACAAATGCCATCATGTGTGCCATCCGCGCCGGGGCTGGAAACTCCGGGTTCATCTATAGGACCAAGAGAAGTAGCGATTGCGATGAAATGGAAAGGCATTATCGGTTTGGGCGAGATGATGAATTTTCCTGGCGTGTTTATGGGCGATAAAAAAATGTTAGATGAAATGTCTGCAACTCATGCGGCGGGAAAAGTGATTGGTGGGCATTACGCTTCACCTGATTTGGGAATTCCGTTTCATGGTTATGTGGCTGGCGGTGCAGAAGATGACCATGAAGGCACACGCATAGATGATGCCATTGCTCGTGTAAGACAAGGCATGAAAGCCATGTTGCGATATGGCTCTGCTTGGTTTGATGTTGCCGCGCAGGTGAAAGCAATTACTGAAAAGAAATTAGATTCACGTCGCTTCATCTTATGTACAGATGATTCTCATGCGGGGACATTAACCTCCGAGGGGCACATGGACCGTGTTCTGAGACATGCTATCTCCGAAGGTTTGAATCCGATGACTGCGATTCAAATGATGACAATTAACACCGCTGAACATTTCGGTATGAGCAAAGAAATGGGCATGATTGCACCGGGCAGATATGCTGATATTTTATTGGTCAATGACTTGATGAACTTTGGCGCAGACCTTGTCATTGCAAAAGGGCAAGTGATTGCAGAGAATGGCGAATGGCAAATCAAATTGCCAAGTGTGAAATATCCAAGTTGGGTAACGAAGTCTGTCAAGGTCAAGAGAAAACTCACAAGCCAAGATTTTATTCTCCGAAGCAGAGCCAGTGATGGGTCAGAGATTGAAGCGAATGTGATTGGAGTCATTGAAAATCAGGCACCGACTCGTCATCTAAAAATGAAAGTCAAAGTAGAAGATGGTGAAGTTAAAGCAGATATAAATCGTGACATCTCAAAAATTGATTTGGTGGAACGCCATCGTAAAACTGGAAAAGTTGTGGTCGGTTTGGTGAGTGGATTTGGCTTTTTGCGAAGATGTGCGATTGCATCAACAGTGGCGCATGATAGTCATCACATGATTGTGGTGGGGAATGATGAAGAAAGTATGGCAGTTGCTGCGAATGAATTGGCAAGATGTGGTGGTGGGCAAGTGGTTGTTGTAGATGGGAATGTGATTGCTTTGGTTGAGATGCCGATTGCGGGTTTGATGTCTAATGAGCGCGCGGATGTGGTTGCTGAAAAAGCAAACAATGTTTTAGAAGGTTTCAAAATGTGTGGCAGTGAATTGAATAACCCAAATATGCAATTGAGTTTGTTGGCGTTGGTGGTCATCCCTGAATTGAGAATTTCAGATAAAGGTTTGGTGGATGTGACAAAATTTGATTTTATTCCTGTGTTGGAAGATTGAAAATTATTTAGCCGCATAGAACACAGAGACCTTTGATATTTTTCTCAAAAAACTCTGTGACCTCTGTGGCTATGAAAGAGAGTCTCACTTATGGCAAATTTTCCGTTTCAAAGATTACAAGCAGATTTAGCAAAATTAATTAATAAAACGCCAGCAGGTCAACGCCTGCCATCCGAGCCAGACCTTGCAAAACAACTTGGCGTGTCACGCGCTACTTTACGTGAAGCCATGCGTTCATTTGAAACGCAAGGTTTGCTTCGTCGCAAACAAGGTTCTGGCACGTATGTCGTTGGAAAAATCAAAGCACTGGATAGCGGTCTCGAAGTGTTGGAAAGTATTGATACACTTGCCAAACGTCAAGGGCTTGAAGTTTCATTGAGTGATTTGAATATTGAAACCATTCCAGCAGATGAAGAACTCGCTTCATTATTTCATATCAAAGAATCTTCTAAACTGATGCGAATTCGCCGCGTCATTCGCACCGAAGGCAGACCGATTGCTTATCTAGTAGATACATTGCCTGAAGATTTTTTGTCTGCCAAAGATTTGCCATCTGGATTTAACGGCTCAGTGCTTGACCTGTTACTTGGTCGCGGTGACCTGTTAACTTCATCTCGCGCCGACGTAAGTGCCATTGGTGCCTCGGCAGATGTTGCTAAACCGCTTGAAATTCAACGTGGTGATGTGTTACTTCACTTCAATTCACAATTGTTTGATGGCAATGGCAAAATGGTAGATATTTCGATGAGTTACTTTATCCCCGGTTATTTTCATTTTCATATTGTCAGGCGCGTTGGAAGTAGTTAGAAAGTTTACAAGTTAAAACGTTTAAACATTTCAACTTGTAAATCTGTAAACACAATAAGGAGTAACTATGACAGATAAAATTTTAGAAATCCAAAAACGTGTGCAAGCCGCACGAGAAGATATGATTCAATTCATGTTAGAAATTTGTGAAATCCCCAGCATGGATTCGCAGATTGGTCCGGTAGGGGAACGTGTGCAAGCCGAAATGAAAAAACTAGGCTTTGACGAAGTCCGCTTTGATAAGATGGGCAACACAATTGGAAGAATTGGAAATGGTAAAAGAGTCATTGTCTATGATTCACATATTGATACTGTTGGTGTTGGTGACCCGGGCTCATGGGATTGGGATCCCTTCAAAGGCAAAATTGAAGATGGCGTTTTATATGCACGCGGTGCCTGTGATGAAAAAGGCTCAACTCCAGGAATGATTTATGGTTTAGCCATGGCAAGAGACTTAGGTCTGTTAGATGGTTGGACTGCTTATTACTTCGGCAATATGGAAGAATGGTGTGATGGCATTGCACCCAACACATTCGTTGAAGTTGACCCAAAAATTAAACCTGATTTTGTTGTAATCGGCGAACCTACCAAAATGCTAACGTATCGTGGTCACAAAGGTCGTTTGGAGATGAAGATTACATCCAAAGGCAAGTCTGCTCATGCGGCGAGCAATCATCTTGGTGATAATGCGATTTATAAATTATTGTCCGTGATTGCAGGCATTAGAGATTTAGAGCCAAAACTTGGCGACCATGAATTTTTGGGTCATGGAAAAATTACTGTATCCGATATGCACGTCAAGACTCCATCAATCAATGCAGTACCTGATGAAGCCGTTATTTATATAGATAGAAGAATGACATTTGGTGAAACGAAAGAAGTTGTAAGAAAACAAGTTGAGGATTTAATCCCTGCTGAATATAAAGATACAGTCAAGTTAGAAGAATTATTTTATGATGAACCATCTTATACGGGTTTTGTATTCCCTGTTGATAAATATTTCCCTGCTTGGGCACTAGAAGAAAATCATCCGCTAGTAGAAGCTGGACAAGCAGCACGCAAACAAATCGGTCTACCTGAAGCGAAAAGCGGCAAATGGAATTTTTCCACGAATGGAATCTATTGGGCAGGCAAAGCAGGGATTCCATCTATTGGTTTTGGTCCAGGCGATGAAGAAACGGCACACACAGTCAATGATTCTGTTTCATTAGAAGATATGGTCAAAGCGACTGAGTTTTACGCAATTCTACCTAGTTTACTAGTTGACTAGTTGGCTGGTTCACTAGTTCATTTCTTATGACGACGCTTAAAAACTTTGAGGAATTAGAATCATGGAAAAAGGCTAGAGAATTAGCAGGCTATATTTATGCATTAACTCGGAAAGAGAAATTCTCTCGTGACTTTGGATTGCGAGATCAAATTCAAAGAGCGGCGGGCTCAATTATGCACAATATTGCTGAGGGATTTGAAGCTGGCTATAACGCTGAGTTTGTTCGTTTCTTGAAAATGGCACGTCGGTCTGCTGGAGAGGTTCAATCAGAGTTATACCTTGCTTTGGACGCAGACTATATTAATGAAGATGAATTAAAGAAAGCCTATGAATTAACAATTGAAATTAAGAAACTTATCAACGGATTAATCACATATCTAAATAAGACTGTAACCAATAAACCAAAAACTAGCTAACTAGCAAACTAATAAACAAGGAGACTAATTATGCAAACAAATTTTAGAGGACGTGACTTTATCGGTGATTTAGATTTCACCAAAGAAGAAGTTGAAACAGTTTTAGATGTGGCTTGGGATTTGAAACGTAAACGCGCATTAGGAGAATCACATGCCTTGTTGCGAGATAAAACATTGGCAATGCTTTTCTTTTTCACGTCCACACGCACACGCGGTTCTTTCGAAGCCGGCATGGCTCAATTAGGTGGACATGCCGCATTCATTGATAGTGAAACGACTCAAATTTCACATGGTGATACTGCCAAAGAAATTGGTGAAATTTTTGGACGTTATTTCGATGGCATTGCCATTCGTCAATGTGATTGGGATTTTGGAAACAAATATATCAACGAAGTTGCCAAAGCCAGTCGCACACCCATTTTAAATATGCAATGTGATGTATATCATCCATTTCAATGTTTAGCAGATTTGATGACCATTCAAGAAAAAAAAGGACGCGACCTCAAAAAGAAGAAAGTTGTTGTTTCGTGGGCATATGCCGCATCTTATAGCAAACCGATTTCTGTTCCCCAATCTTTGATTTTACAAATGACTCGCTTCGGTTGTGACGTGGTGTTGGCACATCCACCCGAATTTAAGTTAATGCCTGACATTATGCAACAAGCCAAAGACAATGCTAAAAAATATGGCGTTGGTTTTGACGTAACCGATAACATGGACGAAGCCTTCAAAGATGCAGATGTTGTTTATCCAAAATCATGGGGACCCATGATGACCACAACTGGAAAAGATGAAGGCAAAGCCTTGATTGATAAATATAAATCATGGATTACAGATGAACGCCGCATGAAATTAACAAAGGAAGATTCTATCTATATGCACTGCCTTCCTGCAGATCGTGGACTCGAAGTCACAGATGGCGTGATTGATGGACCTCATTCCGTTGTTTATGATGAAGCGGAAAATCGTTTACATGCACAAAAAGCAGTGATGGCACTAACTATGTCGTAATAGTCTAAAAGGTCTTACAAGTCTAAATGGTCGAAGAATCGCTTGACCTTTTAGACTTGTAAGACTAATAAGACCTGTCAGACCAATAAGACCAGGAGACCTTATGACTAAATTAGCAGTCGTCGCCATTGGCGGCAATGCTTTGATAAAAGATGAAAAAAGAATCAGTGTCGAAGACCAAGAAGTTGCGCTTCGAGAAACATCCGTGCATTTGGCGGATATGATTGAAGCGGGCTGGAATCTCGCTATTGGACATGGAAATGGTCCGCAAGTTGGATTCATTTTGAGGCGTTCTGAAATCGCCGCGAAAGTGGAAGGCATGCATGAAGTTCCATTGGATGTTTGTGGTGCTGATTCGCAAGGCGCGATTGGTTATGAATTACAACAAGCCTTGCGAAATGAATTTTTCAAACGCAAGATAAATAAAAAAGCCGCGACGATTGTGACGCAAATGTTGGTTGATTCAAAAGATTCTGCTTTTCAAAAACCAACCAAACCGATTGGCTCATTCATGGATGAAGCCGAAGCAAAACGCCGTGAAAAGGAAATGAAATGGTCGGTAGTGGAAGATGCAGGCAGAGGCTGGAGAAGAGTCGTCGCGTCTCCAATGCCAAAAGAAATTGTTGAGTTTGATTCGGTCAAATTATTACTAGACGCTGGACAAGTTGTCATCACAGTGGGCGGTGGCGGGATTCCTGTAGTTGATAGAGGCGATGGAGAATTGCAAGGTGTTGCGGCAGTGATTGATAAAGATTTTGCATCGTCATTGCTTGCTCAAAGGCTCAAAGCCGATATGCTTTTGATTGCAACGGCTGTTGAAAAAGTAGCCATCAATTTTGGAAAACCAAATCAACAATGGTTAGATAAAATTACAGTCGCTGAAGCCAAAGCCTATTTGGATGAAGGAATTCATTTCGCAAAAGGTTCAATGGCTCCAAAAATTCAAGCCGCAATTTGGTATTTAGAAAACGGTGGCAAAGAAGCCTTGATTACAAATCCAGAAAATATTGGTCGTGCTTTGAAAAAAGAAACAGGCACTTGGATTGTTCCTTAAATATGTAGGGACACGGCGTCGCCGTGTCCCTACAATTAAATTTATGAAAAACTTTTCCGAAAAAATAAATAATATAAAACTCACAACAAAAACCACACCATGGTTTTTGCTTTTCATATCTGCACTTGTGTATGGATTATTTTTCTGGCAACGCGGATTTTATTGGGATGAATTTCCGTGGATGTGGACGTATTTCCAACTCGGTTCGGAAATGCTTACAAAAACATTTTCAACGAGTCGTCCATTTTGGGGAATGATTTATCAAATCACCATACCCATCGTTGGGGCAAATCCCTGGGCTTGGCAATTGCTGGCAATCATCTTACGTTGGCTCACTGCATTTTTATTATGGAAAATTTTATGCACTTTATATCCCAAACATGAAAAACAAAACTTGTGGGCGAGTTTGTTTTTTCTCGTATACCCCGGCATGGGGCAACACTTCATCGCATTTATGTACAGCCATTTTTATATTGTGCTATCCGCATTTTTATTTTCGCTTTATCTTTCATTACTTGCATTACAATCTGAAAAATATCGCATTCCATTATTTATCGCCTCCTACTTTTTTGCGTTTGTCAATTTGATAACGATGGAATATTTTTATTTTCTTGAATTTGCTAGATTGATTATCTTTTATCAATTTTTATCTGGAGATATAAAACAACGCCTCATTTCGACCGTCAAACTGTTTCTGCCATACTTCGGCATTTTTCTTGGCGTGACCATTTGGCGCGCGTTCTTCTTCACTTATCAAAACGCAAGTTATGGATATGTTCTGCTCGATGCAATTCGAGAAAACTTTTTTTCAGGCATTTTATTACTCATCAATAATGTTTTCTTAAGTTTTTGGAGAACTGTCTTTCAAGCATGGCTTAATCCATTTTACGATATTGGATTAACAGGTTTTGGTCCGCTTACACTTTCGTTAATGATTATTTTATTAATCGTGACAATTGTTTTAGTTGGTGTTTATTTGCATTTGTGTCATTCTGAGCGAAGCGAAGAATCTCTACCAAAATCAAAAATAACCGCCGCCGAGGACGGCGGCTTGAGCATACGCAGTAGTGATAATGATTTTGCTCAACGTGCAGGCTGGCTCGGATTAATTTTCTGGGGGCTTTCAGGTGGCGCAGTGTGGGTGAGTGGCAACATGCCGCAATTCAATTTCTCAATGGACAGATTCATGCTCCCATTTATGTTGGGGTCAAGTATTTTGTTGGCAAGTATGATTGCATTGATAAAGAATCAACGAGCGCAAATGATTCTTGTTGCATTATTAATTGGCTTTGCTGGAAGCAGACACTTTCAACTCGAAGATATTTACAGACGAGATTGGCATACACAACAACAATTATTCTGGCAAATGACGGAACGTATTCCAAATTTTGAAAAAGGGACCATTTTGCTTGCTAACGATTTTCCAGTCACATATTTTTCAGATAATTCGTTGACTGGTCCACTCAATTGGATTTACTCGCCGCCCGGCGATATGAATTTGATGTTGTATTTTGCTTCATTTCGCGTTGGCAAAACTTTACCAAGTGTAGAGCCTGGTCAAGCGCATGAGTTGTATTACATTGGTCCAACATTTTATGGGAATACAACCAATATTGTTGCTATATATTTTGAACCCCCAAAGTGCTTCCGCGTGTTAGACCCAGAAGTGGAAGAAAATAATCGTTTGCTTCCACCAGCATTAAGAGATGTTGCTAGATATACAAATCAAAATGTGATTTTGTTTGAGAAGGCATATCATTTGCCAAGTCAATTTTATGGAAGTGAACCAGAAAAAGATTGGTGCTATTATTTTTCTCAGGCAGAATTAGCCCGCCAGAAAAAAGATTGGGAAAGTGTCGTTAATATTGCTGAACAAGCCTTTGCTTTGGGTGATACACCTAATGACCCTGTCGAAAGATTTGTCTATATCGAAGGATATGCTCATGTTAACAATTGGGAAAAAGCGGTAAAATTGTCTAAAGAGAGTTATCAGGTTTCAAAAAATTATGTTGGTCCGATGTTGTGTAAGTTATGGAGCAGAATTGAAAGAGAAACCGAAAGCTCGTTGGAACAGCAAACAACTATCAGTCAGGTGAGAAGCGAGTTTGGTTGTCAGCCATAACTGCCTCATGTGCAATTTGTCACAAAAAGATTTCTTCTGATAAAATCGTTTAGACAACTGAAAGGAGGCATCGGAAAGTTATTGACTCTAACAGAACTGTCCAAAATCATTTTCAATAGGAGAAGAAAAATGAGAAAGAATTTTGCTCGACTTGTAAGTTTGTTGTTTGTTTTTGTGTTCGCGCTTTCGGCATGTGGCACACCTGCCACAGAAGCACCACCCGCTGAAACCGAAGCACCTGCAACTGACGCGCCTGCTACCGAAGCCGTCACAGAGGCACCCGCTGAACCGTTTGTATTTGGTATGTTGTTGGTGGGTCCATATAATGATGGTGGTTGGAGCCAAGCGCATTATGATGCCGGTTTGTATGTAGAAGAAAAGACCGGCGCGAAGATGATTTACCTTGATAAGGTAAACCCAGCCGACCGCCCTGGCACCACACCTGACCAATTGGCTGAAGAATTGGTTGCACAAGGTGCGAAGTTGGTCATCTTCAATTCAGATGACATGAAAGACGCTTCAACCACTTTTGCAAAAGCCAACCCTGATGTGTATGTGATTATGGCATCTGGCGACCAAGTTTGGCCCGATGGCAAAGCCTATCAAGAGATTCCAAATTTGATGAATATTATGGGACGCATGGAATACGGCAAGATGATTGCTGGCTGTGCCGCCGCGCTTTCTTCCACCACTGGCAAGATTGGTTATTTGGGACCATTGATTAACGATGAAACCCGCCGCTTAACCGCTTCTGCTTATTTGGGCGCAAAGTATTGCCACGAAAAAGCCGGTAAGACAACTGATTTGGAATTCAAAGTCACTTGGATTGGTTTCTGGTTCCACATTCCTGGTTTTACTACCGACCCTGTGGATGTATCTAAAGATTTTTACACCACTGGCTTTGATGTAGTCATCTCTGGTATTGATAACTCTGTCAACTTACCAGAAGCCAAAAAGTTAACAGACGAAGGCACACCATCACTTGCTGTGGCGTATGACTATATTAACGCCTGTGATGCCGCTCCAGAAGTTTGTTTAGGCGTTCCGTTCTTCAACTGGGGACCGGATTATCTTGCCGCGATTCAATCTGCCGCAGATGGTTCTTGGGAATCACAATTCATTTGGTCTGGACCAGATTGGTCTGACCTCAACAACCATGACACTTCTGCGATTGGTTTCGTCAAAGGTGATGCTCTCAGTGCTGAAAACGTCGCCATTTTAGATGAGTTCATCGCTGAACTCGCCGCTGGATTAGACTTGTGGACGGGTCCAATCAACTTGCAAGATGGAACACCGTATCTTGCCGATGGGGAAGTTGCATCTGACCAACAAGTTTGGTACTTGCCCCAACTGCTCGAAGGCATGCAAGGCTTGAGCGCGTCTGAATAAGATTTGATTTTTCTTGTAGGGGCGAGGTCACCTCGCCCCTACATTTTTTTATACATATCATTATTTGTCATTCTGAGCCACGCTCTTGCTTTTTGTGGCGAAGAATCTCAAAGATAATTGTAGAGACCCTTCGCATTCGCTCAGGGTGACAAAAGGAAACTAACTGCCTATGAATGTTGAATTCAAAAACGTAAACAAACATTTTGGGAACGTTCACGCCAATAAAAATATTAATCTTACGATTCCATCTGGCAGTATTCAAGGAATTTTAGGAGAAAATGGCGCGGGCAAAAGCACGTTGATGAAAGTTTTATCGGGCTTTATTCATGCTGATTCAGGCAGTGAAATTCTTTTAGATGGTGTACCTGTCATCATGAACTCACCAGCCGATGCCATTAAACATGGCATTGGCATGTTGCATCAAGACCCGTTAGATTTCCCTCCCATGAAAATTTTAGATAACTTTTTATTGGGTATGCCAAGTAGTTTTTTTCCAAATAGAAAAGAAGCCACACAAGATTTTAATTTACTTGCAAAAGAATACGGCTTTTCACTAGACCCTGAAAATTATGTCGATTCACTAACAGTGGGGGAACGTCAACAACTTGAAATTATGCGTTTATTATTTTTGGGCGTGCGCCTGTTTATTTTAGATGAACCCACTACAGGCATTAGCACTGCCCAAAAAGAAAAATTGTTTACAACGTTAAGAAAATTCCCAGAGCAAGCCATGACCGTTATTTTTGTGTCTCATAAGCTAGAAGATGTTGAAAGTTTATGTGACCGTGTTGTGGTGCTACGTGCTGGCGAATTAGTCGGTGAATTAACGCCACCGTATCAAACCAAAAAATTTGTCGAGATGATGTTTGGTAAAGAAGTGACATTAGGAGAAAGACAATCCGCGCCAGTTGGCGAGACAGTTCTTTCACTCAATGATGTTTCATTAGAAGATGCCCGTTTGAAAATAAAAAATATCAATGTAGAGGTTCGAGAAGGCGAAGTGATAGGCTTAGCGGGTATGGAAGGTTCTGGACAAAATTTATTTATGCGAGCATGTGCGGGCTTAGTCCGCCCTGTGGGTGGCAAGATACAGCTCAAAAGTCAAGATTTAAGCGGGAAGTCATATCATGTTTTCAAAAGGAATGGAGTCAGTTTTCTGCCCGCCGCAAGATTAGAAGAGGCGTTAGTGCCAGGTCTGACGTTGACCGACCATTTTGTATTGGCAGAAGAACCGCGTGGCATTTTTATTGACCGTGTTGCAGGTCAAACATTAACACAAGAACGTATCCAATCTTTCAACATTCGTGGCACACCACACACTCCTGTTGAGTCGCTTTCAGGTGGGAATCAACAACGTGCTGAGTTGGCATTATTGCAAAATCCGCTTTCATTAATTTTGCTTGAACATCCCACACGCGGTTTGGATATTGAATCGGTGATTTATATTTGGGGCAAATTAAAAGAAAGATGCAAACAAAATGCTTCGATAATTTTTATGTCATCAGACCTTGAAGAAATTTTACAATACAGCGACCGTGTGTTAGTTTTCTTTAGTGGGAAAATTTCACAACCTTTGGATGCAAATAAAACCAGCGTTGAAGAACTTGGTGAGTTAATCGGCGGCAAAGGCTGGGCAGAGATAGGAGGCGAACATGCTTAAGAGTCGCTTTAGCGGTTTGCTATTTCAAATCATTGCATTGGCTTTATCATTTGGTGTTGTGTCATTGATATTGATTTCGATAGACGCTTCTCCAACCGAAGCCTTCAGAAATATGTTCAAAGGTTCGTTTGGCGAAATGCGAAAATTTGCTGAAGTGCTTGTTGCTTTCGTTCCGCTTTTGTTGGTGACAGCTGGTTTGCTCGTTACATTTTCAGCAGGGTTATGGAACATCGGCGTAGAAGGTCAAGTAGTGTTAGGTGCAATTGCAACTACTTGGGTTTATCGTTATTTTCTCGAAAGCGATTTACCGCCAGCCCTCATCATCACATTAGCAATTTTAGGCGGCATGATAGGTGGCGCAATTTGGGCGGCTTTCACAGGCATCTTAAAAGTATTTGGTGGCGTGAACGAAATCTTTGGCGGGCTGGGCTTGAATTTCGTTGCTACAGCCTTAACCATTTATCTCATCTTCGGTCCATGGAAGCGACCAGGCGTTGCCTCCATGAGTGGCACAGTTCCGTTCCCAGATGAATTTTCATTACCCTTACTTGCAAATCTTCGCATCAGTCCGTGGGCGTTAGGCATTGCACTCATAGCAATCATCATTGTTTTTTTTCTATTACAAGGCACATACTTTGGTTTGAAGTTAAAAGCAGTCGGCAAAAATTTCCGCGCGGCATATTTGCTAGGCATCCCCACTTGGCAATACGCGATGTATTCTTTTTTGATTTGTGGTGCACTGGCTGGATTGGCTGGCGCGATGCAGGTTGCCGCTGTGTATCATCGCCTCATTCCCTCGATTTCAAGCGGGTACGGTTACCTCGGCTTGATGGTTGCCATGTTGATTAATTATCAAGCCATTTGGGCGATTCCTGTGGCATTGTTCTTTGCCGCATTAAATATCGGCAGTATTCAATTGCCAATTGTGATGAAACTTGACTCATCACTTTCAGGCGTTTTACAAGGTGTCTTGGTGTTGTTTGCATTGTTAGTTGAAGGTGCGCGTCAAAAATTTATTAAGAAGGGGCAAAACACATGACGCAAGAGACAATCCTCATTGGTTTGGCAGGCATCCTTGCCGCTTCCGCTCCGATTGTATTTGCTGTGTTAGGCGAAACATTATCTGAACGCGCTGGTGTGATTAACCTTTCAATGAATGGCACAATTTTATTGTCCGCTATGGGTGGCTTTGCAGTTGCCTACACTACAAATAATATTGTGCTTGGATTTTTAGCAGGTATGCTGATTGGCGCACTGGTCGCATTGATTGTTGCTTTCGCAAGTATTACATTGAATCAATCTCAAGTGGCGGTTGGATTTGTACTTGCACTTACTTGCCGAGACCTTTCTTATTTTCTTGGTAATCCATATATGGGTGTGCCAGGTCCACGTTTGCAAGCAATGCCGATTCCGTTCTTAAGTGATATTCCAATTCTTGGCACATTATTCTTTCGGCAGGATGCAATTACTTATATCAGTTTTATGGCTATCATCCTTACATGGGTTTGGGTTTATCGCACACGCCCCGGACTCATGTTGCAAGGCATCGGCGAAAAACCTGCCGCCGCGTACATCCGCGGTGCCAACGTTAATTTGATGCGTTATGTTTATACAATCATCGGTGGCGCATTGATTGGTCTGGCAGGTCCCGCATTTTCTTTGGCTTCCCGCGCTGGTTGGATGGGAACAATCTCAGGTTTAGATGGCTTTGGTTGGATAGCATTATCCATTACCATTTTTGGCGGATGGAATCCCGCCCGCGCCGCATTTGGCGCGTACTTATTTGGCTTCTTGCAATGGTTAGGCTTAGTGCTACAACCTGTGCTGACTCAAGTCCCATCACAAGTTTTGCAAGTTGCTCCATTCCCATTGATGATATTAACTTTATTACTAGTCAACATTGGCAATGCTGAATGGGTGGATAGAACACTCGCCGCCATGCCTGAATCCACACGAAAGTTTTTCGCAAAATTATTACGCGCCATGCGAGCATCCCCGCCAGCGGCATTAGGCGTGCCGTTTGAAAGGGATTAATGAAAAAATTCCGAAGTCTATAAGACTTCGGAATTTTTATATCGGGTAAAATTACTCGGATATGAAAAATTTTCTTGGTTACAAATGTTCACTGTGTGGAACAGAGTATTTGCAAGGTCAGGTCACATACACTTGTCCTCAAGATGGCGGGAATTTGGATGTTGTGCTTGATTTCGATTCCATCAAGAAAAAATTTCAACCTGAAGATATTACATTTAGAACTGAAAACTCTCTTTGGCGATATTTGCCTCTTTTACCAGTAGGTGAGCCTGCTGGTCATTCAACGCCATTACACGTTGCAGGTTGGACTCCTGTTTTTGCTTTACCAAGTTTGGCAGAAAAATTAAACCTCAAACATCTTTGGCTCAAAGATGAATCACGAAACCCAACCGCTTCATTCAAAGATCGAGCCAGTGCAATTGTTGTCACGCGTGCGCATGAATTAAAATCTGAAATTGTCGTTACGGCTTCCACTGGAAATGCAGGCGCAGCGTTGGCGGGCATGGCGGCGGCTGTGAATCAAAAAGCAATTATCTTTGCGCCCAAGTCTGCGCCGCAAGCCAAGGTTGCTCAATTGCTGGTGTTTGGGGCTAAAGTTATTTTAATAGATGGCAGTTATGATGACGCATTCGATTTAACCGTCAAAGCCGCGAATGAGTTTGGCTGGTATTGTCGAAACACAGGCTACAATCCATTTACTTTAGAAGGGAAGAAGACTGCCGCCTTTGAAATTTGGGAATGGTGGATTGAAGCGCATCGTGACTGGCATCAGCAAGACAAAACTTTAGATGCTCATCCTCCACTGACAATTTTTGTCTCCGTTGGGGATGGCAATATCATTTCTGGAATTCATAAAGGTTTCAAAGATTTATTTGCATTGGGTTGGATTCAAAATATGCCAAGAATCATTGGTGTGCAAGCAGAAGGTTCATCTGCCATTGCAAGTGCATTTCATGCAGATACAGAAATAATTACACCTGTTTCTTCTAACACAATTGCAGATAGCATCTCAGTAGATTTACCTCGTGATGGTGTGCGTGCAATTCGTGCGACAAAAGAAACAAACGGAACGTATATCACCGTAACTGATGAAGAAATTTTGCAAGCCATTGCCGAACTTGGCAAGGTTGGCGTGTTTGCAGAACCTGCCGGGGCGACTGCCTATGCTGGCTTGGTCAAGTCAACAAGTATGGGCGTGGTGCGAAGCGATGACCCAATCTTGGTGTTAAACACTGGCAGTGGATTGAAAGACGTTCGTGCGGCAATGCAGGCGGTACAATCTGCCCCAATTATAGAACCTACTTTAGAAGCGGTGAAAAAAATATTATGAAAAAACAAAATCAACACTGGAGTGACTCTTTTCGTTATACGATGGGAGTGATTTTTTTTATTGCTGTTGTGGCATTTTTGATTTATGCCCGCGAAGCAATAAAGATGTTAGTGATTGCTGGCTTTTCAGCGTATCTGATTAGCCCTGCGGTTGCGTTCTTAATCGAAAAAACAAAGTTAACGCGTGCGGCGGCTGTCAATATTGTTTATTTTTCCGCCATTATTTTTTTTGTAGTAGTGCCAATTGGATTAACCCCAGTCTTTTTTGAAGAAATTCAAATTGTGGTGAAAGATTTGCTTAACGTGACAACTGAATTAAGTGAAGCGCTTTCAGAACCGATTCAATTTGCAGGGCTTGTATTTCATTTTGAAGAATTAGGTGACAGTATTGGGCATTGGCAGGAAACTGTGCTAACGCCTTTACCAGCAGAAGCCTTAGAATTGTTAGAAGCCACAACGATTAATATTTTATGGTTCTTGATTATTTTGGTAAGCGTTTATCTCTTTATGATGGAATGGCCCCGCATCAAAGAATGGATGATTAACTTCGCATCTGAAAATTATCACGAAGATATGCGCGAGTTATACCGCCGTTTGCGAAATGTGTGGATGGCATACCTGCGGGGGCAAATTGTTTTGATGATTGTGGTGTGGATTGCTTTTACAATTGCGTGGGCAATTATCGGTATCCCTGGTGCATTGGTATTAGGGATTGCCGCTGGTTTATTTACCTTAGTGCCAGATGTAGGACCAACGCTTGCGGCTTTGCTTGCAATTGCTGTTGCTTTACTTGAAGGCTCATCATGGATACGGATTTCTCCTGACCCAAGCACAAATAACTTAATTGTGGCTGGCATTGTTTTTTTAACTTATGTTGTGCTTATTAATTTGAAAAACGCGTTGGTTCGCCCGATTATTATGGGACGTAGTTTGCACATGAACGAAGGGCTGATTTTTGTTGCTATCTTAATCGCAACTATTTTGGAAGGTATTATGGGCGCGTTGCTGATTGTGCCATTAATGGCTTCAACTTCTGTCATTATGGAATATTTGCGCCGCAGAATTTTGGGCTTGCCTCCGTTTGCGGATGATGGCGAAAACCAATTCAAGGTGCCTGAAGAAAAAATAAAACGCAAACGCGGACTTCGCCTCAAACGGAAAATTTCTGAATGAAAATAACTTACTCGATTATTGCACCGATTTATAACGAAATAGATAACTTGCCTGAACTCTATCGTCGCGTTAAGGAAGTGATGGACGCTTCAAACGAGACGTGGGAACTGATTCTTGTAGATGATGGCTCTACCGACGGTTCGACAGAAAAGATTCGCGAACTGGCTCAGCAAGATAAAACGATTCGACCTGTAATTTTTGCCCGCAACTTTGGTCACATGGTAGCAATCACCGCTGGCTGGGATTATGCGCGTGGTGATGCGGTTGTAATCATTGACGCAGACTTGCAAGACCCGCCAGAAGTAATCCTTGAACTTGCCAAAAAATGGAAAGAAGGCTACGAAGTTGTGTACGCCGTGCGAAGCGAACGCGAAGGCGAAACTTGGTTTAAGAAAGTGACTGCTTCGTTGTTTTATCGCATCATTTACAAAATTACGGATGTGAAAATTCCAGTAGATACTGGCGACTTCCGTTTGATGGATAGAAAAGTAGTGAATGTACTTAAACAAATGAAAGAACGTCATCGCTTTCCACGTGGCATGTCTGCTTGGGTTGGATTTAAACAAATAGGAGTGACATATAAGCGTGCCGCTCGTACAGCAGGTGTCACGAAATATCCATTCAACAAAATGCTTCGCTTAGCATTAAATGCCATCACAAGTTTTTCATACTTTCCATTACAAGTTGCCACATTTTTTGGCTTTCTTTCAGCAGGTGTTGCAATTTTTGCTATTCCAATCGTCGCCATCTTAAGAATCGCAGGCTCACACTTTTTTGAAGGTCAAACCACAACATTGATTTCAGTTTTATTCCTCGGTGGCGTGCAATTAATTTCACTTGGCATTTTAGGTGAATACATCGGTCGCTTGTACGACGAAGCCAAAGGCAGACCACTTTACATCGTCCGTGAAGCCCCTGAAGACACCGACAACTAAACACTGATTACTACCTACTTCCCACAACATGAACCTATCCTTCCTAAAAGACCGCGCCTTCCTTCGTGAAGTGCTAACCATCGCGCTTCCAATTTCATTTCAACAACTCATCAACGCTTCTCTCAACATGATAGACGTGCTCATGGTGGGGCAATTAGGTGAAGCCTCTATCGCCGCGCTTGGTTTATCCAATCAAGTATTTTTTGTTTTCATTCTTTTACTATTTGGTCTCACCAGCGGCATGGCAATTTTCGTTGCACAATTTTGGGGCAAAGGTGAAGTGGAACCAATCCGCAAAGTGCTAGGCATGAGCATCGCAATTACATCTGCCATCGCATTAATTTTTACACTCATCACCACACTATTCCCACATCGCGTGCTTGGTTTTTACACCGAAGACCCCGAAGTCATAGCAATTGGTTCGCGTTATCTTCGTATCGTAGGTCTTTCATATATTGCTGTTGCAATTGCCACTTCATATATTGCCACATTACGAAGTATCAAATTAATTAAACTGACAGTCATTGCTACAGTCTGTGCATTAATTTTCAAGACATCGTTAGGATATATTTTGATTTTTGGGCATTTTGGATTTCCTGCACTTGGAGTCGAAGGTGCGGCTATCGGCACCGCCTCAGGCTGGACCTTAGAATTGATTCTGCTTATCAGCCTTGTCTATACCCAAAAGACTCCACTCGCTGTGAATCCATTAACCTTCTTCACGTTTGATTTTGAATTTTTCACCCGAGTACTCAGAACTACATTGCCTGCTTTAGCTAATGAAATGTTTTGGTCTTTTGGAATCACAACCTACAATGCCATTTACGCTCGTATCGGCACAGATTCAATTGCCGCAGTTAACGTCAATGCCACCATTGAAGAACTTGGCTTTGTTGTTTTTATGGGTTTAGGCAATGCCTGTGCCGTGATGGTTGGGAATCGCATTGGCGCAGGCAAAAAAGATGAAGCCTATGAAACCGTTCGACGTGTCATTATCTTGAGCATCCTAGCCGCATGGGCGGTTGGTTTGCTGGTTTTATTAGCCAGAGATACGATTGTCGGTTTATATAATCTTTCACCAAGCGGTACGTATAACGTGCGCATGTTAATGCTGGCGATGGCATGTGTATTATGGGTTCGTATGTTCAACTTCTGCACATTTATCGGTGCTTTACGCGCAGGCGGCGACACGCGTTTTGCTTTGTTTATGGAAATATGCTCAATATGGTTAATTGGAGTCCCCGCCGCATACATTGGTGCATTTGTTTTGGAATTACCTGTTTATCTTGTTTATCTCATGGTTGGCTTGGAAGAAGTTGCCAAAGCCTTCGTCAGTTTCTGGCGGTTCAGGTCTCGTAAGTGGATTCATGATTTGGTGAATGAATAAAAAAGACAAGCCACCGAGAACACAGAGGCCACAGAGATTTTTTGAGGTTTTTCTCAAAGGTCTCTGTGACCTCTGTGGCTAAAAACTTAAGGTAATCCTTTATAGCCTTTTGCTTTCCAATCGCTGAATCTCTTTCTGCCAATATCAGATAGCAAAAGCGTCATCCCGAACGTAATCAAGACATTTGTAATGAAGAAGAATACAACTTCTTCCAAAGGCAAAATGCCAAAAAATAATATGCCAGTCGTTTGGTCTTTTGCAATAGACCAAGTGGTATCACTCAATGCAACAATATCCATTAAGGAAAGATATGTTCCAGGGACAAAGATGCTCCAAAATACTAACTTACGATGATGCCAGAGAATATCTGCGCCGTATAAAAATTGCAGGAGAATTGGCGGTAATGCCCAAAACAAAGTGATAGATAAATAGGTAAGCGGTTTGTTATCACTAAAGAAAAGATAAGTAAAAATTATCCAAGTGATAATTAGTAAAAATGTAGATGTGTAAACAATTTTTTTATTTGGGGTGAAATCTGTTTGAGGGAGGGAGAGGCGTCGGATTAAGAACCAAAACCAAAGTCCGCCAAGAAGCGTTTCTAAAACGAAGAAGGTATATTCTTCGATAGGGACATATCCGAGAATAATGCCTGTCACCAAATCGGGGTTATAAAACCAAACACCAGTGGCGACGAGATAGTTATCCCATGGCGTGGTGTAAGTGACCGCGAGAATGATATGCACGAGAATCGCAATCCACACGGCGCGACCATTTGCAAAGCCAATGGTGGGTTTATTTTTTTTGTTATCAACGTAAGTGATAATCAAAAAAATAAGAATAGGGATTACGAGAAATCTAAGTAAGAATCCAAAATAAGTCATAATTTTCCTGTGGGTCACGTTTTCAACGTGACGATTTTATTCATTGTGCATGTCACGTTATAAGCGTGACCTACGCATCACTTTCATCATCACACCTGGACGTGGTTCAAGCGTTGCACCCATGTGCGGATGAATTTTATGATTTGTAAATTCAAACGTAAATTTTTTTAGTAAATAAGATAAAACAATTCGCGCTTCAACTTGACCGAACGTTGCTCCGATACACACACGTGGACCGCCACCAAATGGAACGTAACTTAACCCTGCTGGTTTCTTTCCATTTGAAAATCTTTCGGGGCAAAAAGAGTCTGCATTTTCCCAAACGTTTTCATCACGGTGGGTGAGATAGATGGAATAAAATAATCTTTCATCTTCCGGAATTTTATTGCCATCGAAATTCATTTCTTGTGCAATACGGCGATTACCAATATGAATGGGAGGATATAAGCGCAAACTTTCTTTGATGACATTATCTAGCAATGGAACTCGTTCTACATCATTTGTTTTATCAATTTCATTGACAATTTGCTGATGAATTTCTGGATGTTGACCTAATAATGCAAATGTCCAAGCAAGTAATGCAGTGGATGTATCATGTCCAGCAATTAACATGGTCAGCATTTGGTCGCGGATAATTTTGTCTGACAAGCCTGCGTCTATTAGATGTTGAAGCAAATCTCGCTGACGGCTGACCGCCGACGGCTGATTTTGGTCTGCGGTCTGTCGTCTGCGGTCTGAAATGATTCCAAACAAATAATCATCCAACTCTTTCAACGGTTTGCGAAACCCAAAGCGTGGAATATTTCGCCATAAAATCCATGCGCCGGGCGAAATGTATTCGATTGATTTGAGTACAGGTTTCCAGATTTTTTCCAAATCGTCCCAAACATCTTTGCTAAATAATGTATCCATAATAATCAGCAAAGCAATTTTTCTACTTTCAACAAGCATATCTATAATTTCGCCGTCACGCCATTGGGCAGAGACTTTGTCAGTGTGGTGAAGCATGAGGTTCGAGTACCCAGCCAGACGCGAGGCATGAAGCGATGGTTCCATCAATTTGCGGTAATGGTCATGTTCTTTGCCGTCAACAATCAAAACGCCTTGACCCAATAAATCTGTAACAGGGTCAGTGTTGCGCCATAAAACTTTATCACGTTCGGTGACTAATACTTTTTTGTTTGCCTCTGCGCCAAAGACGACATACGGTTTGAACATCGGCAATGGAATTTGAAAAAAATATCCGAGATGTTTTGCTAAAATTTTTAACGGACCTAATGGAGATTTTTCTTTGAGAAAAGATTTTAATGAGGCGCGACCTAATTCAGGCGTGATTGTTTTTTTCATTGTGTTAGAAAATTAATAACGGCTTGCATAAATTCTTGCGGCTTTTCTTCGTGAGGCACATGCCCGCTTTGTGGAATGACGACGAGTTGCGCATTTGGAATTTCACTCGTCAAACGAATCGATTGTTCGGTTGGGACAATGCGGTCATCGTCGCCAGTGATGATGAGAATCGGTAAATCAAAATTTTGTAATTGATTTTGTAACTCGCTTTCACGGCTGGAAACGGTTAAATACCACAACGCTTTGTCCCAATTTTCGGCTTGCAAAGGTTTGGTGTAGCCCTCCATAATTTCGTTGGTGATTTTGCTTGGGTCATGCCACGCCATTTGAACAATTTCAGGTCCACGCGTTTGAATTTGACGCGCAAATAATGGACCGAGATGATTCATCTGCGGCGTTTTTAGTAATGGACGAATCCATACTGGCGCGCCTCCACCTTCATAGACGGCTGGGTCAACCAATATCAACGCTTCGACTCTTTCTGGATGTTGTAGTGCTGTCAACATAGCGATTGTGCCACCTGCTGAATTTCCAACAAGAATCGCTTTTTCGATTCTTAATGTATCCATTAAGCGAATCAGCAATTTAATTTGTGACGCTTGGCTATATGGGTTTTCGCCTTCCCATTCCATGGGTCTCTCGGTTAATCCAAAGGCAGGTCTATCATAGGCAATGACTGTGCCATAGGCAGAAAGTGGCTGTATGATTTCTCGCCATGAAAATAAACTTGCGCCAAAGCCGTGAAGCAAAATAAAAACTGTCTCGCTCTCGCCGTAGATTTTGTAATGCACTGTCAAATCATTAATTTCAATGAATTGACTATCAACCTCTGCTAGTGTTTCGATTGGCTTTGTATTTTCCAGCGGAGGAACAGGAACGAGAAATGGTCCAATTAGTAAAACGGCTAATAGGATGATAAACAGATTTCGTAAAAAGCGAGGAAGTTTTTGTTTCATTTTGGACTGCTTAATGAGTGCCTGTTTACGTCAAGGGTTCAGTGGGCGTTTGTTTCTTAAATTTATCTGCAATCCATAATCCAAGCCCAACCAAACCAGCGATGACAAATGCAACCAAATATTCAATGACTGGAATGCGAACGGCTTCGGCTAAACCTTTGGCAATATCAAAGTTATACACTAGCAACATGCTGACGACATAACCCAAACCAATTATCCAGCGGGTGAGGCGTGAGAGATTAAGTCCGTGCATTTGGGTGACGACAAACATTGCCGCAAATCCAAACGTGAACATTTGCCAAATATTCGGTGCTTGATAAATTGCAATTAAGAACGCATGCGGAATTACTGTAATTTCTTGCACTAATGTCCAATATTTATTGACGTGAATTTTGGTGAGAAACAAACTACTTTGCAACATCAACAAGAACATATAAAAGAAACCTGCTAAATGTCCGGGCGTGCTGACCATTGGATGAAACCAAAACGTGTACACCACTGCCCACGCAAATAAATATCCGTGATATTTTCTGGCAAATGAAATAATTCTTTCGCTTAATGGCACTTTATAACCAAAGAACATGCCGCGCCTTCTATTTTCAATGAGCAAAATCACGCACAGCATCAAAATCACTGAGCCTTGCGAAGAGAATGACGATACGTCTTGTGCAAGTGCATCGTACCAAATGTGCGTTTGAATCAAATGCAACAAAATGAAAAAAGCATTTACGCCCAATGCCCATAAATTAACGGGATGAATGCCTGAACTGTATTTTTTCACCCTTGTTTGGGCGTAATAAATTAACGCCCACAAAATAATTTGATGAATGGCATAAAATCCCCAAGCCGTTATTTGCCCTGCGAAAGTGGAGTTTAGCAATTGCCAGTCATAATCTCTAATTTCAAGCGCTTGAATTAAAATAAACTTGTCTAACAATGGATTCAAAATCCAAATCAAAAATGTAAAGATGGCGGAAAAAATTATCCCGCCCCATAAAGCCATGTTTGCAGTGCGTTTGTTGTTTAATGTATTTTCCATGTTGTGTTCTCTTAGTTACCTTCTTAGTTATCTTATTGCTTTCGACCGCCGACCATAGACCGCGGTCAGCCGTCAGCGGTCATGTTCTTATTTTCTCTTTCGAAATGTTATAAGCCCTCAACGTTCTTTCTTTTACAATTTCTCTATTGACAATGGGTTGTTCAGGATAACCTGAAATTTTTATTTCATATTCCCAGGGCGTGTGAATCTCTTTTTCATTTACATCTTTCAATTCAGGAATCCATTTGCGAATGTAATTTCCATACGGGTCAAACTTCACGCTTTGCAAAACAGGATTAAAAATCCTAAAATATGGCGCGGCATCGGTGCCAGTTCCAGCAGTCCATTGCCAGCCACCGTTGTTCGCCGCCAAATCTCCATCCAATAAATTTTCCATAAACCACGCTTCACCCCAATGCCAATCAATTAGCAAATCTTTGACTAAAAACGAAGCCACAATCATGCGTGCGCGATTGTGCATCCAACCGATGGATTTCAACTGACGCATCGCCGCATCAACTATCGGGACACCTGTTTCACCAGACTTCCACTTTTCAAATTCTTCGACATTGTTTCGCCAAGGAATATTTTTCAACGCTGGATTAAATGACTCTTTTGCAACATGCGGAAAGTGATACAAGATTTGGATATAAAACTCACGCCAGATTAATTCATTGAGCCAAATTTCTGCATTGCGTTTTGCCTCTGCGCTTCTTACCTGACTTTCAGCCTGTTTCGCCGCACTGACAGCTTGTCTTAACCCAAGCATCCCAAAACGTAAATATGGTGAGAGTGATGATGTGCCGTCTAAATCCATGCGGTTTCTATCATTTGCATAGGAATATATTTTTTTATACAAAAATTCTTCAAGCCGAGTTAGGGCTTCCAATTCACTAGCAGGGAAGTGGGAATTTGACTCAAACTTTGGCATTGACTCAGATTTAATTCCAGCGGGCGTATCAATTTTTTCTGGTGCAGAAATTAGATTTATTTTTTTATATTGCGCCTTCCATATTTTTGAATATGGTGTGTAAACTGTGTAAGGTCTGCCATCTTGCTTTAAAACTTGTTTTGGATGATGAACTGTTTGAGAATGGATTAAGTTCAACGGCAAGATTTTTTGAATTAATAAATCTCGTCTACGAGCATAAGGCGTGAAATCTTCTTCGGCATAAATTGCTTCAGATTTTGTTTCATCAAATAATTTTCTTAGCTCATCAACAGGTTTTCCTTTACGGATTACGAGATACGAATTACGTTTTCTTAATTCTTTATCTAATTCACTCAAACCTTCATATAGAAAAATTTTTCGGCGTGGAGATGATTGGTCAAATGCTGGGTCTAAGACAAATGTTGGGATAACAGAACCAGTTTGAAGCGCGGAATGAAGCGCGAGGTTATCTGTGAGCCTTAAGTCACGGCGAATCCACCAAATCGAAGTCATATCAAAAACTTAGGCAAGCATCTCAGGAATAACGGGCGATGGCACTTCTTTTGGGAAAAGTTGATGCAGAACCGTGAGAACTTGAAAGGCTGTATCTATTTCAAAAGTATAAAAGCCTTCATAAATGCGTGGCTCGCCTGGCATACGATTGGCTGGCGTGATTTCTTCGGCTAACAATGTTGCGCTAATGCCTGCGCCATACGCAATGACATACCAATAATGTTCGAGTGGTGTATTTTCGGTGTTGATGTAAGTTGTGTTTGTGAGTTCTGGTAGTTGAGCATCTGGTACGCCATATAACCATAATTTTTTTGAAGAGCGTGCAACTTCTTGATAGCGTTCTAACTGCGGTGCAATGCGCGAGAAATATTGAAACGAAACATGCGCATCGGCAATTCTTTTGTTGCGGATGATGAGGTCTTCAATCATGTGACTAATCGTGACCATGCCATCTACTGTGAAGATATAACGAAAAGTTAATTTTTGTAAATCGTTGGCAGAGGTGTTACTTAGCAAGGCTTCTGCACGTGGTTGATAGTGCGGCAGAATACGGTGATAAAAATTTCCTAATACATCGTTTGACATTTTATGTTCCTTTTGTTTAATAATTTTGCTTACCGTCCCGCAGGTTTTCGCCTAAAACTTAGTGGGCAGAATAAACCTGCGGGACGTTTGTTTATATTTTTTTCGGAAACCACGGGAAGAACGCACTGGTGCGTGTGATGTAATCTGCGTAGCCGGGTTTGGTTTCTTGTAAAGTTCTTTCAAGCATGGCAACGCCTGAAATTTTTAATAATAAGTACGTCATAATTAATGGACTAAATATCGTCCACCATGCGCCTGCTGAAAATGCGATGAGATAAAAGCCCCACCATTGGGCGGCATCTCCAAAATAATTTGGATGACGGGTAACACTCCAATAGCCTGTGGTTAATAACTTACCTTTGTTGGCAGGATTTGATTTGAATTTTTTGAGTTGATAATCTCCGCCTGCTTCAAACATAAAACCAACCAGCCATAAACCTGCTCCTGTTAAATCACAGTTACATTGAAGTGGAGTTGGTATGCTGGCATTTACGGCAATCAGTGGCGCGGCGATAATCCATAGTAAAACACCTTGTAACAAAAATACTTTGAAGAAACTTTTCCACCACCAACTATTTCCGTTTTCTTCACGCCATTTGGCGTAGCGAAAATCTTCGGGTTGACCATGATTGCGTTGATAAATATGAATCGCAAGCCGCAAGCCCCAAATGGTGACGAGTGCTCCAAGCAATATCGTGCGGTTTGAAAATGATATTGGATTAATGAATGCCGTTACCCAAAATGTAATCACGAAGCCTGTTCCCCAAAAAATATCTACAATGCTGGCATCTTTAAGTCTTAAACTCAAAAGCCAGAGCAAGACCATTAAGACGAGGATTACAATTCCGCTAATTGACCATAATGATAAAAATGACATATCTTTCCTTTACTTTTCACTATATTCTTGCAACCATTTTTTGATTGGGTCACCCTGACCGTTAATTTGTTCATCAATAGCATTGGAATAACTTTCTATAAATTTGGAGAGTTCTTGTGGTGGGCGGCTATAGGCTTTCAACAAAGTTTTCAGCCAATCCATTTCTTCAGAGACGTGTTCCATATCTCCAAGTTGTAGGGCGGCGGCGATGTTGTTACCTAAAAAGTAAATGCCGTTATTTAATTCTTCAGGGCTAATGGACAAAGGTTGCAAGTTCTTTTTCAAGGTGCTTTCGATAAGTGTGCGTTTGGAGTTAAATCCATGTAACGCGGCAAGATGTGACTGCGAGGCTGTTTTCGGCATTCTTTCTTTGACTTTTCCCTTTATCAATCTTTCTACTTCTTGGATGGAACTTTCAATGGCTGTGCCGAGAAAATGACCAGGCACATAATCAATGATGCTAGGACGAACATTGAAAATGCGTCCACCGAAGCCTGTCACAATCCCTTGGCTGGATAATGCTTGCAAAGTGTTTTGTAAAGAAGCCGCACTGACCAAAGTTTGTGCAACTAAAATAACCAAGTTGGCTTTTACTTTCAATGCGGTCTCTGCAAATTGTTCGGTTGGCACATTTGCACCAAGATAGATAACATTAAGCCCACGGCGGCGTAACAACAACGAAACAAGCAAAGGTGTAAAGGTGTGCCATTCAGTAGATGGGCAACCGACTAAAACCGTTTGCGAGCGTGAAGGAGAAGGAGATGCGCTTAACAAAGCATCAATACGGCGCATGGCTAAACCAGAGGCAAAATGTTCTTGTTGCACGCTGGCGTGATTCGTATACCAAAGCCTGCCAATTTCCGACATGCCCTTTTGTAGTAATTCAAGGCATACATCTTCAACTTGAAACATAGAAAAGGCTTTGTTTAGTGTTTGTTCTGCAAGCACTTCATTGAAGTTCAAGCAAGCCGCAATCCATTCTGCGCGTAAGGCGTTCATAGTAGTTTCTGATGTGCTTCCCGCTGCCGAAACATTGCTCATGCCGAGGGTTGCAGAACCAGCCAGAGGGTCAGTGCCAGAGGCGGAAATTTCATTCCACAAATCTACAGCGCGAGAAATCGAAAGCCCTTCTGTTTGTCTCATCATCAACCATTTGATGGTTTCAATATCATATTGTGAATACAAACGATGCCCGCCTCCGGTGCGTTGGGGCATAGGTAAACCATAGCGACGTTCCCATGCGCGTAAAGTATCAGCCGCTAGGCCAGTTTCTCGTAGAACTGCTTTTAAGTTGAAGGCGGGGATTTTGCTTAACATAGTTATCCTTTATGCTGGGTTTAGGGTTGGGTTGCCAACCTTTTGCACAGCAATTGTACTAGCCTCTTTTAGAATTCTTTCAGTTGTTAAGCGAGCAGATAATAAAACAATTGGCAAACCTGTGCCGGGGTGAGTGGATGCGCCAGCAAAATATAAATTTTTATATTTCTTATGGCGATTTTGTGGACGTAAATACCCAACTTGCCAAAAGTTATGACTTAAGCCAAACGCCGCACCTTTTTCAAGATTAAAACGCTTCTTCCATGTTTCAGGCTGGTACACCACCTCAAACTTGATATGCTCTTTCAAATCGCTGATTCCAAATTCTTTGTGCAATCGCATGAAGACTGTTTCACGCGCGCGGTTGACAATTGCATCCCAATCTTGTTTTGACCTAGCATCTAAATGCCCAACGGGAACTAACACATACAACGTATCTTCACCTTTTGGCGCCGCGGATTCATCTGTGCGTGCTGGTGCATGAACATAGAATGATGGTGATTCAGGTAAATTATGTTTTTCAAAAATATCATCAAACGAGGCTTTGTAATCACCACCGAGAAACACATTGTGATGTGCAATTTGCGGATATTGTTTATCCACGCCCCAATAGAACATAATCGTGGAGCATGTATAAAGTTTTTCTTCTAACTTTTTTGCTTCTTTCACATCGGGCAAAAGCTCTTTGTAAATGTATGGCAAATCTGCATTGCCGACGAAAATGTCAGCCTCTAATCGTTTGCCGTCAGTGGTCTGAACGCTGGTTACTTTATTATTTTCAACATTAATTTTCTTAACCGCTGAGTTATACACAAACTTCACGCCTAATTTTTCAGCGATATTCACTAAAGATTTAATCCCTGCATACAAACCGCCCATCGGATACCATACACCTTCGGCTAATTCTGTATATTGCAACAATGAATAAGTAGCAGGTGCATCATACGGGCTTAATCCCAAATACATGTTTTGGAATGTAAACGCCGCTTTCAATCTTTCATCTTTGAAGAATCGGCTGGTGTTGGTGTAATGTTTTCCTAAAGCCTTTAATTGAAAAATCAAAGGCAAATTTTTCAAACTGAAATATTCAAAAATATTCATAAAATTTCTGCCAACAAATTTTTCTAAAGACACTTTGTAATGCTTATTGCCTTCGGCAATGTAATTCAAAAACCCGCTAAAAGCCGTTTTTTCAATTTTCTCAAGTTGAGTTTGCATCTTGCCAATGTCAGAAGTCAACTCCAATTGCAAGCCGTCATCAAAATACACTTTGTAGGTTGGGTCAATGCGACGTAAATCTAAATGGTCACTCATTTTTTCGCCAATAGAGGCAAAGGTTTCTTCCCAAACTTCGGGCATCAGAAACAGGGTCGGACCAATATCGAAGCGATGCCCTTCCTCAATAAATTGGTTGCAACGACCGCCGGGCGTATCGTTTTTTTCCAAAACAATCACATCGTATCCATTTTTTGCGAGGCGGGCGGCGGTGGCAATTCCACCAATTCCAGCACCAATGACCAAAGCGGTAGGTTTCATA
>JAEURG010000227.1 GCA_016789345.1 Anaerolineales bacterium | reverse complement strand
AATCCCCAACCTCGATATAAAGCAATCGCATCTTTTTGATGAATACCTGTTTCTAATCGAAGCAAATAAATTCCATTTTCTTTTGCATAACCTGATAAATGTTCAAGCATCAATTTCGCCAAGCCAAGTCCACGAAATTCTGGGCGGACGTACATACGCTTCAATTCGCCGTATTCTTTATCAAAAAATTGCACTCCCCCACAACCAGCAGGAACTCCATCTTTACGAGTGACAAAAAATTCTACACCCTGCTTAATTAATTTTTCAACACTATATCCATGTCTGCTTTCACTTGGATAAAATGGTGCAAGGTCACTTTCTAAGCCTTCAATCAATTGAATTGCATCTGGTGTATCTGGCCTTTCTTGCGTAATCGTGATTGTCATAAGTTACCTCATAATTTTAATGTGTCACCCTGAGCGATAGCGAAGGGTCTCTACGATTGTCTCAGGGATTCTTCGCCGCAAAAAACAAGAGCGCGGTTCACGCGTGCATGCGCACGGTGCAGGCAGAATGACACAATATTTTTTTCACTATTTACTATTCACTGTTCACTATTTTCTGCCCTTCTTTTCCAAATAATCACTGTAGCCACCTTGATATTCTATCAATTGATTATTTTCAATGACAAGTAATCTTTCTACGGTTCTATCGAGGAAATATCTGTCATGTGAAATTACAAGTACTGTCCCGACAAAATCTTCGAGGGCTTGTTCTAGCACTTCGGCAGAGGCAATGTCTAAATTATTGGTTGGTTCATCTAACAAAAGAAAATTCGCACCAGATAAAACTAACAAAGCAAGTTGTAATCTACTGCGTTCACCACCAGAAAGTTCGCTGATTTTTTGAGTGACTTGTTTGTAGGTAAATAAATAATGCAAAAGAAAAGCGGTGGCTTTGCCTTCATTCATCTCGCCAGCATAGCGGACAGCATCGACAACTTTTTGGTTGAACTCCAACGTTTCATGTTCTTGGGAATAATGCCCAATTGAAATGCTAGGTCCGATTTTGATTTCGCCAGTATCAGGGTTTTCTTTTCCGAGAATCATTTTTAACAAAACTGATTTGCCTGCACCGTTTGCGCCGATTAATCCAACACGTTCTCCATGCCATATCGTTTGATTAACATTTGAAAAAACTTTTTTATTTCCAAAAGATTTAGAAACATTATCAAGTTCTAAAACTTTATTGGAGCCACGCCAACCACTGAGTTGTAATCCCATGCGTTTTCGTTCGGTGATTGGTTTATCAATCTTCTCCATTTTATCCAAACGCTTTTGCATAGATTTTGATTTTTTAGATAAATCCTCATTGTCATAGACCTTGCCCCAAATGGCTAAACGTTTAATCGCCGCTTCAAGCCTGACAATTTGTTTTTGCTGTGCAAAAAATAATTCTTCCTGACGAGCCAAACGAATTTCTTTATCAGAAATAAACGAAGTGTAATCTCCTTCAAACATAGTCAACTTGCCATCTTCGAGTTCGGCGATGTGAGTCACAACTGCATCTAGCAAATATCTATCATGTGAAATGATGACCACTGTGCCTTCATAATCTTGAATCAATTTTTCGAGAAATAATTTTCCAGGAAAATCAAGATGATTATCAGGTTCATCTAATAACAAAACATCAGGCTTGATTAACATTAATCTTGCTAAGCCTACTAATTTTTTCTGTCCGCCGCTTAACACAGACAGAGGCTTGGTCAATTCACTTTCAGCGAGTCCTAGCCCAAGCAGAAGACCACGTACCCGCTCAGGATATGAGTCACCGCCTAAGGATTGATATTCTTCAAGTAGTTTATGTTGTAACTCTAATGCTTGTTGTAATTTTTTTTCGTTGCTATAAATTTCAAAGTCACCTAAACTTTTTTCTACTTGCTCTAATTCATTATGAACTTCTGCCACACGCGGATTCCCCGCGAGCGCGGCATCAAAAGCCGTCAGCGAAAGGTCAAGCTCAGGGTGCTGAGACAAGTATCCCGTAGTGATGAGGCGAGCGCGGGTGATGAGTCCACCAAGTTCGGGAGTATGTTCATCTTGAATTAATTTGAATAAGGAAGATTTGCCCGCGCCATTTGCTCCAATCAAACCAATTTTTTGACCGCGTTTAATTTCCCAATTTAAATTTTCAAAAATTCTTTTTGCTCCAAGAACAAGCGTGATGTTTGTGAGTTGAATTTGAATCATTTTGTTATCCGTAAATTAAAATAAAAAACCGCAGGCACGCCCGCGGTTTGTGAAAGTGAAAATCTTTCAGTGAACAGGCGCAATACGACAAGGATTTGTGAAAATGAAACCACGAACCCCGATCACTAAAGCAAATGTGCCTGCCTGAAATTTGTAAATCATGTTTGCGATTATAACTGATTCTTAGCCACAGAGGCACAGAGATTTGTGAGAAAATCTTTTTAAGAATCTCTGATAACTCGGTGTTCTCTGTGGCTTAAAATATGAGAAAATATAATTATGCAAATATTAAACACTTTAAGTCAATCTTCTTTGCAGGATTATCACGATTGTCCGCGACGTTTTGAGTTGCGATATTTGCAACAGTTGGCTTACCCAGCAATTGAAACGGAACCTGCGCTTGAAAATGAAAGCCATCAAAAAGAAGGTGAATATTTTCATCGTTTGGCGCAACAATATTTTGTTGGGATTCCGAATGAGCAAATTTCTAAGTTAGCAAATACAGAAAATTTACAAAGATGGTGGGAGAATTTTAGTAATGGTCTAACAGGTCTTAGTGGTCTAAAAGGTCTGAAAGCGGAAGTGACTTTATCTGCACCGCTGGGAAATTATAGATTGGTTGCAAAATATGATTTGATTGCAATTGATAATGATAAAGTTTTTATCTACGATTGGAAAACATATCGTAAACGACCAAAGACAGAATGGCTGGCAATCCGCTGGCAAACACGAGTCTATCGTGCATTATTAGTACAAGCAGGTGCACATTTAAACAATGGGAAACAAATTCAACCTGAACAAATTGAAATGATTTATTGGTTTGCAAATTTCCCCAATGAGCCTGCAAAGTTTTCTTATGACGCCAATCAATTCAAACGAGACTGGGATGCATTAACTCGTTTGTCTGATGAAATTAAATCTGCTTCATCTTTCCCAAAAACAGAAGATTCAAATAAATGTTTGTATTGCCCATATCGTTCTTACTGCAATCGTGGTATCAAAGCAGGTGATGCGATGGATGCAGAACTTGAAACAGAAGCCGAAGAATTATTTGATATTAACTTTGAGCAGATTGGTGAAATTGAATTTTAGTTGACCTCTCCCCAGCCCCTCTCCTAAAAGGAGAGGGGTGTTTGTTCCCTTCCCATTTAGAGGGAAGGGTTAGGGATGGGGTCATTATTGCCAAGCCACCGGACCAGATAGACGATAGTTTGCGGCGAGTAATTCAGCATCAAGGATGTTGATAACGCCGTCATTGTTCAGGTCTGCAATGGCAGGCTCCGATAAGTTGTAATTCATACCAATCGTCAACGCATCAAATTGGTCAATGATGCCGTTGCCGTTGATGTCGCCAGCAGGCAAAGTTATCGTAGGCATCGTAATATTATTTCCATTCGCAATCGTAATCGAAGCCTGTGCACTCAAATATCCGCCTGCCGAAGCAATAATCCTGTATGCGCCATCGGGGGCAGTGAAAATAAACACGCCGTTCACATCCGCATTGGCAGAGGCAATTAAGTTATCGTTCAAATCAAACAGTTGAACTGTCACAGGTTTGCCAGCCAGCACTTGTCCATTCACCATCGCATCAGGGATGGGTGTAGCAGTTGGTGATGGTAAAGCGCTCAATACAGTCACACTATCTGGGATGTATGAAATGTTTTCGAGCGTGCCGCTTCCAGATGAAACGCGTGCAGTACATTCCACATTGCTTTGTCCAACCGATAAGCCTGTGATGTTGAATGTAAACGCAACGCCTTCACTAGTAGCGCGGTTGCCATTACTTCCAGCAATTGCTACGATGAAACTTCCATTTTGAGGACCAAAGATAGCGGATGCTGGGTCTGTGCCAAAGAGATTTCCTACTGCAATGTTATTCGCTTCAATCACTGACTGGTTGTAGGTACATGTAATTTCAGCGCTGGCATACCCTGACGGCGGGACATTGAAGAGACTGACCGTTACGATAGTTGAGTCACCAATTAACAATGTTGGGTTTGAAACAACACTTAATACATACGGTCCACTTGGCGTTGGGATAGCAGTGTTTGTCGGAGTTAATGTAATCGTCGGTGTTGTTGTAATAGTCGAAATCGGTGTTTCGCTTGGAAGTGGAACAAGCGTGGATGTCGCAGTGGCTGGGAATTGAGTTAAGTCAATGGTTGGTGTTGATGTAGCAGGGAATTGAGTTAAATCAATCGTTGGTGTTGATGTAGCAGGGAATTGAGTCAAATCAATCGTTGGTGTTGCAGTTGCTGGGAATTGAGTCAAATCAATGGTTGGTGTTGATGTAGCAGGGAATTGAGTTAAATCAATGGTTGGTGTTGATGTAGCAGGGAATTGAGTTAAATCAATGGTCGGTGTTGGGGTTTCAGGGAATTGAGTCAAATCAATTGTTGGTGTTGGGGATGTTTGGGTTAAATCTACGGTTGGGGTAGCAGAAGCAGTTGGGGTTCCAGTAGATGAACCGCTTCTTGTCGCAATCAAATTATAAAAGCCAGTACCAGCATCCGCTTGAATTTGAATATAGTATGTACCAGCAGGTTGTGTCGTAGTTAAAGTTCCAACAGCGCGTGTGATTTCAACGCCACCACTGTTAAGCAAAACAATCACAGGCGATAAGCCAGCAGATGAAGTGTTGAGCGTGACAGTAAATTCTGTGGTTTCAGTTAATGGAAGCGTCCAGCGTTCATAACGATACGGGTCAATACTTCCATTTACATTTGTATCCCAATTTAATAATCCACGTGAAACGATTTGTAAATTGGGAATATTCAAAAGCGGTTGCAATCTACCAACAGTTTGACCATTTTTTGTAAAAGTGGTGAGGTTACTTGTGGCATTGTAATTAATCACCCAACCAGCAAAAGTAAATTCTTGCATTTTAGGGCGAGCAACAAAATGCAAATGTGGACCTGGAAATTCATTCCCTAAACATACTTGCTGATTAGAATTGTTATGAATAGTTCCCAAGCGTTGATTGCGACTGACATTTTGACCTAAATTCACTTGAATTTTATCAAGATGCCAATATTCGGTAATCCAGCCGTTGCCATGTTCTAATTTGAGGTGACAAAATGAAATTTCAATCACTCTACCTGCGGCCGCGGCTGTAACCCAATCATTGGATGTATCATCGCCCACTTTCATATTGGCACGTGGAGCAAAATCTACGGCGCCACCTACTTTGTAGTTATGTGGGCTGGAAGAAAGACGTTTTGTGCCATTATCAAATCCGTCAAACGAAACCCAAGCTTTGCCTTGCTCCCAGGGCAATTGGAACATATCCGCTGGTGGGGGCGCGAGAAAAGCTTTTACTTCTATTGGAACAATAGAAAAGAATATTGCTAGAAGTAAAGCGATGTGAATGAAACGTTTTGTTTTCATAGCGGTGTTCCTCATTTTGCTAAGCGTGCAAATCTTTCTTTTAGTTTTTATCGTTTGATTTCAAAATGCGAATTAAAATAAATATGCCTATCAATAAAAGTACAACGATAATTGCTAATACAACAATCGTGCCGATGGGTAACTCCGAAGCAGGCTGATTTGATTCAACAGTAAGTGAAAGTGGAGAACCCACCAACGGGCGATTTGAAGACGAACCTTTTTCGCTTGAAATTGTTAATGGGATTGCTTTTTGTGTTTCTGGAATGCTGATGCCCGGTAAAGGCGCGGCAATACCTGATTCGTTTTTGATAGCAAGCGCGGCACTTTCAAGAGTAAGGTTGGTTTCACAGCCTTGAAGTGCATTGAATCTCACTTCAGCAATCACGCCATTTACATTATGCGGCGTGGTGCTTGCAAAAGACGCATCTACCAAGCCACCGAGTTGTGGCAACAGCAAACCATTCATTCCAGAAATTGGGCTAGCGGCATTGACAGGTTCTAAACAATTCGGGTCATAGCGAATTTGGAAGGTAAAACCTTGAATCGGTGTAGCAGAATTGGCATATACATTCACAATTACTGTTTCGCCTGTCTTAAAGCTTAATGTTTCAGCGGTTATCCAAATCGCTTCGGGCGTTTGGGCGCTGACGGGAATCACAAAAATAAATCCAAGAATAAGTGCAAAAAGTATGGAAGTGAATTTTTTCATCATTGAAAACTCCATGAAATAAACTTACCGTCCCGCAGGTTTTGTTGTAAAACCTAATGGTTTAATGAAACCTGCGGGACGTTTGTAATATTTATCCTGAGGGAAGAACGGGCCAGTTCAACGCTCCGTTGGCGCGATAGTTGAGGGCGAGAATCTCAAGGTCGAGGATATTGATAATGCCGTCGTTATTCAAATCAGCCACAGGCACGTTTGAACCGTTGTAATTCATCCCAATTGTCATAGCATCAAATTGGTCAATCACACCATTGCCATCAATATCACCAGAGATGAGACTAATCGTTTGCATGGTAGTCGTTTCACCTGGGAACAATACAGGGTCACCTTCAGCTGGCAGAAAACCTGGAGCAGTTGCTCGCACAAGATATGTTCCCGCTGGCGCAGTGAAACTGAAATTGCCATTCGCATCCGTTGTTGTGGTGGTGGTGCCAATTGAATCAATCAATTCCACCGTGACGGGTTTATTCGCAATCACTCTGCCTTCTAAAATCCCAAATGGCTCGCGGACAGTTAACGAAGCCGTTGTAAATGGAATCGTCGTCAACGCGCCGCCAGCAGAAACACGCACAACACAGTTAAGTGAAGCATCACCCGCCACTAAACCTGTTGCAGTAAAAGTGAATACCGTTCCGCTTTGTATTGCACGTTGACCATTGCTACCAGCAATCGCAAATAAGAAACTTCCATTGGTTGGACCGTTCAAAATCACAACAGGGTCATTGCCAAACAAACCTGCTTGCGTAATGTTGGTAATGCTGATAAGTGAAGGGTCATACGAACAAGTAAATTCTGCACTCGCATAACCCGCCAAAGGAACATTGTTTAACATCACACTGCCTTGCGATGTTTCATCAATAAAAATAACCGCAGGGTTAAACATCACCGCCGCATGAGGGTCAGTAGATGGATTATCCGTACGGCGAATTTCCATACTATACGAGCCGCCGCCAGTGTCAGGCTGAATTTGAATAAAATAACTGCCTGCTGTTTGCGAGGTATTCAAAAACGCAGTTGATAATGACCCGACTGCTTGCGCAATTTCAGCGCCGCTCGAATTAAGCAATCGAATCGTTGGGGTTAAATCACCGCCTGTGGTTGTCACCGTCACAGAGAAAGCACTGTTTTCTGTCAACTGCAAAGACCATCTTTCAAAAAGATTGGCGTTCACATTGCCGTTAAAGGTTGCATCCCAAAACGTAGTACTGCGAATCACAATTTCAGCAGATAACCCTTTGGCTTGTACAGATACACTCGCCCCGAGCAAACTAACGAGCATCATCATCATTAAAACAATACGCAAAAAGTTTTTTGTTTTCATTAATTTTCTCCTTTTACTTAATATAGAAAAAGCCGCATGGGTATAACTACCAGCGACATTCAATAAATTATCTTCCTTCCCGTATTCCTCCAAACTGCCAAGCGGCGGCAAAGTTAAATAAGCAAATTTGTTGCTTAGATTGTATAGGCGACAAGCCAACTTCCGCATTGCAGGTCAATTGCCGCGATGTTGCAAGATGATTGCATTAACAAAGAGAGGATTCGCTTCTTAACCTATCTCCTGCCTGTTGACTTAAACCCCAACCTAGTCAATAAAAAAGAGACAAGCCTGAACCTGTCTCTTTGCTTCTTATGATTTGTAGGTCACGCTTGTAGCGTGACTGATGCTATTGTTGAGTCTTAACTTCCGCTTCTGCCTTCCTCATCGCCTGAAATGATTCAATCGCCACTTCAAGCATCGAAAGGTCAGGGTCACGAGTGGTCAAATGCTGTAAAGCCAAATTCGGTTTAATTAATAATTTAACAAATGGATTATTCAAATTGTTCGCCGTCCAGCGAATGTATTCAATCGCAATGCCAGCCAAAATTGGAATGAAAATTATTCTTGAAGCAATTCGCAACAAAATATTCGGCATGGGACCCAGTAATGTGAAAATCAAAATTGAAAATAAAACCAAAGTTAGCAAGAATGCTGTTCCACAACGCGGATGTTCAATTGGAAATTTGGCTACATTTTCAGGTGTTAATTCCGCGCCTGCTTCATAAGCATTAATTGTTTTATGTTCTGCACCATGATATTGAAAGACACGGCGAATGTCGGGCATGAATCCAATTGCCCACATGTAAGTAATTAACAAAATTAATTGAACGATACCTTCGGCTAAATTTCCAAGCCAATACGATGAGATTCCATTTTGAGCGAGCAAATATTCCACGCCGCCACCAATGCTGGTGGGAATTAAGAAGAAAATCCCAATGCCGAAGAGCAGAGACAAGCCCAAAGTCAGATAAAGAGCCAGTCCTTCTAGTTTCTCATCTTCACCTGTTTGGGTATTAGCAGATAACGTCAATGCCTTCATGCCAAGTCCAAGTGCATCCCATAATAAAATCACGCCGCGTAGAAAAGGAATTTTAGTAATTTTGGAACTGTAAATTTTTGCAAGTGGTTCAGTGTGCGTGACAATGTTTCCATCAGGCGCACGCATAGCAACTGCCAACGCTTTTTGACCACGCATCATCACACCTTCGATAACTGCTTGCCCACCGTAAGAAATGATTCTATCTTCCATGTATTTTCCTGATGTAAGGGCGAGGCATGCCTCGCCCCTACGAATTTATTAGAAATTATTGAAAAAATGTGTAAAGGCTTCAATACCTTTATACCAAGTTGGCAAGTGCATACGTTCATCAGGTGAATGTTGATTATCATCTGGCAAACCAAAACCAGTTAACAAAGAATCCGCACCAACGTATTTTTGTAACAACACCACAGAACCGATTGAACCACCTTCACGTTTGAAGTAAGGTTTCTTACCCCAAACCGTTTCAAATGCTTTGGATAATGCTTGCACGCCAGCAGAATCACTTTCAACCAATGCCGCACCAGCACTATTAATTAAAGTCAATTCCCATTTGATTGTTTTCGGCGCATTCTTTTTGAGATAAGCCCGCAATTGTTTTTCAGTTTGTTCTGGGGTTTGGTCTGGCACCAAACGACAAGAAATTTTTGCCATTGCCCAAGCAGGTAAAACTGTCTTCGCGCCTTGTCCTGTAAACCCTGAAAGTAAACCATTCACTTCTAATGTTGGTCTCGCACCGACTCTTTCAGATGGAATAAATTGTGGTTCGCCCCATAAGGCTGGCACACCTGTCATTGCAATTAACTCTTTATCTTTGGTTGGCAAGCGTTTGAAATCTTCACGTTCTTTTTTGCTAAGTTTGCGAACTTTATCATAAAAACCAGGCAAAGTAATTTTTCCATTTTTATCGTGCATGCCTGCAATTAATTCTGTCAATGCTTGGGCTGGGTTATGCACAGTGCCACCAAACAAACCAGAATGTAAATCTTTGCTGGGTCCGAAAACTTTTAATTCAAAATAAGCAAGCCCGCGCAAGCCAGTTGTGATGGTTGGTTTATCGGGGGCAATCAAACCAGCATCGGGATTCAAACAAA
>JAEURG010000218.1 GCA_016789345.1 Anaerolineales bacterium | reverse complement strand
TACAGAACTTCGTAAACATGGACATTCTCCATCTGAAGCATTCAACGAAACAGTTGAAGAATTGACTCAGTCCTTGATTCGTTTGGTTGGTCAAAATGGCATGGATTGGATGTATGCCAATTGTTCCACTACGGCTCAACGCGGCGCATTGGATTGGAAAAATAAATTCCGTGATGCAGTTGCGCCAGTGTTCAAAGATTTATATCAAAGTGTTGTGACAGGTAATGAAGCCAGAATTACATTGGAAGCAAATAGCCAGCCGGATTACCGAGAAAAGTTAGATAAAGAACTGGCTGAGATTCGTGACTCTGAAATGTGGCGTGCAGGTGCGGCGGTGAGGTCGTTGAGACCTGAAAATTGGAAGAAATAATAATCGGTGGTCGAGTAGCCTGAACAAAGTGAAGGCGTATCGAGACCACCAGTTAATAAAGAAAACTTTATTAACAAAATTATTCTTGTTACTTTTGGTCTCGATACGGTCTCGCAAAAAATGCTCGACCTACTCGACCAACGAGTATTGGAGTTTATATGACGAACAATTATGTAAAAATCTTTGACACAACCTTACGCGATGGTGAACAATCACCGGGCGCGACAATGACTTCGGCTGAGAAGTTGGAGGTTGCACATAACCTCGCACGCTTGGGCGTGGATATTATTGAAGCGGGATTCCCTGCCGCCTCGCCAGATGATTTGGAAGCCGTCCGCCAAATTGCGGTTGAAGTGGGCAACCCAACTACAAGTCAGAATGAAGCGAAAGTTCCTGTCATTGCTGGGTTGGCGCGTGCAAATAAATCTGATATTGATAAAGCATGGGAAGCTGTGCAACATGCGAAGCATCCGCGCATTCATACGTTTTTAGCAACGTCACAAATTCACATGAAACATAAATTGAAGATGGATCCTGAAGAAGTTGTTCAGCGGGTTTCTGAAATGGTGGCGTATGCAAAAAGTTTGTGTGATGATGTGGAATTTTCGCCAGAAGATGCTGGGCGTTCTGACCCAGAATTTTTGTATGTTGTTTTGGGTGAAGCGATTAAATCTGGCGCAACAACATTGAATATTCCTGACACAGTTGGTTACACAACGCCAGATGAATTTTATAAATTGATTGATGGCATTATCAAACATACGCCGGGTATGCACGAAGGCATTACTGTTTCAGTGCACTGCCATGATGATTTGGGAATGGCAACTGCAAATACATTGGCGGGGATTCGTGCTGGGGCACGTCAAGCCGAAGTGACCATGAATGGAATCGGTGAACGTGCTGGCAATACTTCATTAGAAGAAGTTGTGATGGCATTGAAGACTCGTCATCCTGTTTTTAATTTGGAAACAGGCATTGATACCAAACAAATTTCGCGCATGAGTAAGTTGGTGAGTAATTATACGGGTATGGTGGTGCAACCGAACAAAGCGATTGTCGGTGCGAATGCGTTTGCACATGAAGCGGGTATTCATCAAGATGGTATGTTGAAACATCAAACCACGTATGAAATTATGCGACCAGAAGATGTTGGTGTGAATCAAACCAAATTAGTTTTAGGAAAACATTCAGGTCGCCATGCGTTACGAAATCGTTTGGCTGAAATGGGACATTCCCTTGATGAAGTTGAACTTGATAAAGCCTTTGCACGCTTCAAAGAATTGGCTGATAGAAAAAAGGTCATCACTGATTTAGATTTGGAAGCCTTGATTGCTGATGAATTTTATAAACCACGCGATGTATATACATTACATGGAATGCAAGTGACATGTGGAACGATGGGTATGCCAACAGCGACAGTCCGTTTGCGTGGACCCGATGGAACAATTTATACCCAAGCCGCTATTGGAACAGGTCCCGTTGATGCAACATACAAAGCGATTGATGGTGTTGTAAAAGTTCGTTGCAAATTACTTGAGTTTAATGTCCATGCCGTTACCGAAGGGATTGATGCTTTGGGTGAAGTGAGTGTTCGTATTCAAAGTGAAAATGGACATACATCCATGGACCCACACAGTGAAATGGAATATGTGCGTGTATATGGCGGTCATGGCGCAGATACAGATATTATCGTTGCTAGTGCCAAAGCATATATCAATGCCTTGAATAAACTCATCATTGCTCAAACAGAGGGCAGTGAAGAAAAAGTAAAAAATGATTTTGGCGTAATGTTAGGTTAAAGATATATCGGTGGTCGAGTAGTTGCGAGTGATAACGAGCAACGTATCGAGACCACCAGTTAATGAAGAAAACTTTATAAATGAAAATATTTATGTAACTTGTTGGTCTCAATACGGCGGACGAACACCGCCTACTCGACCAACGGAGTATGAATAAAAAGGAAAACTATGGCAAAAACACTATTTCAAAAAATATGGGATTCCCATGTTGTAACACAACAAGAAGATGCTCCAGCGGTTCTTTATATTGACCTGCACTTGGTTCATGAAGTGACATCTCCACAAGCCTTTACAGGGCTTCGCACTCGCGGATTAAAAGTCCGCCGACCTGATAAAACATTGGCGACAATGGACCATTCGATTCCAACCACGCCGATAGATGTTCCGATTGCTGACGCAATGGCCGCCGCTCAAATCAAGCAAATGGAAAAAAATGCTTCTGACTTTGGAATCACATTACACGGCATGACAAGCCCACATCGTGGCATTGTGCATGTCATTGGACCTGAACTTGGTCGCACACAACCCGGCATGACCATTGTTTGTGGAGATAGCCACACTGCAACTCACGGCGCATTTGGTGCATTAGCATTTGGTATTGGAACATCTGAAGTTGAACATGTGTTAGCAACTCAATGTTTGTTACAAAAGAAACCAAAGACGTATGAAGTTCGAGTAGATGGTCAACTCGCAAAAGGTGTTTCAGCCAAAGATATCATCCTCGCCTTAATCGCCAAGATAGGAGTCGGTGGGGGAACAGGTCATGTCTTTGAATACACAGGCGAAGCGATTCGTTCATTAACGATGGAACAACGCATGACGATTTGTAATATGTCTATTGAAGGTGGCGCAAGAGCAGGCATGATTGCTCCAGACGAAACAACATTTGAGTATCTGAAAGGTCGTGAGTTTGCACCCAAAGGTGAAGAGTGGGATAAAGCAGTAGCAAAATGGCGAGCACTTCCAAGTGATGAAGGTGCTGTGTATGATAAATCAATCATACTCAACGCCTCTGAACTTGAACCGATGATTACTTATGGAACAAATCCAGGCATGGGTATGAAAATCACAGACCGAATTCCAACAGTTGATTCATTTACAGAGTCGTCACAAAAAGCCGCTTTTGAAAAAGCAATGACGTATATGGGCTTACAACCTGGTCAATCTTTGTTAGGTCAAAAAGTAGATGTGGTCTTTATCGGTTCATGCACCAATTCAAGAATTTCAGATTTACGTCTCGCCGCTTCATTCTTGAAAGATAGAAAAGTAGCTGATGGTTTACGTGTGATGGTTGTGCCCGGCTCACAAGATGTAAAGAAACAAGCCGAACAAGAAGGTCTTGATAAAGTCTTCAAACAAG
>JAEURG010000201.1 GCA_016789345.1 Anaerolineales bacterium | reverse complement strand
TAAAGGTCCAAGCATTGCCACATGGTTTTTTATTGCAATTGGTTTAGTAGTTGGATGTATTGCATTAGGTGTGACTATATTTTTATTCATGCAATAGATGAAAAAAATTTTACCGCTTCTTTTTTTATTTCTATTTGCGTGTCAATCTACAAATGTTATCTTAACCCCAACTCCCGCTTTTACAACAACTTCTACACTTACACAAACGCCATCCCCTCAACCAACTTTTACAAATATAGCATCCCCTTTGGGGACACCAACACCTCTTGCTCGCCGCGTGTTGATTCTCTCTATTGACGGGTTACGCCCCGATGCCATTTCACTTGCGCCCATGCCAACGTTGATGAAGTTAATGGAATCATCGGCTTATTCATTAAATGCAAAAACGATTCGATTAAGCGCCACATTGCCCGCACATGCTTCTATGTTAACTGGAATGTGTTTAGATAAACATGGTGTAGATTGGAATGATTACATTCCCGAAAATGGATTCGCGCTCGGCACAGATATATTTGACCTTGCTCATGCGGCAGGGATGCAAACCGCAATGTTTGTAGGAAAAGAAAAACTTCGTCAAGTGACTGAACCTGCTAGCACTGATGTTTATCAATTCATTAATGACCGTGATTTAATTGTTACAGAAAATTTAATTCAAAACTTTCCCACTGATTTTCGTTTGTTATTTATTCACTTTGCCACAACAGATGATATGGGTCATGTCTATGGGTGGTTATCAGGCGAACAATTAAGTGTAATTTACAGAGCAGACCAAGCCATTGAAAAAATTCTCGCAGAATTAGATGCAAGAGGCATACGAAATGAAACGCTTATCATCATTACTGCTGACCATGGCGGGTTAGGTAACTCGCATACTTCTGGTTATCCAGAAGATATGACCATTCCATGGATTGCTTCTGGTGCAGGCATTCAGCCGAAGCAATTAATTTCTAAAATCAATACAGTAGATACAGCCGCGACTGCCGCGTATGCTTTGAATTTACCAATTCCAAGTGAATGGGATGGAGTCCCAGTCTATGAAGCATTTGGGTTGCCAATCCAACAAGAATCAAAAGCGTGTGAATAACAATCTCTTTTGTAAACCAACGAATCAAATTAAAACTACTTCCCTTTCCATTCTGCTTTTCTCTTCTCAACAAACGCTTTCATTCCTTCTTTTTGGTCTTCTGTTGCAAAAAGCGGATAGAAATTTCGTTTCTCCACTTTTAAGCCTTCAGTTAAAGTAGTTTCAAACGCGGCATTGACCGAATCTTTTGCCATACGAACTGCTAATGGTGCACGTGATGCAATTTCTTCTGCAAAAGCAATTGCGGAATCTAAATAACCTTCTACTGGCACAACGCGATTGACTAAACCGAATTGCAATGCTTCACTTGCAGAAAGTGTGCGATTGTTAATCACCATTTCCATTGCTAAATGTTTTCCAAGCAAACGAGCGAGTCTTTGTGTGCCACCTGCACCGGGGATAACTCCAATCGTAATTTCAGGTTGACCAAACTTCGCAGATTCACTAGCGATAATCATGTCACAAGATAAAACAAATTCACATCCGCCACCTAACGCATAACCAGAGACTGCCGCAATAACAGGTTTCTTAATATCTCGAATCCGATTCCAAATTTCAACATGCCCGCTTGTTAGCATCTCAACATAAGATTGGTCAGCCATTTCTTTAATATCTGCTCCAGCGGCGAAGGCTTTTTCATTGCCTGTGACAACAATTGCAAAAACGGATTCATTTTTATCAAATGCTTCGAGTGCATCAAATACTTCGGTAAGCATGGCTAAGTTAAAGGCATTCATGGCTTGCGGACGATTCAATTGAATCAAGCCAACTTTTCCGCGCGTTTCAGTTAAGATGTTTGTGTAGGTCATATGTTTTCTCCTAATGTCATTGAGCAAGTCTAATTAAGAATGTAAGCCACAGAGTCCACAGAGATTTTTGAGGTTTTTTCTCAGAGAACTCTGCGCTCTCTGTGGCAAAGGATTGTAACTCTTGAAATTAGATACTCCTTGAGGCTCACAAAGACATTATAATTTACTCACTATGATTTTCCCCGAATGGACGAATTCCAACATTATTTTTTATAGCATTCTTGTGATTGGTGCAATCGTCACAGCACCTGCCATATATTATGGCAATGGATTATTGAAATATAGCAAATTCCGTACTGACAGTGGAATCCCTACACGCTTAGGGATGTTCATTTTATATTTCTCACCAATCGTGGCTTTATATTTTTCAGCAAGAGATTATTTAGAAAATGCAAGTTTGATTCAATGGATTGTCGTTGCATCGATTGGGTTACATTTTACGAAACGCGTTTTTGAATCTTTGTTTCTGCATAAGTATTCAGGTCCAACTGGATTAAGTACTACGATTTCAATTGCTTTCTTTTATTCTTTCGCTTCGTTTTATATTGGGTATTTGAATCGTAACTCTCTACATTCAATTGATGTTTTGTTCATGCTTGGATTTGTTTTCTATATTGTAGGCAATATCGGAAATTTTATTCACCACAAAATTCTAGCAGATTTGAGAAAAGATTCACTTGCATATGTCATTCCCAAAGGCGGATTATTCAAGTATGTGGTCTGCCCGCATTATTTATTTGAAGTTTTCACATGGCTTGGAATATTTTTATTTTCTCGTCACCTTGGAGCCTTATTAGTTTTAGGAATGATTATCGCGTATTTATGTGCCAGAAGTTTGGTGACGTTGAAATGGTATCGTGAAAAATTTGCAAATTTTCCGAAACAGGTCAAGGCGATGATTCCGTTTGTGTTCTAAAACTGTCAGACAAAAAAATATTGAAGAGCAAAAACCAATCACAAATAATGCAAGAAGCGGGTTTTTATCAAATAAAAAAACATGATACACTTTAATCGCGTTCAGGCTGGAGCGTCACACAAAATGGAGAAGAGATGGAAACTAGGTTATATGTAGGCAACCTACCGTACGCCGCGACAGAAGAGCAAATTAAGGAGCACTTTAGTCAGGCTGGAAACGTCAAATCTGTTGCATTGATTACAGACCGCGCAACAGGACGCGCAAAAGGATTTGGTTTCGTTGAAATGGAAACATCCGATGAAGCGCAAAAAGCCATTAACATGTTACATGGCAAAGATTTTATGGGTCGGGCTATCACTGTCAATGTTGCCAAACCCCGCGAAGAACGACCGAAACGAAATTTCGGAAATCGAAATCGTAACGGCGACGGACAGAATCGTTACTAGAAAAATTTCCAGCCCTGAACTTGTAAAGAAAAAGACAGCCTCGTTTACGGGGCTGTTATTATTTTGTTATCATTAACTTATGAAAAAAATAATCTTACTTGGTCCCATTTTATTTGCAAGCGTGCTTACAATTCTCACAATCGTTGAATATGATTTTTTACTTTCATTAGGTTGGCATCCAATTAACGACCCAACCTTTGATTGGCCCAGTGGCTTAGCACTTGGCAGATTCGGCTGGATAATGACCGCGACATTTATCATCAGCGGATGTTTGATGACTCTCTTTGCCTATCGCCTCTTTCTTGACTTGAAGCCTGTTTTCGCATCTCGGCTTGGTGCCACCCTTTTAGCATGTGCTGGAGTCGCACTCGCCATGTTAGCCTTCACCACAGACCCCACCATTCGAGAAACTCCATCCACTTGGCATGGTCGTTTACATGATTTATCTTTTGTATTGCTTGGGCTAACATTATTCCCCGCTATGATTATCTTAGGTTTTGCATTTCGCATTGATGATAAATGGAAAAGTTTATCTTTTTATACTTGGCTAACTTTATGTTTAGCCGCTCCAGCCTTTGCACTTAAAGGCGCAGCGTTTTATGTTTTTCTTTTGGCAATTTTGGTTTGGAATGAAGTGGTGGCACTGAGACTTCCAAAATCTTAAAGACTTCGGAAGTCTTTGTTTCATATGATATATTTTGACAATAAATTCTATGAAGGAGGAATCCATGAACGAACTAGAACGAGAATATGTATTAACAGAAAATCAAGACAGGTTATTAAGTATTGCTGGTTGGGCAAAAAAATTAGCATGGGTAGCCTTACTACTTTATATTGCCTTAGCAATTTTGGTAATCCCAAGAGATATCGCCTTTTATCAAAAGTTTAATTCAATAAATTTAACCGCGGGCTTTTTAGATTATTATGAACAAATATTCTTTCATCCTTTTCAATTCATAACTAATATTGGCTCAAATATTCTTAATTATTTGTTATCAGGCACAATATATTACGTTGTATTAAAAGGAGTTTCGCTTGGGCTTTATATGATTGTTGAAACTGATATTAATTATCGAGATAAACAAGGAGGCTCAAGTGCGTGAAGAAAACGAAGTTATAGAAGATTGGGAAGAGAAATTACTTGATGATATAAACCAGCCCAAGTTGTATGATGTTATAGAAGTACTATCTATAAAAGATAATATCAATAAATTAGCTAATGTAGCCGTATTAATTACTCTTATAAAAAATCTTTCAAACACTTATATTATTCCGTCCCTAATACTAGGTCAAATCTCTCTGCTTGATGTTTCTACTTTTTTTAATTTTTTCCTAACACTTTTAGGCACTGGTCTAGATGTTGCCCTCATTTACTTTCCACTTAAAGCATTGGCTCATATTTTACGAATCCTCATGGAAATGGAACTTAACAGCCGAAATGCAAAGTAAAACAAACTTTGGAGGCTTCTGATGAATGAAAACACCAAAAGAACAATCATTACCGTTGGGATAATTCTTGTATTGTGTTGTTTTATTACGCTGATGGCAGGGGTTGTGATTTGGGGATTAAGTAAAGAAGTAGATAAAAGAATTAATATTGAGCCTTCAGAAGTATCACAAGTACGAGAAAATATTGCCACATTTGATTTGCCACCAGAGTATGAGTTAGCGGCGGGTATGTCTATCTTTTTTTATGATATGGTCTCAATTGTCCCTGAAAAGAATGGCTATTTACCAAGCATTATGTTAGTGCAATATAGCGGAGTGACAATTGGTGATAACAAAAAAATGGAAGAAGAATTAAGAAATGCCGCACAACAACAAGGTGGTCAGCCTGGAGTCAATTTGCCAATCGTTGGTTCATTTGAAACCACTATCAAAGGTGAAGTAACAACCATCACTGTCAGTGAAGATGCGAAAATGCGTCAGTGGACTGGTGTATTTCAAGGCAATCTTGGACCGACACTTTTCATGGCACAAGGTCATATCTCAGGTTGGGATGAGCAATTGCTGATGGATTTTCTCGCGTCTATTCGTTAATAATTCATGGAAATACAAAACATCAGGCAAAATTGCCTGATGTTTTGTATTAATTTGCTTCTTTTTGATTTTGAACAAGGCGGGTAAAATTATATATAATTTTGACCTCACCCCTGCCCTCTCCTAAAAGGAGAGGGGGAAGGCAATAATCATGCAAGCCTACGAACTCGCCCACCTTATTTCACAAAGAGAATCAAGCAATCAAGCCTATCTTGAATTTCTCAAAGTCCCAGACCTCAGCATGGGACTTTATGTTCTTCCTGCTGGCAGCATTGACATGCAAAGTCCACATACAGAGGATGAAGTTTATTATGTAGTGAGTGGCAAAGCGAAAATCAAAGTTGCAGATGAAGATAAAGATGTAAGTGCAGGGTCAATTATTTATGTAGCGAAAAATGTGGAACACAGATTTCATTCCATTGAAGAAGAGTTGACCTTGTTAGTATTCTTCGCGCCAGCCGAATATTTCAACAGACCGTAGATAGTGGACAGTAGACCGTGTGATGATTTACGGTCAACCGTCTACCGTCCATCGTCATTTTTTAGGAGTTTATGTTCAATCTCAAAACTACACCATTCCATGAAAGAACATCCGCGTTATGTCAGCCACAGAATTGGCGCAAGTGGGCGGGATATTTTGTTGTCGGCTCGTATGAGCATGTACTAGACCGAGAGTATTGGGCAATCCGCAATTCAGCGGCATTGATTGATGTCTCGCCGTTGATTAAGTATGTCATCAAAGGCAAAGATGCGGCGAACTTATTGCATCGCGTCACCACAAGAGACATCCGCAAAATGAAGGTGGGACAAGTCGCTTATACAGGCTGGTGTGACGAAGAAGGCAAGATGATTGATGATGGAACCGTTTCACGATTAGATGAAACTATATTCCGTTTAACTGCGGCAGAACCAAACTTACGTTGGTTATCCATGAATGCTGTTGGTATGGAAGTGGACATCACCGAAGTCACTGATGAAATTGCCGCGCTTAGTTTTCAAGGTCCAAACACAAGAAAAGTGTTAAATAAAGTTGTTGAAACTCAAATCGATGATTTGAAATATTTCCGCTTGATGAAAAATAAAATCAAAGGAATTGAGGTCACGATTTCAAGAACAGGTTATACAGGTGACCTCGGTTATGAAATTTGGATGGATGCAAAAGATGCTTTGAAGATTTGGGATGCGTTAATGGAAGCAGGCGCGGACTATGGCATTGCACCTGTTGGCATTTTGGCAATGGACATGGCTCGTGTAGAAGCTGGTTTGTTTATGTTGGATGTAGATTACACATCCGCAACTCATGCATGGATCGAGCCACAAAAATCATCTCCTTTTGAATTAGGTCTCGATTGGACAGTTGCTCTTGATAAACAAGGTTATTTTGTTGGTCGCCGTGCATTGGAAAAAGAAAAGCGCGAAGGTCCTGCATGGAAAATGGTTGGCTTGGAAGTAGATTGGGTGGGTATGGAAAAAATATTTAAACAAGTTGGCTTGCCTCCACAAATTCCAGGCATGGCTGTTCGCGGAAGTTTGCCTGTTTTTGTTGGCAATGTTCAAGTTGGATATGCTTCTACATCAACATGGTCACCTGTGTTGAAAAGATATATTGCATTGGCACATTTGCAGAAGCCTTATTTTGAAGTGGGTACAGATGTGAGAATGGAAATCACAGTCGAACATCATCGTCAACATGCACCTGCAAAGGTGGTGAAACTTCCTTTCTACGAACCTGAATGGAAAAGAAAATAAATTATTCTATGGCTACTTTTACATTTGCAGGTGACGAAGCAGGTGATGCGAGTCTCAATTTCAAAAAAGGTGCATCACGTTATTTTGTCATTGCTGTGGTTGCGACACAGGATGCTGATGGTCTTCGCGCAGTTTTAGAAAATTTGCGAAAGCAAGAAAATTTTCAACAAGGTTTTGAATTTCACTTCAATTCCCTAACATCTGAAAAACTTCGTCAGAAAACATTAGTTGCTTTACAAGGTGCTGAATTTAAAGCATGGGCGATTGTCTTAGATAAAACAACCATGGCATTACCTCTGCGGGCACTTACTGGAATGGAACTTTATCTTTTTATGGTTGCAGAATTAATTAGCCGAATCCCTGTGCATTTTCGTGAAAAAGGAACTTTGATATTAGATGAAGTTGGTTCTGCTGAAGTTGCATTGGCAAAATTAAAACGTATGCTGAAAGCACATGAAATTCGACATGAATTCAGCAGGATTTTCTTTCGCCGTTCTCGAAGTGAAGATTTAATTCAAGTTGCAGATTTGGTAGCAGGGGCAATTCTTCGTAGAGATTCAAAAAATGACCATGAAGCCTACGATTACATCAAGGATAAAATGCTGGATATATTTGAATACAATGGTTAAAGCAACCCACCTCGCTAGCCTTGTCCATCAACATAGATGGGGGCAGGTCGCCACAATCGGCAACTTTTCGCGAGATGGGAGAAGCCTTTCGGCTTTTATAACTTTATTATACTGATTTTCAAGATTGTTTTCAAGTTTCCGTTTTATGATCCAGAATGGAAGAACTAGGAGAGCATAAAATAGAATTTAAATAACTATTCAAATCATTGCAGTGAAATACAGTCTCTTGCACTTAGATGACCATATCCAGAATTATTTGCATCAAGAACTATATAAATACAACCTATTTCTAACGGCAATAACTCATTCGACATTGGTGGCAAAATCTGCCATTGACCTTCAAAAGCGACAAGCCATACATCTGTGTTTCCAGGTCTGTCATCTTTATGACCTAAAATTTTTATAGCATCAGAAAGGTTCATTTTCTCTACTAACGTTACTTTTGGAACTCCTTGAGTAAATTCCATACGAGAGCCTGTGATGTAGTAACGTTGGGCTATGATAACTGCCTCAAATTTACTATCTATTGGATATTTTTCTTTATATGCTACTACAGTTTCATAAGGTATAGGTGTGAGGTAAGAATTATTTTCAGATAATGAATTTGAGTTAAAGAAAAGTGATAAGGCAACAAAAATCAAGATAAGAAAAGAAAACAGGAAAATTATTTTTGTTCGGTTCTGCATATACCCTTCCTTAAATAAGTGAAATTGATGGACAAAAGTATATAACAAACAGCATTTACAGGCAATAAAAGATATAAGGAATCATTTATGACATCTAATCAATACGACGCAATTATCATCGGCGGTGGGCACAATGGACTTGTCGCTGCTGCATATTTAGCAAGAGCAGGCAAGAAAGTTGTCGTGCTGGAACGCAGACATATCGTCGGTGGGGCGGCGGTGACGGAAGAAATTTTCCCTGGGTTCAAGTTCACAGAATTTTCGTATGTGGTGAGTTTGTTGCGCCCAGAGATTATCCGTGATTTGGAATTGCCAAAGCATGGATTAAAAATCCTTCCATTGCCAAGCACATTCACGCCGATGGAAAACGGAGATTATCTCGCCGCGTGGGATGACCATGATTTGACTCGTCGTGAGTTGTATCGTCATTCACCGAAGGACGCGGAAGCCTACGATGAATATGCGCGTGTGATGGCGCGTGCGGCGAAGGCGATCAAGCCCATCATCAATTTGATTCCACCAGACCCATCATCATTAAGTATCCGCGACATGCTTGGTTTATTAAAAGTTGGTCAATTTGCGGCAAGCCTTTCTGAAAAAGAACTTTATACGATTGCTAAACTTGCCACGCAATCATCTGCTGATTTGTTGGAAGAATGGTTTGAGACCGATGCACTCAAAGGAACAAAAGCCGCCAGCGGAATTATTGGTACGTTTTTAGGTCCGCGTTCACCTGGAACGGCGTATGTGTTGCTTCATCATTACATGGGCGAAATTGATGGCGCGTTTCGGGCGTGGGGTTTTGCTAAGAATGGTTCTGGCGGAGTCAGCGGCTCCATTCTTAACGCGGCGCAAGCGCTTGGGGTGGAGATAAGAGTCAATTGTTCAGTGAATCAGGTCAAGGTCAAGAATGGAAGCGCAGTGGGCGTCATCTTAGAAAATGGCGATGAGATTCAATCTAAAGTCGTCATGTCTGCCGCTGACCCAAAAAGAACATTCCTGCAATTTGTTGAACAAAAATATTTACCTGATGATTTTGTCACGTCAATTCAAAACTTCCGCACACGCGGTTCATCGGGCAAAGTCAATATCGCATTGAGTGAATTGCCAAACTTTACGGCGTTGCCATATCGTGTAGGGGCGAGTCACGACTCGCCCTTACATCGCGGCGCGGTTTCAATCAGCCCAAGCATTGATTACATTGAACGCGCGTATGACGATGCGAAATATGGGCAAATTTCGAAACGTCCGTATCTTGATATGATTTTCCCTTCGATGATTGACCCCGACATGGCGCCGCCTGGGCAACATGTGCTTTCGTGTTTTGTGCAATATGCACCGTATGATATTGAAGGCGGTTGGGACGATGCGAAACGCGACGAACTTGGTGAAGCCGTGATTTCAACCATCGAGCAATATGCGCCGAATATTCGCAAATGTATTGTGGGCATGCAAGTGATTTCGCCAAAAGATATCGAACGCATCGCGGGCATCACTGGCGGAAATATTTTTCACGGCGAGTTGTTATTGCATCAAATCTTTTTCTTGCGCCCCACACCCCAATGGGCAGATTTCCGCACACCACTCAAAGGATATTATTTCGGCGCGGCAGGGGCACATCCAGGCGGCGGCGTGATGGGCGCGGCTGGGATGTTAGCCGCGAAAGAAATGTTGAAGGATGGAGTGTAGAGAGCAGAGAATGGAGATTAGTTATTGGATGAAAACCCGCTTCATTCTTAACTGGAAGTTGATTCTGCGAAATGGAGTTTGGTTTGCCTGAAACCTGTGTCACTTATCAAGTTTCAATGCTTCCAATAATTTTTTCAATGCCGTACTGTATTTATCTGCATTTAGATTCCATCCTCGAAAGTCGCCAACAACCTTTGCTAATATATCGGCTTTTCGTGGATGTTCCCAACTTTCGAAGATGTAATCATCAACTGTAATAGGAAACAAAATGTTTTTCCCCTCTTTATCTTCGCGATTCAATGCACGCTCAATTTCCCTCAATACAGGACCACTTGTTAGGGAGTGTTTTGAACATACAATTATAAGTTTGTCATAGTCCTTAATACTACGGTCAATTTCACCCCAAACTGGTTCTCCCCATTTTGCATCTTCGGGAAAGTACCAAACCCGCACATCATTTGCTTGGAGATCAGCGTAAAGCCGTTCACAGAAGAGCTGGTCATAATGACTGTGACTTATAAAGCAGGAAAAAAATTGAATGGATTTACCAACTAGAGATCGATTGTATTCAATAAAGATTTCTGGAACACCACAACCACGAAGAAAAACATCAGGTATTTTTCCTTGTGAACGAAAGAGCGTGTCAATACCAAGAGTAGAAGGACCAACATGTTCCACTTTTTCCAATCCTTTAACTGTACTGAGGTCAAGATCCCCGAACTGTGTACTGTTCGCAATAGCGCCTGTCATATCAACGTTGGTAAGAAGAGCACCATCAAAATCTACCTCAACCATATTTGTCTTAACCAACTTAGCATGGGACAGATTAGCATGAGAAAGGGCTGAAGAAGTGAGTCTGGCGGCTGTAAGATCTGCTTCAATTAACATTATGAATCGCAAATCCATACCAGTAATTACCGAGTTTTTCAAATCTGCCTTGTTAAGATTGAAATATTGCATATTTCTGTCTTTGACAAGTTCCCACATGGCTATGTCTGCTAGATCAGGAATAATTTCAGGATTTTTATCCCTCCATTTATTCCATACACTAGCTCCTTGTACAAGAATTGAGAGATGTTCAGAGTTTGGCATAGAAATAATCCTACCTTTAGAAATTCGATAAAAGTATAGACTGAAACATATTTAAAATCAATAATCCGCGATTTTCGTGCCACTAATAACGAATAAAAGGAATCATAAATGACAAATCACTACAACACCATCATCATCGGCACGGGGCACAATGGACTTGTCGCCGCCGCGTATCTTGCCAAGCAAGGGAAAAAAGTTTTAGTCCTTGAACGCCGTTCTATCGTCGGTGGTTCTGTTGTGACTGAATCTTTTGGCGAAAATTTCACTGTTGATTCTGTGCAAACTGGCGGAACCTTAAGACCTGACATTATCAAAGATTTAGGTCTCGGTACGAGTGAGAAGAACGCTCACTCTACTCGACCGCCGTTTATTTCTCTACAACCTGATGGCAATCATTTAATTCTTAATGAAGAATCCATAAAACGATTCTCTGAAAAAGATGCAAGTCGCTGGAGTGAATTTGTCCGCTTTATGGATAAAGCCGCAAGCATTTTAGATGCCGCGTATGCCACCATCATGCCGCGTTTGCCAAAGAATATGAGTCTACAGGATGGTTATGGATTATTGGAATTAGGTCTCGAACTACGTTTGGCGGGTAGAAAAGACATGCTTAACTTTATCCGAGCATTGCCCATGTCTGCTCAGGAGTTGGTGGAAGAATATTTTGAATCGGAAGTTGTCAGAGCCGCGATTGCTTCGGTGGCAATTCATAACTCCACGCTTGGACCCATGTCTGCGGGAACGGGGTATACGTTAATCCATAATTGGTTAAATCGCGGTGGATTATCCCTCACCCCAACCCCTCTCCCAGTGGGAGAGGGACAAAGGGTGAGGGGAATTGGTGAAATTACAAATGCTTTGGCGAATGCGGTCAAATCATTTGGTGGTGAAATTAGAACAGATGCCGAAGTAAAAAATATTAAAATTGAGAATCAAATTGCTAAAGGTGTTGTCTTAGCAAATGGTGAAGAAATTTCTGCTGATATTATCCTATCTTCTGCAGACCCAAAACATACTTTACTAAAACTCGTCGGCGCACAAGATTTGCCGCCTGAATTTGTCTGGCATACACAATCCATCAAAATGCGCGGATCAATATCCAAGGTCCATTTACAAACCAATGGGAATCATGGAATTCCTGAAGGAACATCTGTTGTTGCGCCAACTGTCAAATATTTAGAAAAGGCTTATGATGCATCTAAATATGGCGAAATTTCTGAAAAGCCATATCTTGAAGTCACAACTTCTGAAAATACGGTTTCAATCCATTTTCAATTTGCGCCTTATGAATTAAAGAATGGTTCATGGAACATGGAGAATGGAAAGGTTGAAAAGTTGGCAATTGATACTTTGGCTGAATATTTCCCCAATCTGAAATCGTCAATCGTAAACACAAAAACCATCACGCCAAAAGATTTAGAAGAAACCTATGGCTTAACAGAAGGCGATATCAATCACGGACAACTGATGCTCGATCAATTCTTGTTCATGCGTCCGATTCCAGGTTGGTCAAATCACAAAACGCCGATTGATAATTTATATCTGTGTGGAAGTGGAGTCCACGGCGGAGGTGGGGTCAGTGGGGCGAGTGGAAGGAATGTAGTGAAAATACTTAAATAAAAATATCCCGCAGGCGCAAACACCTGCGGGATATTTTCTTTAACCAGCCACTTCATTCACAGCAGTCAATTTCTTTGAACGAAGCAGTGAAGCGACGATTGATATGGCAAGGATACTGGCAATCACACCTAACGAAACGCCTACAGGAATCTTGTATAAATCAATGATAGTCATCTTAATACCCACGAAAACTAGAACAACAGAAAGCCCAAGTTTTAGATAATAGAATTTATCCACCACGCCAGCCAAAAGGAAGTAAAGGGAGCGCAATCCCAATATGGCGAAAACATTCGAAGTGTAGACAATGAATGGTTCTTGAGTCACTGCAAAGATGGCAGGGATTGAATCTACAGCGAATATCAAATCAGTGCTTTCAACTAGCAACAAAACCAAAAAAAGCGGTGTTGCCATTAATTTCCCTGCCCGACGAATGAAAAAACGGTCACCTTCATAAGTATCTGTTACTGGCATGATCTTACGCAACAGTTTTACCAACGGATTTTTCTCAGGGTGCATCTCTTCATTGCGATGTAATGCCATACGGATGCCTGTAAAAATGAGGAATGCACCAAACACATAAATAATCCAATGGAATTCTTTGAGCAATGCCGCGCCAACAGCAATTAATGCACCGCGCATCAGCAATGCACCGATAATGCCCCAGAACAATACACGATGCTGATACGCCGCAGGCACAGCAAAGAATGTAAATATCAAAACGAAGACAAAAATATTATCAACACTCAAAGATTTTTCAATAAGATACCCCGTGAAAAATGAAAGTGCCGCCTGACCATTTGAATAAGTACTATCGGGTACGAGCTGACCCCAAAACAAGTAAATACCCAAATTAAAAAGCAAGGCAAGTGCAATCCAAATCGCACTCCAAATTGTAGCCTCTTTAATTGAAACTACATGTGCTTTACGGTGAAAAACACCCAAATCAAGCGCAAGCATAAAAAGCACGAAAATATTAAACCCAACCCATAGCCAAAGCATATCCATTATTTGTTCTCCTTTATGTATATAAATTATCCGTGGAAAACAAAAAGCGAGACTCCACGGTTTCGTTCGTGATAGTCTCGCCAGTAGTGTGAATACACTTACAGTTGACCGGGAACTTACATTCCGTAATGACGATCAACTGATGACGCGTTTGGCGCCATGGCTACTCCCTAACTTTCGGCGCATTATATAAGGCTTTTAAAAAGATGCAAGTACAACTAATCAAATTCTAATATTACTTATACAATTGATTTAATCAGTCTGCCATTTATTGAAATGGACCTAGGGTCTCGACCATAAGCAATTCGTTTTGACCATGTGCTGGGAAATTTTTTCAAGTCTTGGATATTCATCTCCTTCGGATTTTCTATTTGCCAACCAAACCGCCTCAAATTGACTTCAATCTGGTCAACTCCATGTGGCAGACTCCAACCTTGTTCATTCAATGCACCCGCATTGAGATTCAAATTAATCAAAGCGTGTGGTGACGAATTTTTTTCAAGCCCACAAAACAAATTTGAATCTCCGTTTAACAAACTGTGCAACAAACTTCCCCACGGAAAGTTGATGTGGATGTGTGAAATTAATCCATGCAATTCGCAAGGCAGAGATTGTGCATTCGCAATGATGTATATTAAATTCGGTAAGTTTGCGCGCGAGTATTCATGTAAATTTTCGCGGCATGAATCTAAGCCAATAACAAAGTGATTTGGAAAGTTATCAGCCAAGTGAAAGGCGAATTTGCCGTCACCAGTTCCGAGGTCAAGGATGAGGCGGTTGTAGTTTTGATGTCGAAGCGTGAACTCGTTAAAGTCTATATCAAAGGATTTTTTTCCTTGTAGTGTTTCCATTGTTTTCTCCAATCTGTTTTTGAGTTGAGTCAAAACAAATTGGAGAGGGCGGCGCACGAGCACGCTTAAATGAAAATAGACGGTTGCGTCAGGCACCGTCGAGGTCGTCGGGTGTTGGATTTTTATTTACAAAGGGGATTAAGGATTAACAGGGCGGGCGTGGGGTGTTCATGCAAAAATTTTAGCATGAGAAATTTTTTTTGTATTAAAATTTTCTTTGAGTTAT
>JAEURG010000156.1 GCA_016789345.1 Anaerolineales bacterium | reverse complement strand
TGGTCAGAGTCAGGCTGAGGTTAAGTGAATCCCCTAGAGCAATTTTATTTTTATCCAATTTCAAATCGGAATATTCAAACTTGCTATAACTTAATCCGAATCCAAATGGATACAAAGGTTCTTGAGTCATGTAACGATAAGTGCGACCGTTCATGCTGTAATCATCAAAGGCGGGGAGTTGGTCTAATGATTTTGGAAATGTAATTGGAAGTTTGCCGCTTGGAGAAACATCACCAAACAAAACATCAGCAATGGCTTTGCCGCCTTCCATGCCCGGATACCAAACGAAAAGAATTGCATCTACCATATCTTCCACTTCGCCTAATGCAATGGCGCTTCCACCTGTTAGCACCAAAACAATTTTGACTCCGTGAATAGAAAGTTCTTTGATGTAATCAATTTGACTCTGTGGTAAAGAAATACTTTGTCTATCTCCATTGTCTGGTGAAAGAATTGATTCGCCTTCTTCACCTTCAAGAAATGAATTGATACCTGCACACACGATTGCAAAATCTGCGCTTTGTGCCATTTGTGGTGCCCATGTATGTTTAATTTCGCGCGGATGTTTTATATTTGCACCGGCTGTATATTCCATGCCCATGCCTTCAGGAATGCGCCCTGTAATGCCTTCTAGAATCGTAATCATTTTTTCATTGAAGCCATAATAATTTCCGAGCAGAACTTCCATACTGGCGGCGGTGGGACCTGTGACATAAATCTTTTTTGTAGATGGTTTAATGGGAAGAATATTGTCTTTATTTTTTAACAACACGACTGATTGTGTTGCAGTTTGATATGCTAACTCACGATGTTCTTTGGAAGCAACAATCTCAGGTGAGATAGATGCAAACGGAACATCTTCTTGTGGGTCGAACATACCAAGTTTGAATCTTGTGCCTAATGTTCGTTCCAGTGAACGGTCAACATCTGCTTCGGTGATTAATCCACGATTGATGGCTTCGGGAATTTCATTGAAGACGTGGTCACATCCCAAGTCACAGCCGCGTTGTAAAGCCAGTGCCGCTGATTCAGCCGCATCTTTCGTGACTTTGTGATTGAGATGAAAATCTGACAGTGCCATACAATCTGATACAACGTGACCTTCAAATCCCCATTCGCCACGCAGAATATCGTCTAACAATAATTTACTGGCACAGCATACTTCATCTAAGGTTTTGTTGTAAGCACCCATGACTGATTCAACTTTTGCTTCGGTGACTAATTTTTTGAAAGCGGGTAAGTAAGTGTCATATAACTCGCGTTTTGTGACAATGGCATTGAATGTGTGTCTATCTTTTTCAGGTCCAGAATGAACGGCATAATGTTTTGCACAAGCCGCCGCTTTGAGATATTTCGGATCGTCGCCTTGTAAACCTTTTACAAATTCAGCCGCCATCTCACCTGTTAAGAATGGGTCTTCGCCCCAAGTTTCTTGTCCACGTCCCCAACGTGGGTCACGAAAAATATTTATATTTGGTGACCAAAAAGTTAATCCTTGATATTGTTGTGTATATCCATTGCGTTTTAATGCGGCGTGATATTTCGCACGTCCTTCATCACTAATTACTGTGGCAACTTTATAAATCAATTCTTTATTCCAAGTTGCCGCCATACCAATGGCTTGCGGAAAGACAGTTGCACGTCCGTTACGCGCCACGCCGTGTAAGGCTTCGCTCCAATAGTTATATGCAGGGATGTTCAAACGCGGAATGCCATGTGCTGGATGATTCATCAAGCCGACTTTTTCATCCAATGTCATGCGGCTGATTAAATCTTTTACACGTTCAGTCAGTGGGCGAGATGTATCTAAATATAAATCTTGTTCGGTTTCAACTGTTTTGCTCATTTATACATTTTCCTGAATTTTATTTTGATACCATTTAGCACTAGACTTGAGAGTCCGTTTTTGTGTTTTATAGTCAACATGCACAATGCCAAAGCGTTTTGAATAACCAAATCCCCATTCAAAATTATCTAACAAAGACCAAACAAAATATCCATGCACAGGCACGCCGATTTGAATGGCTTTATTTACACTTTCTAAATGTGTCTGAATATAAGATACACGTGATGGGTCATGGACTTCACCATCCCCATTCACTTCATCTGGGAATGCCGCGCCGTTTTCAGTAATATAAATAGAAGGGAAGTTATATTCAAAGCGTAAACGTCCTAACAAATCATACAGACTTTGTGGGTACACTTCCCAATCCATTTCAGTGATTTCACCCTCACGAAATACTGTTTGTGGAAGATTTTCTTTTTCAGGTACAACTTGCGAACGAGCAATATTGCGGGTGTAGTAATTGACTCCTAAAAAGTCAATTGGAACTTCAATCTCATCCATGTCGCCTTGCTGAACAAAACTCATGTCTTTGTTATAAGACTTGACCATATCTTCTGGGTATCCACGACTGGAAATTGGATCTAAAAACCAACGATTAACATAACCATCTTCCCAAATGGCGGCTTTTTTATCTGCAATGCTAGGGGAAGCAGGTACTTTTGGCGTTAGATTTAATGTAATGCCGACATTTGCATCTTTCACATTATTACGAATGACCGGCACACTGCGTCCGTGAGATAAAAGTAGATGGTGAGAAGCAAGTATGGCTTCGTCTTGACTCGTATGCCCCGGCGCATGGCGTCCATCTTGATATCCAACAAACGCACTGACCCACGGCTCATTTAATGTAATCCAATCTTTTATACGGTCACCTAATGCACGCGTAATCACATCGGTATATTCAACAAACGCATCTACCACCATGCGAGCGGGCCAGCCACCTTTATCTTGCAAGGCTTGTGGCAAATCCCAGTGATATAAAGTGGCGTAGGGTTTAATACCTACTTCCAACAATTCATCAACAAGTTTGCTATAAAAATCAATACCTGCTTCATTTATGCTACCCGTACCACTTGGCAAAATACGGGGCCAAGCAATAGAAAAACGATACGCTTGTAATCCAAGCCCTTTCATCAACTTAATATCATCACGCCACAGATGATAATGATTACAAGCCACATCACCTGTATCACCATCTAACGTTTTACCCGGTGTATGGCTAAAACGGTCCCAGATACTTTCTCCACGGCCATCTTCGTTATATGCACCTTCAATTTGATAGGATGCCGTTGCCGCACCCCAAATAAAATCTTTCGGGAATTTCTTATTGATATCAGTCACGATAATTTCCTCTATTCACCTAAATATGCAATCACATGAACATTTTTAATATATGAAAAAGGGATGATTGACCCGTCTATCCGCTTCCCATCTACTTCTAGCTGTATCTTGTTTCCTGAACCTTTTCTTTTCACTTCGATATCGTATTGCACATCTCGAAAGATTCGCGTTGCTTTGAAACCTTCCCAATTGGATGGAACTACTGGCTCTACTTGCAAACCTGAATACGTCGGGCGGATTCCTAAAATCCATTGCGTGATGGCAACATAATTCCATGCGGCAGTGCCAGTGAGCCATGAATTTTTTGCTTCGCCATGTGTATGTGCATCTCTACCTGCAATCATCTGTGCATATACATAAGGCTCGCATTTATGTACTTCACTAATCTCTTCACGTTTGGATGGATTGATGCGTAAATAATAATCATGTGCTTTATCACCACGACCAATTTTTGTTTCTGCAATCATCATCCATGGGTTGGTATGACAAAAAATTCCCGCATTTTCTTTATAGCCAGGTGGATAAGATGAAATCTCACCTAAGTGCAAATAATATTTACTAAATGCAGGTTGTTGCAAAATGATTCCGTGTGGCGTAGCCAAATGTTTTTCAACAGAATCTAGGGCTTGAATAGCGCGCCCATCTTCAACACCCAAACCGCCCATCACACACATGCCTTGCGGTTCAATAAAAATTTTGCCTTCTTCATTTTCTTGCGAACCTAATACATTTCCAAAATCATCATAAGCACGGCGGAACCAAGCACCATCCCAACCTGCAGACCAAACTGCTTTTTCCATTTCACAAGCGGCTTCACGATAAAAATTTGCAGGTTTAATGTTTACAGTTGCAATCTTCAAATAATTGTCAACCAATTCAGCCATTTCTTTTGCCGCTAAAACAAATAAACCGGCAATGAAAACACTCTCGGCAACTTTGCCATCTTTATTAGTAGTAGTTTGGAAAGATTGTCCGGGCGTATCTGAAAAACAATTTAGGTTTAAGCAATCGTTCCAATCTGCGCGACCAATCAGAGGCAAGTTATGTGAACCTAAACGGTCTAATGTATATTGAATGGAACGTTCTAAATGACAATACAATGGTTCTTCAGAACCTGCTTGATTATCATAAGGCACTGCTTCATTTAAGATTCCCCAATCTCCAGTTTCTTTCAAATAAGCAGAAACCGCTAAAACCAACCACAAAGGATCATCATTGAAATTACCACCAATATCGTTATTGCCACGTTTTGTTAGTGGTTGATATTGATGATAGGCACCACCACTGGGTAATTGTGTTGCGGCTAAATCTAAAATTCTTTGGCGCGCCCGTTCAGGAATCATGTGCGTGAAGCCTAGCAAATCTTGATTCGAGTCACGAAAGCCCATGCCACGCCCAATGCCTGATTCAAAATATGAAGCTGAACGCGACATATTAAACGTAATCATCACCTGATACGCATTCCAAATATTGACCATACGATTAGTATGTTGGTCAGGTGTAGTTACTTCAAACTTTTTCAACAAAACATCCCAATGTTTTTTCAAAGATTGAAACGCATCTTCCACAACATTTGCTTGCAGATATTTTTTGATAGTGGGTAAGACCAAACTTTTATTTATGATTTGTGAATTTGGCGGGTCAAATTTTTTATCTTTTGGGTTTTCGTGATAGCCCAAAATAAAAATGATTTTTTTCTGTTCCCCTGCTTTCAATTTGACTTTGACATGTTGTGCTGCAATCGGTTGCCAACCATGTGCCTCAGAATTTGACGTTTGACCTGTTTCTACTGCCTGAGGTGAATCCCAGCCTCGATATGCACCTAAGAAGGCTTCGCGTTGCGTATCAAAGCCTGCTAATGATTCTGAACAAGCAAAGTACGCAAAATGGTCACGACGTTCACGATATTCTGTTTTATGATAAATCACCCCATCTAAGACTTCAACTTGACCAATTGAATAATTGCGTTGGAAGTTGGAGGCATCATCCATTGCGTCCCACAGATTAAACTCAATGGCTGAGAAAACAGAAATGTTTGCAGTCTTATCACGATGATTGGTGAGAGTCAGCTCCCAAATTTCAAGGTTTTCCCCAAGCGGAACAAAATATCGTGTGGAAGATTCAATACCGTTTTTTTCGGAAGTGATGATGGAATATCCCATTCCATGACGGCATTCGTATTTATCTAATGGGGTGCGAGTCGGTTGCCAACTCGGCGACCAGAATACAGGTCCAGAATGAGGCGTTGAAGGCTCGTCATCGCGTAGATAAATGTAACGCCCACCTGCATCTAGTGGTGCGTTGTTATAACGATAACGAGTGAGTCGTCTTAGGCGTGCATCTTGATAAAAAGAATATCCGCCTGCTGTATTGGAAATAATCCCAAAATATTCCTCAGACCCGAGGTAGTTTATCCAGGGTAGGGGAGTGTTTGGTTGTTGAATAACATATTCACGATTTGCATCGTCAAAGTAGCCATAGCGCATGTCGTCCGTGTTAACCTCTGTTATTCTTTCACCGCGCCCATAGCAATACCGCTGACGATGTAGCGTGAAAATAGTGCGTATAAAATAATGACAGGTACGACGGTGAGCGCCAAACCAAGATAAATTGCACCGTATTCTGTGCGATACATATCGCCGCGTAGCGTTCTGACTAACATTGGAAGGGTGTATTTATCTAATGATGTAATCAAAACGAAGGCGCTGAAAAAGTTATTCCATGAGGCAACAAATGCAAAGATGCCCAGAGTTGCGGCGCCTGGCACAGCCAGTGGCAACATAATGGAATGGAAAATTCTTAATTCACTGGCACCGTCAATACGGGCGGCATCTATCAAATCTTGAATCAACATAGATTCAAAATACTGTTTGCTAAAGAATACACCACCGGCGTTCGCTATCATCGGCAAGATTAATGAGGCGTAATTATCTGTCAAACCCAATCTAGACATATATTGGAAGAAACCAATGATGGTGAGTTGCATCGGAATCATTACCAGTACAAGAATAAAATTTGAAAATAGTTTTTTGCCTTTGAAATCGTACACTACAATTCCATACGCTGTGAGCATGGAAAAATACACAGTAAGTATTGTTGATACGGCAGATACATATAGACTATTTGAAAATCCTTTAGTAATGTTTAGCCCTCTGCCAAGTAAAATTTTGTAGTTATCTACCAAATGAGTACTAGGTAAGGCACTTAAACCTTGTTGAATTTCTACTGTTGAGCGAGTTGCATTCACCAGCAACAACCAAATAGGAACAATGACGAGAATGAGGATAAAGAATAAAACGATATATACGAAAATTCGCATTATCATCAGGTTAAGTTTGTCGTTTTTTAACATGGCTACCTACTCTTTCTCTTTATTTTTGAAAAACGAAGACCATCTTTTGACAGTTTTATCAAAATTTGAATCATCTCTGTCGCGTAGGAAGAAAAAGATACCCAATGCACAGATAGTTGTCATGATGAAAGTTAAGACACCCACTGCCGATGCCGCGCCGATATGACCTCTACTACTTGAGAATTTCATATACATTAAGATATTGTTGGTCATAATGGAATTGCTTGGTGCGCCTCTACCATCAGTCATCAGATATGGCACATCAAACATTTGCATACCACCCACTAGCGATGTGACGAAAATATAAATCAAGATTGGCTTTAGTAAAGGAAGCGTGATGCGCCGAAACATTTGTGCGGCGGTAGCGCCGTCTACCATAGCGGCTTCATATAAATGGACAGGAATAGAAGTCATGCCAGCCATGACGATAATAATGGTTTGCCCAAACCACATCCACCATTGAATGAATACAACAATAGCGCGGGTTACTTCTACATTCTGTAAAAAGTGCATGGCTTCACTCATAAACCCCGCTCTGACCATGATTTGGTTAACAGGTCCATAAAATGAAAAAAGGGCATTAAACAACACTGCAATCGTCACTGGCATAATCAGGTTAGGTAAGTAAAAAATAGCTCGCCAAATTCCAACTGCTTTAATTTTTAAGCGATTGTTTGTAAACCATGCAGATAACAAAAGTGCCACACCGATTTGCGGAATAAAATTCAACATCCAAATCAGCCATGTATTTCCAATTGCTTTCAAAAAGAGCGGGTCTGCAAGTAAAGCTTGAAAATTCTGGAAACCTATATTTTTTCCAGAGCGTGTCATCAGCGTGTAATCTGTAAAACTAAGTGCTAAGGTGTTGTAAACAGGATACAAACCAAAAATGAGGAATGCGATAATAAATGGGGCAATGAAAAAATACCCATAATAATTGCGATTGATTTTTGTATATCTCATTACAACTCCTTTTGAAATGCAAAGTTTGTGTGGGTCGGCAATTTGCCGACCCACACATTTTGTTATGTATTATTGTGGCGGTTCAGGGAGTACTAAATCTGGGAATTCACTGCGAAGCACATCTAACCATTGTTGCCACATGGTGGCTTTATCAATTTCACCATTGAGGTATTGGTCACGTGAACTTTCGAGTGCGCGTTGAATCGCATCATCAGAGCCAGTCAACAATGAGCCGTTGACGTTTGGTGCGGCTAAGCCAAAGGCTTCGTAGTTATTTTGACCACCAAGCCATTCATATAATGGAGAACCATCGAATGAAGAAGTAATCTTTTCCACTACTACTTGGCTGGAAACAAAGTCACCAGCGGCTTGTGCTTGGTCATCAGGAACGGTTGGGTCAATGGCTTTCAAATATTCGTTGGTATATACGCCGGTTGCCCAGTTGGTGAGGTTTTCTTCATTGAGAGCAACGAAAGCGACGAATTGTTTTGCCAAATCTAGGTTCTTGCTATCTGCCATTGCGCCGACCCAAGTACCACCCCATTGATAGGCTAGTGGACCGTTAATCATTGCCCAGTCACCGCCAGTATCGCCGGAATTTGGAATCAAAACGTATGGCAAGCCCCAAGTGGGTAAGAAGTAACTGAATACTTTCTTCGGTTGACCATCTGCACCAACGAGTGAATCGCTCATGCCTGCAAACCAACCTTCACTCCATTGATTCGCTTGTGATTCGTAGCCGTTATCGCGCATCAATTTAGCAAAATCAATATATTCTTCCACTTTCGGGTCAATCACCAATTGACCGTCAACAATCCATGGTTGAGCGCGATTTGCGAGGAATGGATTGAACAACTCACCAGAAGTACCAACTGTGAAATAGTTCGGGTTACATTGTTTGATGGTTTCGGCTGTTTCGAGGAATGATTCAATATCATTAACCAAAGCCTGTACTTCATCTGGGTCATCAGTGCCCAAACATTCTTGAGCAATGCTACGGCGATAGAAGAAAGCACCCGGAGTGGCTTGATATGAAAAACCTTTTGTTACACCTTCATAGGTACCCACTTGAACTACAGAAGGATAGGTTTGTAATTCTTCTGCTAATGGGAGCAAATCGTTCAAATTGGCTAGGAAATCCGCTTCTACCCATTCTTTGACAAATGCCGCTTCTAATGCGACTACGTCAGGGACATCTGCTGTACCGACTGCCGCTTTGATTTTTGTCTGATACTCACCTTGATTCATCGGAATCATAGTGAATTGAACATCTACATCAGGGTTTTGACCTTCAAAGGCAATTGCCATGGTCAAAATTTCATTGGTAAATGACCAAACTTTGAGCACTTGCTTATCAGATGAGGTTGAACTTCCGCTTCCACTTTCGGTTGCGGCTGGTTGGTCAGCGGGGGCATCTGTTGCAGGGGCACCACCACCACCACATGCTGCTAAAAGCATACTAGCAATCATGAGTAAACTTAAGATTGATAAAAGTGACTTACGCATTTTCTTCTCCTTCTTATCTATTTTTTTATGAGTTATACTAATTCTGTGCGGAGTCATCTCCACACATTGGTGCAGGTCTTCCTTCTTCGCAAAAAGGTTTGGAAGGCCTGCTATTTAATTTTTGTCTTGCGCCACAAACCACCTCCTTTATATTTGCCGGTATCATTACCGGCATAGATAAAAAATATAACGCACACTTCCTTACTCAATGAACAGGCTCCAATGCTCGGCATGAAGTGCGTTCCACAAGTCTTGTTGGCATTTTATGTACTTGAACATCTAACTTCTCATTGTTAACCATTTTGATGAGCATTTGTGTAGCGATATAGCCCATCTCTGAAAGAAATTGGTCAACAGTCGTCAGCCCTACAAACTTGGCTTCTGAGATATTATCAAACCCAACAACAGATAAATCATCTGGAATTCGTAATCCCAATTCTTCGGCGGCTTGATACACGCCCAATGCAGATTGATCATTTGCAGCAAAAATTGCAGTCGGCCGATTATCTAATTTCAATAGATGTAATGAAGAGATATAACCAGATTTTGTAGTAAAGTCTCCGTCGGTAATTAAGCTCTTATCAATTGCAATCCCTGCTTCTTTGAGTGCGTCTTTGTATCCCTTAAGCCGTCTTTCTGCGCTAGCAATTTCAGGCCTCCCACAAATAAATCCGATACGGTTATGTCCTAAATTTAAAAGATACTTCATTACATCTAGTGCACCATGATAATTTGTACCCTGCACAGACGGATAACTAGGGTTCACAACATGTGGGTCAACGGCAATGATGGGTGCATCGGTAATAAATTCTGCGGCGGCACTTGCCACAATAATCACACCATCTGTAATTGAGTTATTTAATAATGAAACGTAATGCTGTTCGTGAATTACTGCGCCAGATTTCTTAACATCCCCCATGGTATAGACTAACAAATCAAACTTTGATTCGGCAATGGCGCGATTGATGCCCTTCATCACTTCGATAGAGTAGGGGAAGCCAATATCTGGCACAACCAAACCAAGCAAATCTTTGCGACGACTACGCATACTGCGTGCCGCAAGGTTAGAGGTGTATCCCAATTTGCTAATAACGCCGAGAATTTTTTCTTGCGTTTCCCCCGCCACATCTGCTTTTCCGTTCAACACGCGCGAAACCGTAGAAACAGACACACCTGCTTTCTTTGCAACATCCTGGATAGTGACCGTACGTTTTTTGGTTGGCATATCAGTATTTTTTGTTGCGTATAGAGAACGATACCGGTATCGTTACCGATTTAACGCATTATACATAGAAAAAAATTAAAGTCAACTATTTTAAGATTAGAATTTTTGCTTTTTTACCATTCCCCAAAAGAGGCATTTTCCCAATTTCCTATAAAAAATGCCCTGCCAGGAGTCTGGCAGGGCAAACAAATTTCAAATCTAATTATCCAGCCACTGCAGGTCTAAACTTATACCCATACACAATCAAACCACGTTCATCGCCATCGTTGCGCATTTTACGCGTCACCATTTCAACGGGCATACCAATTTGCACGGCATCATTATCAACATCAGTTAACTGTGCCGTAATCATCGGACCTTCTTGCAATTTCACCAACGCCACAGTGTAGGGAGCATTTGCATCAAAACCAGCGGGTGCTTCATAGACTGTTGTAAAAGAATACACTTCGCCCTTGCCGCTGAAGGTAAACAAATCTTTCGCTTCATCACCGCAGTTTGGGCATACGTCACGAGGCGGAAAAATTTTATAATCACAATGAGGGCAAACCTCACCGACCAAACCGTATCGTTGTTTCTTTAATCGCCAATGTCTTGGAATTTCCATAATTGCTTTCCTTTCATCATTTGTAATTTTATGCACAGACTCTATCAAACCCTATCAGGATTGATCACTGCGCGTAGGCAATTTTGGATATAAACCCGCTTCATTCTTGACCTCAACCTGTTTCGCTTCGAGATTCTTTTTATTTAACTTATAATCATCACTTCAAAAGGAAACCATGAGCCTATTTTCTCGAACATTTATTTTTATTGCCAAGTTAGCAAAACTATCTGAACGTGTAAATTACAAAACACCCAAACGAAATACGCGAGAGTTTGCGCCATCTAAAATAAATAAAAAACTGCAAACGGACGAATGGTTTATTGAGGGGCATCAAGTGATAACGATTTCCCCGCCTGAAAATACTAATCACCATATTATTTTTCTACATGGTGGCGCGTATGTGATTGAAGGCCAAGATATACATCGAAAACTTGCCGAGCGTTTCGTATTGGAACATGGATTCAAAGTTTCATACATCGAATATCCACTTGCCCCTGAAAAGACTGTGATTGATACACATCGAGTTGTGATTCAAGCCTATAAAGAAATTACAAGTAAAAACCCAACCGACAAATTTTATTTCTTCGGTGACTCAGCAGGTGGGGGATTAGCCATTGCTTTGCTACAAGTGTTTCGAGAAAAAAACATTACGCCTTTTCCAATTCACACTGTCGTTGTCTCTCCGTGGTTAGATGTAACAATGGGCAATGAAAGAATCAGCGAGTTTGAAAAGAAAGATGCAATTCTCTCGCTCAAAAATCTAAAAGAAGCGGGCTCAATGTATGCAGGCAGTGTTGACCCAAAACATCCAATGGTTTCGCCTATGTTTGGCTCAACAGAAAATCTCGGTTCAATCTTGATGTTTGTTGGCACGCATGAAGTGTTTTTCCCTGATTGTGTAGAATTTGCTGAAAAATTAAAAAACTCCAATGGCACAAATGCACAACTCATCATCGGCGAAGAGTTATTTCACGATTGGGTGGTTGTTCCATTGCCTGAATCAATGAATACAATAAAAACAATTGTGAATTTTTTCAAATCATGAAGATTCTATTAATCAATCAAGCCTTTGTTTCACCTGACGAGCCTGGTCACACCCGCCATTTTGAGATGGCAAAATTTTTGCAAACTCGCGGACATGAACTCGTCATCGTCGCCAGTGACTTGAATTACCAAACGGGGAAACGAACCATTGAACGAAAAGGAATTTTTGCTGAACAAAATATTGAAGGGGTAAAAATTTTGCGCTCGTATATTTATCCCGCTTTGCATCACAGTTATTTTTGGCGGGTGATTTCATTTTTTAGTTTTATGTTTAGCTCAGTATGGACAACCCTTCAAGTCAAAGATGTAGATTTAATCCTTGGCACAACCCCACCGATTTTTCAAGCAGTTTCTGCATGGTTCGTTGCATTGATTCGGCGTAAGCCGTTTTTATTGGAAGTAAGAGATTTATGGCCCGAGTTTGGTGTCAGTATGGGTGTCTTGAAAAACCCACTGGTTATTTGGCTAGCACGTTGGCTTGAAAAGTTTTTATATAATCGCGCGACTCACATTTTAGTGAACTCGCCTGCTTACAAAGAATACATGATTAACAAAAATGTGCCAGAAAATAAAATTACTTATATTCCCTACGGCACAGACATTGACATGTTCAACCCAACTATAGATGGTTCATCAATTCGTAAAGAATTATCTTTGGAAAATAAATTTGTGGTTTTATATGCAGGTGCATTGGGACAAGCCAACGACATTGACACAATTCTCCGCGCCGCAAAACGATTGGATGAAAACGAAAAGATTCGATTTGTTTTGTTTGGCGATGGAAAAGAACGTGAACGTTTACAAAACGAAGCAAACAAACTGAACTTATCCAATGTGATATTTGCAGGGGTGAGACCGAAAAAAGAAATGCCAACTATCATTGCATCTGCAGATGTTTGTTTGGCAATCCTGCAAGATATTCCTATGTTTCGCACAACGTACCCAAACAAAGTATTTGACTACATGGCGGCTGGACGTGCAACTGTATTAGTCATTGACGGTATCACCCGCGAATTAATTGAATCTTCTTATGGTGGTGTATTCGTCCAACCCAATGATGATGAAGCACTTGCAAGCACAATCCTTGACCTTTCAAATAATTTGGAGATCGTCAAACAAATGGGATTAAATGCGCGCCAATTTCTTGTAGGACATTTGAATCGACAAGATAAGTTGAACGAAACTTTGGTTTTGCTTGAAAGTTTGGTAGAGAATTAGGATGAAAGTTTTTGTAACAGGTGCCACTGGATTTACAGGCTCACGCTTGGTTCCTTTGCTATTAAAAGAAGGACATCAAGTTCGTTGTTTGTATCGTCCATCCAGTGACCGTTCATCTCTTCCACAACCGGAAATTGAATGGGTAACAGGTGACTTGTCCGATTCTGAATCTTTATCTAAAGCCATGCAGGGCGCGAATGCGGATGCTCTCGTCAACATTGCTTCGCTTGGATTTGGTCATGCAGACTCGATTATTACTACCGCGAAAAATGCTGGCGTCAAACGTGCTATTTTTATCAGCACAACTGCTATCTTTACACAACTGAATGCACCAAGCAAAAAAATTCGCGTTGCCGCCGAATTGACCATCGAATCCAGCGGACTGAAATACACCATTCTTCGTCCAACGATGATTTACGGCAGTCCACGAGACAGAAATATGTGGCGATTAATTCGCTTGATGAAAATTTCTCCCATTGTCCCAATCTTTGGAGATGGAAAATATTTACAGCAACCCATTTTCGTGGACGATGTTGCTCAAGCAGTTGTAAGTTGTTTATCAAATGAAAAAACGATTGGCAAAAGTTATAACATTGTAGGGAAACAGGCTCTCACTTATAACCAAGTCATTGACACGATTGCAAAG